>JBBRUG010000269.1:0-8589 GCA_038247995.1 Chloroflexales bacterium | reverse complement strand
TGCGTCAATGCCGCATAATCGACCTGGGCGCCGTCGGCGCTGATCGCGGCGATCTTTAGTTCGCGTAAAGCTACGGCCAGATCAGCGGGGGCGACAGGCGAGGGGAGCGCGCCGGCGGGCGGCTTTTCGTTCAGCGTTGCAGCGTTGCGCCCGCCGGTAACCAGGCTCAGCGCCGCTTCGCGCAGGTTGATTAGTTCGTTCACTGTGCGCTCTTTCGCACGTGCTCAATTTCAGCGATGATCGCCGCAAGCGGCATGGCGTCGAGCCGTTCCAGCAGCAGATCGACCGGCGGGAGGGTCGGGCGGTGGGTGGTGGGGCCAGGCACGGCGACCACCGGGCACCCGGCGGCGCGGGCGGCACGCACGCCATTGGCCGAGTCTTCCAGCACCAGGCAAGCGGCAGGTGGATACCCCAGGCCGGCGGCGGCCTGGAGGAACAGTGCCGGGTCGGGCTTGGTGATCACTACATCGTCGGCGGTGCATACCGTGACAAAACGTTCGCGCACACCGAGGCGACCGAGCCAGCCCTCGACCCAGTTGCGTGAACTGCTGGAGGCGACAGCGCAGGGTAAATCAGCGGATTGTGCAGCGTCAAGTAACGCGGCGACGCCGGGGAGCAAGCCGTAGCCGGCGCTGAGTTCGGCCTTCAGCCGCTGGCGTTCGGCGGCGAGCAGTGCGGTATCCAGTTCGCGCCCAGGGTCGGCGAAGCGCACCAGTTCAGCCAGGTGGGTTAATGCGTCGAAGCCGTGGCTGCTGCCGAGCGCGCCCTGCCAGAGCTCCAGGGTGAGTTCGTGGCCGTGCTCGGCGTAGATGCGTTGCCAACTGACGAAGGCAGGCGTTTCGGTATCGACCATCAGGCCGTCGAAGTCGAAGATCAGCGCGGAGATGTTCATAAGGGGTATTATACCGGCGATCCCGTTAGGGCCGAAGCAGCGCTCGTTGGGAATAAGCGGAGTAGCCAGAAGATCAACGGGTGACGCTGCTTCGACCTTACGTGGGCTGCGGGCATGGCCGTAGGGGCGACGCCGTAGGGGCGACCCTTGTGGTCGCGCCTACGGCTTACGACATTTCGACCACCTCATTCGGCGCAATATTTGTCTCGACGCCTTCGATTTCACCGTCGCGCAGGCGCACGATTCGATCGGCATAACTGGCGACGCTCGGGTCGTGGGTGACGAGCAGCAAGGTAAGTCCTTCGTCGCGCACGAGGTTGCGCAGCAGGCGCATAATCTCGGTGCCGGTGCGGCTATCGAGGTTGCCGGTGGGTTCGTCGGCGATGAGTAGCCGCGGGCGGTTAGCAAGGGCGCGGGCGATCGCGACGCGCTGTTGTTCGCCGCCACTGAGTTCGGCAGGGCGATGATCGATGCGTTCGCCGAGGCCAAGCTGGCCAAGCAGTTCGACGGCGCGGGTGCGGCGTTCAGCCTGGGGCTTGTTGCTGAGCATCAGCGGCACGGCCACATTCTCCCATGCGGTCTTGATCGGCAGCAGATTGAAGCTCTGGAAAATGAAACCGAGAGTATCGCGGCGGTAAACCACCAGTTTATTGTCGCTGGCGCGGCCCAACTCCAGGTCGTTAACCCAGATTTCGCCGCCGGTTGGGCGCACCAGGCCGCCGATCAGGTGCAAGAGGGTGGATTTGCCGCTGCCGCTCGGGCCGACGAGGGCGACAAACTCACCGGACTGCACCTCAAGATCAACCCCGCGCAGGGCGTCCACAAAGGTCTTCCCGAGTTGGTAGCGGCGCGCGAGGGCGTTAGTGCGGATTAAGGGTGAGTTCATACACTCTATTATACAAGGCTGGCGACGAGCATGCTCGTCGCCAGCCTTGTAAGCTACTCCAAGCCTTCAGCCACCTGAATAGCTTCGGCGCCACTGAGTGTGCCGGCCACAACATAGCGCACACCGTTCACTTCCCAGCTTAACAGGCTACCCTGACCATCGGCGCCCTCAACCAGCGTTGCGGGGACGCCATCGACAGTCACCTCGCTGACATTACTGCCGGCGGGCGGCTCGCGGTCGTCGCCGACATCTTCGTTGCTCTGCACAATACTCAGGCTGGCGCCGGCGCCGGCATAGTTGAGGATAACCGTGCTGGTGCCCATCACGCGCACTTCGGTCAGGGCCATGCCTGCCGGCAGGTAGGTCGGCTCGCGCAGGGTGAAGCTAACGCTGGTGCGCGCCTCTTCGAGTGTACTGGCCTGCGGCTGCATTTGTGCGGCAAGATCGGCGGCCTGAATGATCTCGGCATCGGCCGGCGGCGTGAAGCTGAACAGATCGGCGCTGAGGCCGGTGTTGAGTTCAATCTGCTCCACTTCCAGCATACCCTGGCCGAAATCGGTGGCGTCGAGGCTGATCTTCAGCGGCAACGCCAGCTCTGCATCGACCCAGAGCATGCCCTGAAGCACACTGTCGAGGCGCAGCTGTGCGGTTGTTTCGGGCTTCGGCGTCACCTGCACTTTCCAGGTATTCTTGCCGGCCACCTGCTCCTCGCCGAGCACTTCCAGGTCAAAAGCATCGAGCCCTTGCTGCACAATATCCTGGAGCATGTCGGTGGCCATGCCGCCGGCGGCGGGCACATCCTTCATTTCGTCGCTACTGCCGGTGATGGCGGTATTGGCAGTGGGGCTGTAAAGCCAGAACGTCGTGCCGTCGCTCACAATCAAGCTACCGACCGCATCGGCCTCACTGGCCTCCAGCACCTCAGCGCGCAGCTGGCTGATCGGCCGCCCGGCGGCGTCGACAGCGCCGGTGCGCTGCATCCACACCTCGGCGCGCAGGTTGCCTGACTGTTCGGGGCCGTTAAAGGTAACGGCAACGACAGCGTGTACATCCTGCATGGCCGCATTGGCCGTCTCCATCCGTTCGACAATCTCTTCGGCCGTCGGCACTTGCTGGCCGCACGCGGCGAGCAACAACGTACCAATCAGCGCGAGGGTGAGCAAGATTTTATGGCGCATCTGTTTCTCCATCTACTTTTTACTTCCACCATTGTTGTACCACGGAGCATTAGGCCGAAGCCAGGGTGATCCGGTTAGGGGGATGTTACCAATTGTTACGACTACATGCGCCAGCGCCGCCAACCCTCAGGTGGGCCGCTCTCCAGTACAATGTAGGCTCAGATTGAGGACGTTGTCGGCATTCAGCAGGCTGAATGCCGACAACGTCCTTCGGCTTGCCCTTGCGCTCTTAATCCAGTAGACTGTGAAACAAATACCTGCATGGGCAGACTAAATCAGTGTGTGCACAGGTGTTATTCGCTCGTTTAAAAAGTAAAGGTGGTTTTTCAATGGCAACTCCGATCCGTGAAGTCGCTACGCTGGGCGGCGGGTGTTTCTGGTGCCTTGAGGCGGTCTACGATCAGCTCTCCGGCGTCACCGATGTTGGGTCGGGTTATATGGGCGGCCACGTAAACAACCCGACGTACCGGGCGGTATGTGATGGCAACACCGGCCACGCCGAAGTGGTACAGGTGACGTTTGAACCGGAAGAAATCAGCTTTCGCGAAATCTTGGAAGTGTTCTTCACCATTCATGATCCGACGACGCTGAACCGGCAGGGCGCCGATGCGGGCACACAGTATCGCTCGGCGATCTTTACGCATTCCGATGCGCAACAGGCCGCCGCCAAGCAACTGATCGCCGACCTGACGGCAGAAAAGCTTTGGAACAACCCGATTGTGACTGAAGTGACGGCGGCGAGCACCTTCTATCTGGCGGAAGATTATCATCAGGAGTATTTCGCTCGTAATGGTGGTCAGCCATACTGTCAGGTAGTTGTGGCCCCCAAAGTGGCCAAGTTCCGCAAGAAGTACGCCGCCCGCCTGCGTCAGTAGGCCGGTTCGGCCGGTTCGTGGTCGGTGCGCAACAGTCGCGTTCCGACCGCCTCCATGGACAGGTATGCATAGCCTCACGCTTGATCAACTTACGGGCAGCGCCAATCTGCTTGCCTTCGCTGAATGGTTGCTCACCCAGCACGAGCATCGTGATGCTTTTTCGCTGGTTGCCATTGATTTGAATGGCCTGATGAGCTTGAAGCCGGAGACGAGCACGAGCGCGCTGCGGTGGGTTGCGCTGGTGTTGCGCGAGGAGTTGCCTGGGACGATCTATCGGCTTGGGAGTGATGATTTTGTCGCGCTGCTAAGCGGCGCGGATCATGCAGCCCATCGGCGGGTGACGCAGCGCCTGGCGGCACGGATCGATTTTGAGGCGGAGCGCTTAGGGTTGCGACCGCCGACGGTGGCGATTGGGTTGTTGCACTATACCCATAATCAGGCCCAGCATCCGGTTATGATTCTGAGCCAGATCCAGCAAGTGATCGCAGCGGCGCAACAAACCGGCGCCCCGCCGGTGACAGTCTTTAAAAGCGGCAATCACCCGGTTGCCGATCTCGCGCCGGTAGTGGATGGCCTGGTTCAGCGCTTGGCGGTGCTTAGCGCGCAACTTGAGGCTTCGCAGCATCTGGCGCATACCGATGCGGTTACCGGCCTGCCAAATGTATATGCGGCATATGAACGTGCGGCAACGGCGCTGGTGCAGGCGGCCGCGCACCAACAGCCCTGTGCGTTGTTGCTGATCGATGGTGATAATCTGCGGCGCTACAATCAGATCGGGTATGCTGCCGGCGACAAGCTTTTGAATGATCTGAGCGCGACCCTGCGCGAACAGCTACGCCCGAGCGATTTTCTGGCCCGCTGGCGTATGGGCGATGAGTTTCTGGTGATTCTGCCCAATACCGGCGTGAGCGGTGCGGCTAGCCTCGCCGACCGCCTACGGCGGCGCGTAGAGACGGTTTCGCAGTACTGGCCGTTTCGAGTGACAATCTCGATCGGTGCGGCGGCGTATCCACAGCATGGCGAAGCTGTTCAGCAATTAATCGAGCAGGTGGAGGCAGCCAAAGAGCGGGCCAAGCTTGAAGGCAAGAACCGTTCGGTGATGGCAGGGCATGGGTGAAGGCTGCACGCCTCACGGCCTGAAAAGACGGCAATCGGCTACCCGACGTGCTACAATGGAGCCATACTCAAGAGAATGCCTCGGATGGGGCAACTAGCGCCGAGCGGCCAGGGGCCGTGGGCGATCCAGATCATAGGTATGCCTTTCTATAAAGACATGGAACTCGTCTGCCGCAGTTGTGGGCAGATGTTTATTTTCACCGCCGGCGAGCAGGAGTTCTACGCCGATAAAGGGTTTCTCCACGAGCCGACCCGTTGTCCACGCTGTCGCACACGCCGCGAGGGCGGCTCTGAGCGCACAGTGACGCCACCCCGTCGGAAAGAGCGCCAGGATGCTGAGCGCTGAATCAGGGAACCGGAGAATTAGGAAAAGAGGAACGGTGAACCAAAACTGTATTTCTCTTACTCCGCTCTCCGCTCTCCGCTCTCGGCTCTCGGCTCTCCGCTCTCAGCCCTCCGTCTGCGGTATGCGGGGCAAATTTCCTTCTTGCAGGCGTTTCACCACCTCAACCATCAAGCGCGCGCCAAGCTCAGCCGCCAGCGCTTCGGCCTGATCCACGTTTATCCCCTCCGGTAAACCCAATTCTGCCTGCAACGCGAGATCCCCAGTGTCGAAGTTGGTGTCCATCCAGTGGATGCTAACGCCGGTTACGCGCATGTTGTGTTGCAGCGCTGCAATAAGTGGCGCCGGGCCGCGCAGTTCGGGCAGGCGCGAGGGGTGTGAGTTGAGCCAACCCAGGCGCGGCAGTGCCAGCAAAGCCGGCGGAATGCGCCAGGGCCAGCAGGCGACGCAAACGAGATCGAGATCAAGCTCGCTCAGCGCTGTCTGCACCGTAGGCTGCTGCATCCGACGGAGCGCAAATACAGGTCGCTTGGCGGCAGTAGCAAGCTGAAGTAATCCGGGGGACGATGGCGACTCAAGCAGATTGGGTCGTGCTGGTTGTGGTGATAGCGGTGGCAAGCGCGCAACGGGCGCTGCGCCGGGTGGCGCCGGCACGCCGACGGCGACGACATTCATGCCTGCTTCAAGCAGTGCCGCCAGGTGCGGTGGCGCATAGATGCCCGGCATGCCCAGGAAAAGAATCTGCATTGGATATGATCGCGTATAATGAGCTTAGTTGTTGATCTGAACCCGCATTCCAGTGAAAGTGATGCATATGTCTACGCCACGAATGGTGCAGTGTGTGAAATATGAGCGTGAACTGCCGGGCCTGGCGCGTCCGCCCTTTCCCGGCCCGCTCGGCCAGCGCATTTATGATCAGGTGTCGCAGCAGGCTTGGGGCCTCTGGCCGGCTCAGGCCACGTTAATCCTGAATCATTATAGCTTGAGCATGGGCGATCCGAACGCTCAGCAAATTTTGATGCAACAGATGGACGAGTTCTTTTTTGGCGCGAATGCAGCCGCCCCTGAGGGTTGGACGCCGCCCTCCGCTCGCCCGGCTAAAGGCGGCGCTCCGCAGCGTAAGTAGATTTATTGCGTAGCTAGCCTGGATAGCTTTGCTGTCCAGGCTAGCTACTGAGACTAATCGCGGGCATGATCGTGAAGCGCAGCGCGGCATGGGCGCGGCGGAGCGCCGCTTCGACCAGCGCCGGATCGGCGCCGCGCGCAAAGATAAATCCCAGGTAGGCATCGCCTTCAGGCAACAGCACAAGCTCGTAGCCCGTCGGTGCAGTAATCTCCACACTCTCTATTCCCGGTACACTTGCCGCTGCTTCGATGCCGTCGATCCCACGCAGGATACCTGGCCGCGGGATCGGGATCATCATGACGCCCCCGGCGCTCCCGGCGCGGCCCAGGGCTGCAATCGGCATGCCGCACGCCTGGCGCAGAATCAGTTCCTCCAGCGATGCGTCGGTGCCGAATTGCAGGGTGCGCGAGCAAAGCCCGCCAATGCTCCGCCCAGCCAGTTCCACCATCCACGGTCCGTGCTCGTTGATCCGCAACTCGGCATGTAACGGCCCACGCTGCAATCCTACCGCAGCGGCGGCCTGGGCGGCAACGGCGCTGATCGCGGCCTGAGTTTCGGGTGGGAGCCGCGAAGGCGTAACGTAAATCGTTTCTTCGAAAAACGGGCCGTCGAGTGGGTCGGGTTTGTCGAAGAGGGCCAACACTTGCAGGCGCCCCTGGTCGATCAGCCCTTCAAGCGCCACTTCAACGCCGGGAATAAAATCTTCAACCAGGAACGGTTTAGGCGTGCGCGTGCCTTCGACGCGTTCCAGTAGCCGAGTCAGCCGTTGCACTGCCGCGACAAACTGCGCCGGATCGTCGGCACGGATCACGCCGCGGCTGCCGTTCAGGCGTAACGGCTTGACCACACACGGGTAGTTAATGTGCTGGGCCAGTGTCGATAAATCGGCGTCGGTCGTGGAGCGGCGAAAGTTGGGCGAAGGCACGCCGGCGCGGGCGAAGGCGCTGCGCATCACATATTTGTCGCGGGCGGCGTCAATCGACGCCGGATCATTGTGCGGCATGCCCAGGCTGGCGCTGATCTGCGCGGCAAGCGCGCTCCCACTGTCATCAACAGCGATTATGGCCACCAGCGGTTGGGTGGCGGCCAGATCCAGGCAGGTCGCCAGCGCACCGGCGGCATCGGTAAAATCGACCCCTAGGTGCAGCGCCGTCTTGCGGCTCAGGGGCTTGGGGGTATCTTCAGCTACGATCGCCGGTATGCCGAGCCGCTCCGCCGCCGCAAGAAAGGCAGGCAGTCGGTACGACGACGGCGTGGTGAGTAAAAGGACATGCATATACAAGCTCTCATGGCCGAAGCATTCGCTTCGGCCTTACGCTAGACATACTCAGGGACAACCTGCCCCTCGCCTGGCTCCGCTCAGCAGTACCACGGCTCGCTCAGGTACGGGATTGGCGGGCGCGCCACCAGATGTTCCAGCGTCGGGCGCGTCATTGCGCCGATCTGCGCATCGACCAGGTCGATCAGGCGTGTGTAGAACTGTGTGCGCGTCTCGCTGCGTGCCGCGCTACCCTGGGCGAGGGCCTGTACATCCTGTTGCAAGCGATCCATGGCCGGGTCGGGGTGTTGCCAGGGGTAGGCAAGTGCTTGCTGGTCGAACGGTTGCACCAGGGTCGGCACGTCGGGCAATTCCAGCAGGCGCGAACCGGCCGGAATGAGCAGGCGAATGGCATACTGCACCGGCGCCACGCAGTCGATCAGATCCAACGCGCCAATGTCGTGGAGCAGCGCACGATAGACGGCGCGACTCGTCCAGGGTGTAAAGGCGACAAAGGTAGCGTTGAGGCCGATCCCTACGCTGCGCACCAGTTCGGCGGCGCGGGCGACATCGGCGCGAGTATGCTGTTTGGCGAAGCGTTCCAGGATCGCGTCGTCGAGCGCTTCCACGGCACTGGTGATCAACACGCAGCCGGTAGTGCGCAGTTCGGGCAGCAGATCGGCGTGGCGCAGCAGATGTTCGACCTTAATCGTGACATCATAGGTCAGAGCGGGGAATTCGGCGTGCAGTGCGCGCACTAGCGGCATGGCGTGGCCGGGGCCGTTGAGGAAGTCGGGATCGCCGAAGGTGATGTGGCGGGCGCCCAGCTCGACGAGGCGCGCGATGTCCCGCACCACGGTGTCCGCGCCGACGATGCGGATGCGCCCGTCGTAGACAGGGGGCACCGGGCAGTGG
>JBBRUG010000268.1:0-8601 GCA_038247995.1 Chloroflexales bacterium | reverse complement strand
TGACCGACGACCGACGACCGACGACCGACGACCGACGACTGATGACTGACGACCGACGACCGACGACTGATGACTGATGACTGGGAGCCAAGCTTCGCCATTGCCGGGATCAATCACCCATTTACGCCCGAGGCGGCGGGCCGCTTTCAGGTACGCACGGTCGGCAGCACCGCTGCGCCGGTGAAAACAATGGGCGGCCTAACCATTCTGCCCGATCTGACGCTCGAACAGCTCGATCCGGCGGCGAGTGCGCTGCTCATCCTGCCCGGCGGTGATAGCTGGGATGCCGGTGAACTTACCGAGGTCATGCCGCATGTGGCCCGTTTTCTCAGCGCCGGTGTGCCGGTCGCGGCGATCTGCGGCGCAACAGCCGGACTGGCGCGGGCCGGCTTGCTCGACACGGCAGCGCATACCAGCAATGCGCGTGAATACCTGGAGGCGACGGGCTATCAGGGCGGCAATTATTATCAGGATGCCCCGGCTGTAACCGACGGGTTGCTGATCACTGCCGGCGCAACCGGCGCGCTCGCTTTTGCCGCCGCGATCCTTCAGCGCCTGGAGGTCTATCCGGCTGAGGTGATTGCGGGATGGTACGAGCTTTTTCGGCAATGAGTTAGGGAGCGCACATGAAGCATGAGTCAATCGGTTCGCTGCGGCTGGTCAGCCAGCAGATCGCCCAACCGACACTGCGTGAACCCGGCGCAGTCGTCCACTGGATGGGCGCAATCCAAGCCCAAGATTACACCGCCGCACTGTGGGCGGTAGGCTTACGTACGGTAGCTGCAAGCGAAATCATGGTTAAACAGGCGCTCGCCGAACGACGCATTGTACGCACCTGGCTGATGCGGGGCACGCTCCACCTTGGGGCACCCGGCGATGTACGCTGGATGCTCGACCTGCTCGCACCACGCGTGATCCAGCAGAGCCGAGGCCGACTACGTGAACTCGGCCTCGACGCCGCGACGATCAGCGCCGCCGCAACGGTGATCGGGAACGCCCTCACGGGAGGGCGCCAACTCGCACGCCCGGCGCTCTTCAACTTGTTAGAGGCAGCCGGCATTTCAACCGGGAATCAGCGTGGCTACAACATCCTGGCCCAGCTTGCCTATGCCCAACTGATCTGCTTTGGCGCCCACGCAGGCAAGCAACCAACCTTCGCCCTACTCGACGAGTGGCTGCCCGCCGGGCCAAGGCTGCCACGCGACGAAGCGCTGGCAAGCCTGGCGTTGCGCTACTTCACCAGCCACGGGCCGGCAACGCTGCACGATTTCGTCCGGTGGGCAGGGTTATCCGTCGCCGATGCGAAGGCCGGTCTCGGAGCCGCCGCAGATCAACTCGCAGCGGGAACTGTGGATGGTACGAGCTACTATTTCGCTGCACCATCTGCCGGAAGCACCTACAATTCGCCCGAAGCGCTGCTCTTGCCGGGGTTCGACGAATTCCTGATCGCGTATCGCGACCGTACCGCCATCCTCGATCCAGTCTACAACAATCGGATTGTTCCGGGCGGCAATGGCGTCTTCAAGCCAATCCTCGTCAGCGCCGGTCAGGTCATCGGCACATGGCAACGGACGGTGAAGCGCAGCACGGTTACTATTTCGGTGCAACCATTTGTACCGGGCGATCCTATTCCGCCGCTTAGCACCGCGCTCGAACGCTATGGGCATTTTCTCGGCACGCCAATCACGCATAACCACGCTGTGGGATCATAACCGCGCCCTGAAGGGCGCTGCCTGGCGGTGAGGCGCGGCTGGCGGGCTGAAGCCCTGGCCGCGTGCTCCGCGCTCCACGCTCCGCGCTCCACGCTCCACGCTCCGCTCTGCCGCCTGAACTGTCAGGCTGTTTGATCATGCTTCCAGCCTAGCACGTGCTCGGCCTTGCTGCAATCGAAGAAACCGGCGTTGCCGCTTAGGTCGCCGCGAATTGGCACTTCGGGGTAAAACTCGCGGGCCAGTTCGAGCGAAGGCCGATCAACCACGGTCGTTGGGCCAATAATAAACAGCGGGTGATGGCCCTGATAGTCGGCTGTCACGCCGAGCAAGCAGGCGCGCACGGCGGCGTCCATACTCGTCCAGGCCCAGAGGCTCTTCGAACGGCCTGGAACTTCTGAGCGGGCATAGAGTTGGCGCGGCAAACTTATGTCGGCCACTACCCAGTGGAAACGCAGGCTCACAATGCGTAGATCTTCGTAGCGCCGGCAGAGCGAGTCGGCCTGCTGCTCGCAGATCCGCTTCGAGAGTGAATAGGGATCTTCATTGTAGGTCGGGTGATCTTCGTCGATTGGGAAGTAGTCGTAGCGCGGATCGCGGCTGTACGAGTGGCCGATCGCATTCACGCTCGACGCCTGACAGATCCGCCTGATGCCGAGTTCCACTGCGCCAAGTAATGCATTGTAGCTGCCGATAACGTTGTTGTTATGCACAACATAATCCGGATGATGTCCCGGCGCCGGGATGGCAGCGAGGTGGATCAGCGCGTCACAACCTTCCAGCGCCGCCTTAACGGCATGAAAGTCGGCCATGTCTACCTGGATGAAAGGCACGCCCGGCTGCGGATGATCGGCCGGCGGCGCAACCCGATCGATATTCACCGCACTGTGGCCCTGCGCGATCGCGGCGGCGACAACACTGCGCCCGATCCCGCCTGATCCACCGGTAACTGCAATCTTCATGACCGGGCGACCTCCGCGTTGGCCCGCTGGAGCAGGGCCTTCATATAGCCAATTGTGTAAGCAGTACTCACGCGGGGGCCGCCGACCATCGTTGGAATGTGATCGGCAATGAACACGCCATTGAAACCCACCGCCACCAGTTCACGCAGTACCTGGTACATATCCATATAGCCGTTGTCGAGGAATGTCTCGACGAAATGCGGCAAGGGCGCATCGACATTGCGAAAGTGAACTTTGAAAATCTTACCCTGTTCAGCAAAAGCGCGGATCGACTCGAGTGTACCCTTGCCCATTAGTTCGCCGCCCTCCAGCCAGCATCCGGCGCAAAAACAGACGCCGACGTTCGGGCTGTCGGCGATCTGGAGTGCCCGTTCGTAGCCGGCGTAGGTGCCAAAGATACAGCGCGGCACGCCGGCCAGATCGACGCCGGGCGGATCATCGGGGTGGATGCCGATCTTTACCCCGGCTTCCTCGGCCACCGGCGCTACTTCGTGAATGAAGTAGGTGAAATTCTCCCACAACTCTTCGGCGCTGTAGGCGCGCCCGTGCGAGAGCGGCAGATGGTAATCGCGGCCGAACCAGCGGCCGGATTCAGCCGTCGCCAGGTTGAAGGCCCGCGCCGGGGCACCACCGCGTGTCGGCTCAGGGGCGGTACTCCAGATCCCGTTCGCCATATGCGCGTAGGTCGTGTAGGGAATACCCGCCCGACCCAGTGCGCGCAGATGTTCCTTGTACTGCTCAATTTTGGCATCGCGGCCGGGCAAGTTGAGCACAATCGCGTCTTGATTATGCACGTCCCAGTTGCCGAAGCCATAAACTTTCAGCCCGGCTTGCTCAAAGAGCGCCCGGCGGCTGGCATAGTAGTCGTAGCCGGCGTGAGCGCCGTCGGTCCAGAGCACCACATATTCGACGCCGAGTTGTTGCGCAAACTGGAGATCTTCCTCGCTTGGTTCAGCGGGCATTTGCAGCGCAATATGGGCGCCGCGGGGTAGTTCGAACATGGGGTATCCTTCGGTACGGGTTACGCGCCCTGAAGAGCGCTGCTCACGCTTGTGGAGCAATAGGCCGCTGAAGCGGCTATTCCGGGAATGAATGGCTTAATCGTCATCAGCCCTGGCCGCGCTAGAGCATTTAGCCCTCGGTATAGACCGCCTGGCGCAACCCGCGAATATAACCGATCGCATACAGCCGCCCGAACGACGAGTAGCCCGCATGCTCGTTACTGTCGCCCTCGACCGTCGGCACGTGATCAGGGCGCAGCACGCCGTCGAAGCCAATGTCGCGGTAGGCGCGCAGGCAGGCGAGCATATCGGTTTTACCTTCGTCGTGCCAGGTCTCCTCGAAGCGCTCGGGTGTGCCACGCACGTCGCGGAAGTGGACGAAGAAGATCTTGTTCTGGCGGCCAAACGCACGGATCACCGCAGGCAGATCCTCGGTCATCAGGGTAAAATTGCCCTGGCACAGCGTAATCCCGTTCATGGGGCTGGGCGCTAGGTCGATCAGGCGCTGATAGTTTTCGACGCTGCGCATGATCCGGCCCACCCCGCGGATCGGCGAGAGCGGCGGATCGTCGGGATGCATGGCCAATTCCACCCCGGCGCGCTCGGCAACTGGCAGCACGCGCTGGAGGAAGTACTGGAGCGTCTCCCAGAGCTGATCTTCGCTGATCGGGCCGCCCGGGGTAGGCGGTGCGTCGGCCATGAGGCTATTGTCGTAGCTCGTCACCACCGAGCCACCGCGTGAGGGCGTGCTCGTATTGGTGCGCAGCCAGTTGAAGTCGGTCATCCACTCGTAACACCAGACCGGAATGCCCAGCTTGCCCATGTTTTCGATCAAAGCGCAGACAGTGTCGATCTCCGCGTCGCCGCCGGGCAGGCCGCGCTTGGCCAGGTTCAGCGGCGGGCGGCTCTCGATCACATCGAGGCTGAAGCCGCCCGACTCGTAGCGCTGCTTCATACGCAGCAGCGGCAAATAATCCCACGGCGACTCGCCGTCGGTGCAATCGGCGGGCGTCGGCAGGCCACCAACGGCAGAATCCACGCCGGCCTGCTTGGCAAGTTTCCAGAGCGGCGTCGGCGTCGGCGAAAGAAATTCAGCAATTTTGATCATACTTACCTCCTCAGGGTGTTCACGTCTCAGGACTCAGTCTGACAGTCGGACAGTCGGACAGTGCGCAGCTAGTAAGCATCAGGCCTGAGGCCTCAGGCCTCAGGCCTCACGCCTCACACATCTTGCATCACCGCGCTGCGCCCGCCGTCGATCAGCAGGGTTGTGCCGGCGATAAAGCCGGCCAGCGGACTACACAGAAAGGCGCAAAACGCGCCGATATCGGCAGGGCTTCCGAGGCGTCCCACCGGGTGAATCGCATCGATCGCGGCACGTTTGGCGCCGGGATCGGGGAACATCGCAAACCACCCGTCGGCGAGCGGCGTATTGACGAAGCCCGGCGCCACGCCGACCGTACGAATATGCGGCCCCCACTCCAGCGTGAGCGATTGCACCAGCGCCGTCATGCCGGCCTTGGCGACGTTATAAGGAAAGGCGCCCGGTGTAGTACGCCAGGCGTGGTTCGAGGCGATCAGCACAATCACCGGCTGATCGGCCTGAAGCAAGTGCGGTCGGGCGGCCTGCGCGACCCGCCAGTGGGCGGCCAGGTTCAGATCCATATTCGCCTGCCAGGTCGCCTCGTCGCATGCCTCCGCTCCAGCGAAGATATTGCGCCCGGCGTTGGCGATCACATAATCCAGACCGCCGAGTTCGCCGGCAGCCCAATCGACGAACGTACGCGCCTGCTCAGCGTCGGCGACATTGGCCTGCCGGTAGACGGCCCGCCGCCCAAGCAATGCGGCTTGCGCAATAAACGCAGTTGGCCCAGGCTCAGCGGCGGCTTCCAGGGCGCATCCGGCCACATCGGCGCCAGCAGTGGCGAGGGCCAGGGCAATTCCCGCCCCGATCCCGCTACTCACCCCGGTGATCAGGGCGCGGCGGGTGGTGAGCTTAATGGAAAGGGGCATAGTTCAGGCGGGCAGACACCTGGGTCTGCCCGTACAATCGCGTCCGTCTATTCCGTTACCGGCTTGCGCTGTTCCCAGCCCGAGCGGAAGAGCGGCAAATAGTTATCCGGGTTGTAGGGATGTTCGGCGATCACATCGTAGTTCAGGTCGGCGCCCCAACCCACCCGGTCGTCCTCAAGTTCGATGTAGCCGTCATGCACCTTGATCGGGCGCGTGAGGATCTGGCGGCTCCAGTCGTCGTTAAAGTCGTCGAAGATCTCGTGGAGGAAGAAGTTCGGCGTGGCCGTGTTCAGGTGGGCGCAGATCAGCGAGCAAAGCGGCCCCTGCGCGCTGTGCGGCGCCGTAACGCCATTGGCGGCGTTAACCATGCCGCAGATCTGCTTCGAAATACTCAGACCAAGGTATTGCGGTTCCAACTGAATAATATGCACCGCATCATAGGCGAGCAATTCACTAAATTGTTGGGCGCTGTAATAATCTTCGCCACAGGCGATCGGCACCGGGCTGCGCCGCGCCACCTCGGCCATCTGGCTGATCCGCTGCGGCGGCACCGGCGTCTCAAACCAGGTCGGTTGATACGGTGCCATCGCCTCGGCAAACTGGAGCGCCATATGCGGGCTAAAGCGGTTGTGGCCCTCGATCAAAATATCGACATTCGGGCCGACCGCATCGCGCACGGCAGCAATAATGGCGATCGTCAAGTCGAAATCGGCCCGGTCAGTCACGCGCCAGGCCGCGCCGAAGGGATCGAACTTGAGTGCAGTGTAGCCCCGCGCCACAACATCGCGTGCCCTGGTGTGGAAACTCTCCGCCGTACGCGGCCCACGATACCAACCGTTGGCATAAGCGCGCAGCCGCTCGTGGCAGCGCCCACCGATCAGGCGGTAGACCGGCTGGCCAAGCGCCTTGCCCATAATATCCCAACAGGCAAACTCGATCCCGGCCAGTGCTGCGCCCTGAATCTGCCCGCCGTCGGAATAGACTTCGCGGAACAGGCGCAAGCTATGCTGCTCGACGTCGAAGGGATCTTGACCGATCACAAAGCGCTTCAGCTCGTGGACGGCAGTCTCGACGGTGCGCGCAAAACCATTCAGCGTACACTCACCGATCCCGTGGATCCCGGCATCGGTATCGACCCGCGTGAAGACCCAATTTTTCCAGGCATTGCCGACGATGTAGGTCGTGATGTTAGTAATTTTCATACGTGGTCCTGATAGGGGCGGCTCGCGGGCCGCCGTTACGATGTGTGTAGTTCCAGCTCCATCCACCACTGCCGCGTCCCGTTCGGCGGCAACTGCGCGGCAAGCCGTTGCACCGTAATCGCATCGGCAAGTGAGTCCTGCGCGCCGATACATGGCTCCAGGCCCAGGTTATAAAGCGGCGCGCCGTCGTCGCCGGCCCAGGCACCCAGATTAAGCCAGAAGGCGATCTGCGGCAGCAGCGCAGTGTCCCAGCGCATCTGCAGCGCGCCATCGCTGGCATGCAACGCCGCGTGCCCTGCATCAGCGGGAAGCGGATCGCTCCAGAGCTTGAGCGCTGATCCGTTAGCTACCGGCAAGTTATTCAGGTCAACGGCTTCGAACGGCGCCCGCAAGCCGGTTGTAGCCGGCAGCAGGCCAGGCGGGACAGTTGCCCAACAATTGTATGTCGCCGTTTCAGGCAGTTCGAGGCGCATGCCGGGGCTGATCGCGAGCAACGGATGGGCGCTCCAGATGAAGTGCAACGGCGCAGCGCTCAGGTTCGTCACCAGATACTCGGCCCGCACCTGTGCGCTACCGCGCTTTAGATGCAAGGTGCGCTCGAAGCGATAGGGCAGCGCTACGCCTTGCCAGGTACAAGCTAGTGCTACTCGATCGCCTTCTTCAGCTATGTCAAGTTTTACCGTTTGAGCCCAGAGTTCGCCATGGTCGGCAATGGCAGCGCCTTGCCAAGGAGGCAGCGGATAGATGCAGGGGCCAACGCTCGGAAAGCACTCATCCCAGCCGCCGGTATCGGCGTGGGCGCCATAGTCGGCGTCGGCGGGCACACGGGCGTAAGGCAAGCGCGGGTGGCGCCAGAGCCATTCACGGCCGCTACGCATATCGCACAAACTACTAATCTTCCCACCCAACTCCGGCACGAGGGTGAGCGCAAGCGGGCCGGTCGTTACCGTAACAGCGGGAAAAGCGCCAATTGTGTGGTGGGTAAGCATTGGATCAGTCCGTATTGGGTTCCGCGCCCTGAAGTTTCGCGCCCTGAAGGGCGCTCCTATTGGCGCCGGAACACATGCGCCGCTGAAGCGGCTTGGCGCCGGAACACATGCGCCGCTGAAGCGGCGTTGTAGTTATATAAATCGCAGGCTGCATCTGGAGCCCTTAGTAGCGGCGCATACGCGTACCCTTGCCAGGGCATTAAACGGTACATCTTCAGTACAACTAATATACAAACACTGGAGTGTTGGATGGGCAATCCAAACTACACCATTCTCTATATCCACTTCATCTGGGGCACGAAATATCGCCAACCGCTCATCGATTCTGAGCTTGAGCCGCTGCTCCACGCCATCCTCAAAACGAAAAGCGAACAACTCGGCTGCCAGGTAATTGCGATCGGCAGCGTCGCCGACCACGTCCATCTCTCGCTCACCTTGCCCCGTACGCTGAGTATATCCAAAGTGGCCGGAACGCTGAAAGGCTTCAGTTCACATGCAGTCAGCCATACGCTTCGACCGGGGATGTATTTCCGCTGGCAGACCGGCTACGCAGCATTTACGATTAACTGGCGGCACATTCGGATTGTGGAGCGCTACATTCTGAACCAACATGCCCATCATCGGCGCAAGCGCGTGATCAAGCGTTGGGAATTGGAGGAGTGAGCCCCCCCCCCCCCCCCCCACCCCGGACGGGTGCCGCGCGCCCCCCCCCCCCCCCCCCCCGC
>JBBRUG010000267.1:0-8609 GCA_038247995.1 Chloroflexales bacterium | reverse complement strand
CGGGAGCGGGGCTTCCGACAGCATCAGGACGCCGAATCTGCGGCGGCTCCCCCTGCTCCACGTGAGGGAGCAGGGGGCTGGGGGGATGCGGGGAATAGCGCATTGGGACGCGATCCTGTAAAAACCCTACACCTGCAAGGGCGCTACCTCCTCAGCGCGTTGGGAATTATCAGTTTCTACCTGTGGCCGCTGGCACCGGGCATCTTCATCCGGCAGATCTTCGACCAACTCTCGAACCGCACGCTGCTCACAAACGATGCCCAGGCGACTCTGTGGGCGCTCGCGGGAGTGCTGATCGGCGTGGTGATTGTGCGCGCGATGATGGCGCTTGCCTTTCCCTTCGGTGAGAAAGCAATCATGCTCATCACCGAGACGCTGATGCGCCACAACCTGCTCCGCAGCATTCTCGGACGACCAGGCGCATCGGCGTTGCCGCCGGATTCGTCGCCGGGCGAAGCGGTGAGCCGGCTGCGCGACGACATGAAACATATCAGTATCTTTCTGACCTGGACGGCCGATCCAATCGGGCAGGCATTGGCGTTCGGGATTGCGTTTGTCACGCTGGCCCGGATCGACCTGCGCATCACGTTGTTCGGCTTTCTGCCCCTCGCGCTCATCCTGGGCTTTGTGAAGCTGATGAACGATCGGATCAGGCGCTACCGCGAGGCGAACCAGCAGGCGATCGGGCAGGTAACCGGGTTGCTCGGTGAACTGTTCGGCGCAGTGCAGGCGGTAAAAGTTGCCGGAGCCGAACAGCATGTCGTTGCGCACCTCCAGCGGATTGCCGAGCAGCGGCGGACGGCAACCTTACGCGACCAGTTGCTGACCAACCTGATCCACGCCTTTTCGTTCGGTGCGACCAACATCGCCACCGGGGTACTGCTCATCCTGGTAGCCCAATCGTTGCAGTCAGGCCAGTTTACCGTGGGCGATTTCGTGCTGTTCGCCTCATACCTTGGCTGGATGGCGTTCGTGATCGGCATGGTCGGCGACTACGTGACCAAATATCAGCAGGTAGGGGTGTCGTTGCGGCGGGCGATCGGCCTGTTGCAAGGCGCGCCGTCAACACTGCTCACCAAGCACGACGGCGAGGTGCGGATGCGCGGCCCGCTACCGGCGGTTGCTGAGCCGGACGACGCGGATCGTGTACCGCTCGGCACGCTCTCCGCCGACGGGTTGACCTACCGCTACCCTGGCAGTGATCATGGCCTGAAGGCGGTTGACTTGCGGGTAGAGCGCGGACAATTCGTGGTGATCACCGGGAGGATCGGTAGCGGCAAGAGCACTCTGTTGCGGGTTTTGCTCGGCCTGTTGCCGGCGCAGGCCGGCGAGTTGCGTTGGAACGACCGGCAGATCGCCGACCCGGCGGCGTTTATGACGCCACCCCATGTCGCCTATACACCGCAGGCGCCACGGCTGTTCAGCGAGACGCTGCGCGACAACCTGCTGAAAGGGTTGAGCGCCGGTGAAGACGAGGAACGGCTACGTACGGCACTCTATCAGGCAGCGCTTGACCGTGACGTGCCGAAACTGGATTCTGGCTTGGAGACCATGGTCGGGCCGCGCGGGGTCCGGCTCAGTGGCGGCCAGATCCAGCGCGCGGCCGCTGCGCGGATGTTTGTGCGCCGGCCGGAGTTGTTGGTCTTCGACGATCTTTCGAGCGCACTCGACGTTGAGACGGAGCGGCTGCTTTGGGAGCGTCTGACAGCTATGCCGAACCAGGCGACGGTACTCGCCGTTTCGCATCGCCGGACTGCGTTACGGCGCGCCGACTGGATCATTGTTCTGAAAGCGGGGCAGATTGAGGCCCAGGGGCGCCTTGATGAATTGCTTGCCGAGAGCGCCGAACTGCGCGAGCTCTGGCGCACCGAGAGCGCTGAAGGGCCGACAGAAAACACACTCGGCGTGGACACAGTATAGCATCAGGATGCGGTGCACCGTGTCACGCGGCTGTGTATCGCCCCCGCAGGGGGCAGCGATTAGAGGGAATATCGCTGGGTCAGCCGACTTACCTGGCGGCGAAAGCCAAAGGGGACCGCAGCATGTCGGAAAAGCGGATACGTCGCAGAGGCGTTGCGCGACGATGAGCCGCAAGACCCGCACTCTATGGTCAAGGCTCCACTGCCTGAAGTCTCGTTCCCAACTCTGTGTTTGTTGTACTGCTGGAAAAACGCCCGGCTACACCAGCTTCATCGCCTGCGCACATTGTTCGTGCGTCGCAATGGTGAGCCGCCTCCCGGCTCAATGGCAACCCTCTGGCGATGAGAGCGGCCCTACGTGGGACCTCAAGGGAACGAACGGACGACCTACCGAGTGCTCGCTACGTACACAGCCGACGGAACACGGGAATGTCTACGGGCGGCGACGCCTATGGCATCGGAGCTACCGTAGTAGTCAGCGGTTGGGAAAGCCAACTACACGGCGAAGGGTAGCAGGTGGCTTGGATTGCAGGACAGGAAGGATAAACGCGCGATGCGTAGTGCTGAAACTGTTCTCGCAATCATTCGAGATCGCGGCACACGACGGTTGCCGCTGGAGCGCGTGCACAGCCTGCTGCACAACCCGGACCTCTACCTGCGCGCATACGCACGCCTGTATCCCAACCAGGGTGCGATGACCAAAGGCAGCACCGCTGAAACCGTGGATGGTATGTCCCTGGCGAAAATCGAGCGGATTATCACCTCATTATAAATACGGCTTGTAGGCCTGTAGGGACGGGCATTGACGCACTCGTGCATGTGCTTCGCCTACCCTACATCCTCCCCAAGATCCCGATACAGCGTCGGCAAATCCACCAGCAGTCCGCCGTGCTCCTGCAACAGCGTTTGCGCATCAGGCGTTGCGCCGGCTCGGGTAAACAGCGCCGGAATGACCCGCCATCCCTGCCCTGCGTCGGCTAGGGCCGCCACGGTCTTCGGGATGGTCTCTTCGATGAGGTGGCGCACGATCTGGCGGTTCACCGTGTCGGCTCCCCATTTGCATTCGCCGATCAGGATCGCGCGCTCACGCCAACTTACCGCCACAACATCCGCCTGAACCGCACGACTCCAGTGGCTGCCGATCACCTCCGGTGCAAACGGCAATTCCCCGCGCATTCCCTGCCTGAACACCCAGGTGCGGGCGAGTTCCTCCCACGCCGTTTGCCCGACAAACGCCCGCAACCCGGCCTGAATCTGGGTGAGCACCTGATCGGACTGATAGGCGATCTCGGCCTGATTGGGCCGCAGGAAGCGAAAGTAGAAGCGGTGGAAGGGATCGGTTAGATGGTAGCGCCCCTGTTTGGAGCGGGCCTGGAGCGCCGGCGACACGGTGGCCGGTATGCGCCGCTCGACCAGCCGTAGCTCTTGAAGCACGCCCAGATACTTCGTGAGATTGGTTGGCGCGGTGATCGTCGCGTTGGCAATGTCCTTCAACGCATGTGCACCCTCGCCAATGGCGTTCAAGACGGTCAGATAGGTGCGGATATCGCGCACCTCATCGGCAAGTAACAACTCGATCTCGGAGAGCGCCACGCTGATCGGCGAGAGCATCGCCTGGCGGATGTTGTCACTCACGGTGGCGTTGGCGTTGAACCAGGCGAGATACTGCGGAACGCCGCCGAGCATGGCGTAAGCGGTAACCTGCGCATCAGGACTCCAGCCCGGAAAGAAGTCGCGCAGGGCGCCGAAGGGCAGCGGTTGAAGATAATACTGCGCGGTGAGCCGTCCGAAGAGTGGGGTTTGGCGGCTGAGCAGGGTTTCCATCGTGCGGATCTGCGAGCCGCAGAGGACGAGGATCAGGTTGCGCTGCTGGAAATGGAGATCCCAGGCGTACTGCAGGGCGGAGAGCATCGCGCCGTCTGCCTCGACGGCCCAGGGCAGTTCATCAAGGATGAGGATGCGGCGATCGTCACGAACGAGGGCAGCCACATCATCCCAGAGATCCGACCAACTGGCGAACGTCGGGCCGGTTGCCGACGGCGCTTGCCCACGGATCGTTGCCGCAAGGCGGCGTCGCTGCAAGTCGGCCGGCTCCTTCTGGGCCATCCAGTAACTCCAGGGGATGCCGCTGCGGCTTGCCCACTCGCGCAACAACGCCGTTTTTCCAACTCGACGGCGGCCGTAGAGCAGGAGCAACTCGCTGCGCCCGCGTCCGAGCAACGTCTGGAGCAGCGCTAATTCCGCAGTGCGATCGACAAACATGTCCCCTCCTCACAAAGATACATCGCCAACGTATTATACTCTAGCGACGTATCTTTGTGAGGTACTGCAATCCCTATCTCACGTGGTCTCTTCGCTCCAGATACGATCAACCATCCACACATTGTGGATGGTTGATCGCGAATACAGGCAATACCTGCCTGGAGTATGCGCCTTGCAGGTGTAGGGTTTTTACAGGATCGCGTCCCAATGCGCTATTCCCCGCATCCCCCCAGCCCCCTGCTCCCTCACAATGACGATGTATATGGGATTGCATGGCATCCGGACAGCAGCCTGCTTGTAACCACCTCACGTGACGGCACCGCTCGTATCTGGAATGTTTCCGATTATGCTCTTATCACAACCCTAAAAGGCCATGCCGGCGCTGTTCTTAGTGCTACCTTTAGTCCTGGCGGAACAACGATCATCACTGTAGAGACTGAGGGGGTCGGTCGAGTATGGGATGTGCAAGGTAGCTTGTTAATGACGCTGCCAGTCCAGCAGGGCGAAGTGACAAGTGTCACAGTGAGTCCTGATGGGACGCTGATCGCAACAGCAGGATGTACGGGCAGGGATGTCGCTGAAATGTTCGTACTCACAACGAGAGAGAATGCTATTCAAGTACACTCGTTCGTCGTTCCAATGTTTGTCCCGCTTCAATCGCCGTAGGTGACTTGGTGAGAGCCGCACCCAGGACATTGTGCTTTGCATCCTGGACGTGTCATTTGGGCAAGTACTGTTCTGCTTCAGCCACCGTCAACGCGAACCACCAGTGGGAGTATCTTGTGCTTACCGCAGCCGATCGCATCCGCGCTCTTGAAGCAGCCCTGCCGCCCGATCAGCATGCGGAGGCGCACCGCCTGGCGACAATCCTGACCGATGCGGCCAATGGGATGCTCACGGTAGAAGCTGCTCAGGTACAGATGGCCGCGCTGCCTGATACCGCTACGTTGATCGGCGCGCTAGCGGGGCAGCGTATTCAGGCGGCGCAGAGCGTACTGACCTTCGGCGCCGACAGTCAGTTCGGCCATGTATGCATCAGCGATGTGGCCGGGCGCAATGAATGACAGAGAAAGCTTCACCATGGCTGCAAACTCCGCAGAACTTGCTCACCAGATCGCCGAACTCGAGGCCAGTCTCGCCCAACCGCTGCCTGAGGCGGTGCGCATCCTGATCGAGCAGCAACTCGCGGCCCTGCGCGAGCAACGTACAACGCTGCTTACCATTGGCCCCGGTGCGCAGATTGGTGATATGACGATGGGTGACATTGCGGGCCAGAACATCGACAAGCGCACCGAAGGAAATGTCAACCTCAGCACCGATGCGCACATTGATGGCATTGCCGTTGGACTGAATCTCGGCACGATCATTTATGGACGCGATCCGAATGAGGATGAGCGGCGGTGCCTGGCCTGGTATCTAGCACGTCTGGCCGGCAAGCTCTCACGCCTGCCGCTGCGCGGCCTCGAAGAACGCCTCGATCATGGCGATGGCGTGGCGTTGGAGCGGGTGTATGTGGACATGGCGGTGGGAGGCGGGTTCATTACAGAATTTGATGAACGTGACCCAGATTATGTGTCCTATTTTGAGAACGAAGACACCTCTCAACCGGTGAAACAAGTCTACCATCCGGATTGGGCCTTACCTTCAAAAGCACTCTATGGCCATTATGTGTCTGTCTTAGTAAATAATCAGGCTAGACAAGAGGCCAATGTCCTAGGAAGAGACTCTCTTGTTTCCGAATTTGTGGCGCAACATCTTAACGCCGTTATTCTTGGTGATCCTGGCAGTGGCAAGAGCACCTTCCTGCGACACTTCACCTGGGCACTGGCTTGCCGAGGGCTTGACCAATTCAGTGCCACGACGGAACTGTTCGGTTGGAACTCCGAGCGCCGCGTGCTGCCGATGATTCTGCCGCTGCGCACCCTCTCACGCCGCATTGCTACAGACGGCGCTCATCCAGCAACGGTGTTTTCTACACTGCGTGATGAGATGCACGCCTGCTGTATGCACCAGGTGGATGATTTGCTGAGCGCCGCCCTTGCCAATGGCAGCGCCCTGGTGCTCCTCGATGGGCTTGACGAGGTGCCCCTGGAGGTGCAACCTGGGCAGAGCGCCTCCCGACGTGAAACCCTTCAGGCGGTACGTGAGTTTGTGCAGTTGCACGCCCACGCCCAGGTGGTGCTGACCTGTCGCATCCGCGCATTTGACGATTCCTCACGGGAATTCCTCGGCTGGCCGGTTAAAACCCTAGCGCCCTTTACGCTTGGTCAAGTGCGCCACTTTGTGCGGGCCTGGTATCAGGAGTTGGTGGGGAAAGCGCAAATCACACCTGCCCAAGCCGAGCAGTTAAGCGCCGCGCTAATCGACGCGATTGTGAACAGCCCCAAACTGCGCACGATGGCCGAAACGCCCCTGCTGCTGACAATGATGGCGCTGGTGCTCTTCAATAAGGGCGAACTGCCCCGCGACCGGCCGCAACTCTACGAGCGCATCCTCGAATTGCTTCTCGGTCAGTGGGATCAGGTGCGCGAGGGGCAGAGCCTGGCCGAAGCGGTGGGCTTGCGTGATTGGGGTAGCGACCGCATTCAACCCCTGCTCGACCGGCTTTCGTACGAGGCGCATCAGCGCGGTATGTCGCAGGATGGCCGCGGGCGCGTGGCTCGGGGCGATCTGTAGCGCGCCCTGATTGACTTCTTTCAGGCGGCGCAGGTGCCGGCACCAGGTGACTCCGCACTCCGCTGTGTGGACTATTTCGAGCAGCGCAGCGGTCTGATCGCTCCCGCCGGCCCGCAGAGTTATGTGTTCGCCCACCTGACCTTGCAGGAGCACTGCGCTGGCCGGCATATCGCCCTCAATAGCGAAAATCCAGTAGATCTGGTGATGCAGCACCGGGCTGATGACCGTTGGCGCGAGCCGATCTTCCTCGGCACGGGGCTGATGCATCCAGCTGTTGTGAACAGTGTGCTCGCCGACCTGATCGACCGCGAGGAGCACGGTGTGCCGAAAAATACGGTGCGCTGGTATCGCGATCTGATCCTGGCTGCCGAGATCGGCAAGGACCGCGACTGGAGCTATCTGCGCACCCGGCCGATGGTCAAAGTCGATCGGCTGTAGCGCGACCTTAGAGCCGGTTTCGTCGCGCTGTTGACCGACAAAGCCCAGCCGATCCCGGTGGCAGAGCGCGTGCGAGCCGGCTTCTTCCTAGGCGACCTTGGCGACCCGCGCTTCCCAGTCACGATCGAACAATGGCGGGCGGAGTTGGCACGGGCAGGTGAGCCGGGGAGCTATTTCTGCCGGGTCGAGTCGGGAACATACTGGATCGGCAGTAGTGATAATGAAACTAATGCGATGGAAGATGAAAAGCCAATCCATCAATTTACGCTTACTATGCCCATCTACATTGCCCGCTATCCAATCACGAATGCGCAGTGGGATGAATGGGGGCAACGGCGGTCTTACACTGCGAACAACTCGGATTTAAACAGACCGAGTCAGCCTGTTGTTGCAATAGAGCGGACTTAGTGTAGCGAGTTTTGCGCCTGGCTAAGTGAACATACCGAAACAACAATCCGACTGCCAACTGAACAGGAGTGGGAAGCAGCAGCACGTGGGACACGTGAACGGCGTTATCCTTGGGGAGATGAATGGATTGAAGATTATGCTGCTAGTGCAGAAAATCGAGAGTTACGCGGTTGGCGCTGGACTCTGCCGGTCGGCTGTTTTGCTGCCGGTGCATCAGAATGCGGTGCAAGCGATATGGTCGGAAATGTTTGGGAATTAACCAGTAGTGAATGGCAGTCCTATCCTGGTGCAAAACAGACTTTCAGGGAGATGAATCAGCCGGTAGTACGTGGCGGTGCCTATTATGTTGATCAAGCCCAAATGCGCTGCGCTACAAGGGTTCGATCTCATATAGTCGCCGACTTCCAGGGCTGTCGTGTGATCGTGGTGCCGTCGCTGTAACCCGTAACACCTTTCTGGAATCGTGCGTATGTAGGTGTTTTTCAGACAGGACACAGTTTCTGTGCCCTGTCTCTCTTTCTTTTGCTCCGCCAGATTGTTTCAGTTCGGCAACATACCTTGTTCATACTCATCCCAGCCGTTGATATGGCGAACCGTAGACTCCAATCCAAACAGCACCGTGATTGCCTCACGACCGCCGGCACTGCACATGGCGCTCGTCCAGGCGCTCGCGCTGCAACAGGTGCGGAGGCGCCACGCGCCGAACGAACGGCCATTGGACACCGATATGGTGCTGCCCGCGTACCCTGACAATGCGCATGTTAAGCCACCCTGCTTGCCCCCGAGCAGCGTGTGGCACCCGTCAGGCAACGCCTTCCTCCTGAACCGTCCCACTCATTGCACCGACTGCAGCACTCCCGATTGAAGAACCGGGAGTGCTGTGGCATGGCATCGTCTGTGCTTCTT
>JBBRUG010000266.1:0-8711 GCA_038247995.1 Chloroflexales bacterium | reverse complement strand
TCCACCAGCCGATCAAGGTAACCTGGCGTGAGCGTGTAATCGAGATAGTGCCAGCCGTTTTGTGTACATAATTGCTTAGCAAGTAAGGTTTTACGGCTGCGTTGAGGTGTTCCAACAAGCCATGCCACACGATAACGTGGCTCGGTGATGCAGCATTCTATAAAGCGTTGGCTAGCTCTGGCAGGTAAATCACTCATAGCGCCGTGTAAAAGTTTGTAAGAATTTGATAAGGATCATCGCGATAGCGACGCGTTACCGGCTCGTGCTGCGAGTCGATAATGTTAACCATGCCGAGACTTTGAAGGTTTTGGAGCATCTGCACGACTTGATCGCGATGGGCAACAAAAACTTTTCCGGAAAACTCTGGTTCTTCACAAATTTGTGAAATACGCAAAGTGTCTACATGGGAGAACCGGCGTTGCCAGGCGTCGAAAAGTGTAAAAGCAAAGATAGCGGTATCGGGGGGGATACTGAGATTAAAAGTGTACGTTTTTTGTTTGTCTTCTTGGACAAGATTGAGCTTGCCAAGCGAGGCAGGATCAAGATAACATTTCCAAAACTGGTTACAATCATCGCTCAACCCCAATTTGTTAGTTGACGTACCTTCAAGTGAACGTTCTATGTAGGTCAACAAAGAACTGCGTTCAATTGAAATACCGGGATTGAAAAACTCATTAAAAGCGCGATACCATACTTCGGAACGTTCATTATGCTCCGTAATAAGGTAATAGTGCATCAGCCAAAGAGTATTCTGCTGCGACAGTTCAGGATCGTGGTTGGCTATAAGCTCACCGAGAGGAGTTAATTCATAGCCTTTATCTCTAGGTGTAACTAAGCTGGTTTTGATTAACCAACCTATACAACCTTCCGCTGCTGGCTCCCCAACTCCCATATAGACAGCCGCCCCTTTTTTTGAGGCAATCGGTTGCTCTGTCATATAACGAAGCAACGTAGCGAGCCGTTCGCGGTCGAGTTTAAACTTTTGGTGGAAAGCGATTGATCGCATGCACACTCCTCCTCTTACAAATGGCAGATGTCGCACCCCTGCTCGTCGTCGTCGGCATCAAGGGCGGCGCCGACCAGGTCGATCAGCGAGCGGTTCGGGCGCTGTTTGCGTTCGGTTTCGAGGCGAATCAGGTGTTCGCGCTTGATCTGGGCGGTTCGCTCGGGGCGATCCAATTCGGCCAGGCTTTCGCGCTGGCGCCAGGTGAAGCGCTCGCCGCCGCGCTCGGTTTCGTAGGTCTGCGCCAGTTCATACAGTTCCGGGTGGCGTTCTTTCAGGCCCACCCACTCGCCGCTGCGCTGGTAGAAGCAAAAATAGCAACCGCTGCGCTGGCGCCACTCGTAATAGGTCGGCAGGCCCAGCCCGCTTTCTTCAAGCAGGCGCTCCACGTCGGCAATCGTCAGGCCGAACTCTTTGAACGGGAAGATCGGGTGGATGTTCGGTTTGGTCGAGACGTAGCCGCTGCGCGCTTCGTCGGCGCGGATGCCTACATAGCTCCAGACGGTTTCCGTGCCGATGTAGGCTTCAAACGGTTCGATCTTGAGCTTGCGCGTACACCAGCGCACCTGCGCCGAGGGCAGCATGCCGCCGTACATGTCGAGCCAGTGGTCGAAGCCGCGTTGGGCGTTCAGTTTGATGATCGGGCGCTGTAAATATGCCGCCAGCCGATCCAGGTATTCGTAGGTTTCGGGCAGTTCTTTGTGCGTGTCGCAGAAAAGGTATTCGACCTGGGGGATTTTGCCGCGCATAAAAATCGCTAGCGCGGTGCTGTCTTTGCCGCCGCTCAGGTTCACGATATGGCGTCCGGGGCGCGCGGCCCATTCGGCGATGGTTGTTTCAGGTGTGGACATGCGGATCTTCCCCTTTGCGCAGCGCCCTGAAGGGCGCTGCTGAGAATGCTGAACACCAGGCCGCTGAAGCGGCTCAGGACTATTGTGAACGCAGTTGGCGCGCAGCCGCTTTAGCGGCCGTTTGCTCCGCCGGATCACGGAGCGCCCATCAGGGCGCGGTTGACAACAGTGCTTGTAACAACCCCGCAAGCGCTGCCGCCCGCTGGTCGTCGCTGAGATCAGGGTGACGCCCGAGGGTGGCCAGCAGTTCGCTGTGCAGTTGTTGCACCGCCGGGTCGTGTTCGGCGGTCGGCAAAACGCGGCTCAGTTCGCCGCGCCCATTGGTGAGCCCCACCCGCAGCAGTGCCGCTTCGGCAGGCACGCCATTGGCCGCCACGGCGAGTTCTTCGGCGGCCCGAAAGCGCCGCCCGAGTTCGGCAATCGCAGCGGCGAAGGCTGGAATGTCGCCGTCGCTCCAGAACTCCGGCGGCCGCCGCGCCACCAGCGCCGCAATGCTCGCCACCCAGGCGGCGCCTTCGCTGTCGGCGGTTTCCAGGCGGATGCCGAGGGCGTGTAACTGTTTGTCGTTGGTGGTTGCCGCCAGCAGGTTGTAGCGGGTGTGCAGCTCCTGGCGCGCCGTCGCCCCGCTGCCGTGCAACCCGAAGGCTGCGTTGATCTGGCCCGCGATCGTTTGAAGCAGTTGCGGATAGGCGGCCTGGAGTTCTTGGACGCCCTCGCGTAGGGCATTCGCGAAGGCATCGACGCGCGCTTCGCCGTCCGGATCGTCCGGGTGGAATGCCGGCAGGCCCATGGCAATTGGGAGCCGCTCAAAGAGCAGTTCGTCGGGCGAGCGCGCTTCGCGCAAGGCGGTGCGCAACGCCTGGGCGGTTGCGCTGATCCGTTTTGTCTGTTTGCTGTAGTCGGGGAGCGTATGTTGAATGCGCAGTAACGGCATGGCCACGGCCAATAGCGCTGGCTGGATCGGCTGGCTAAGCGCACGCGGCGCGAGGGCCGCAGCGAGGCGCGCATAGACGAGCCGCCGAGCGCCATCAGCCCGACTGAGCCGAACCGCAAACTGATCGGGGCGGGTAAGCAGGCGCTCGAAGGTGGCAATATCGGGCATGGGCACGTAGTTGCCGCGCTCGTAGAGGTTGATTTCGCCGGCTCGTGCGCTGTAGAGCGCCACGAAGAGCAGTGGCGTCAGCCCGGCTTTCACCCCGTAGGGTGGGCTTTCGAGCCGAGCATAGAGTGTACTAAGCGGGTGTGCTTCAGGCGTCGCAACGGCCAGAAACTGCTCCATTGCCGTCCACGCCGGTTGCAGGTGCAGCGGGTCATCCGCCGGCGGCGGGCCGATCTCCCACCCGCCGGCGTCGTTGCGCCGGTGCAGCCCGCCCAGTTGCAGCACACTGGCGTAGATCGCACGCTCGGGCGGGTAGCCGACAAAGCCGAGGTTTTCCTGATCGGCCCGCGTGAGCAGCGCTTCCACCAGGTTGCGCCGGGCCTTCGCGGCGGCGGAAGAGAGCTGGCGGCGCATAATCAGCTCGTTCCAAACCTGCGGCGCCTGATCATACGTGCGTTTAGCCGCTTCCGAAAGCAGGTCGTCGATCGCGCGGGCGCCAGCCAGGGTACGCGCTTCGTGCCGATAAAACCACTGGCTGCGCGCACCGCCGTAAGTGTCGGTGAGCACATAGGCCAGCGCCTGTTGCGCCTCGATCAGCCGCCCGGCCACCTCGCGCCGCGCCGGGCGATCGGTTTCCAGTTCGGCGCGCTCGTCGATCAAGCTGCGCAGCGCGGCCACTTCGAGCAGCAGTTCGCGCAGTTCGCGCACCCGTTTGGGCAGCACGGTAATCCGCGCCGACTCACCATCGCGGGCCGCAGCCGTGGCCCAGCGCTCGGCATGCTGCAACTCCTCCTCGTCGGCGGGCACCACATGGAGCAGTTCACCGTCGAACCCGGCCAGCGGCGGCAGGTCGGCGTCGAGTTGGGACGCATCAACATAACGCACAGCAAAAGTGCGCGTGGCGCCGGAGCGATAACTGTGGCGGCGGGCGATCTGCGGTGTCGTGTCGGCGTAGCGCTGGAGCAACCCACGCAACGGCACACGCTCGCCGAGTTCGCGGCGGGCCTCTTGCGCCAGCGCGTCAAGGTCGAGATCGCTGCCCTCCCAGATGATGTAGCTGTCGCGGTGATGGCGATACGTAACGATCTGGCGCGACTGTAGCGCAAGCAGCGCGTCGGTGACGCCAGGATCGTCGTCGGTGTCGGCGAGGGCGAAGGCCACTTGCGCCTGGCCGGCGCGCAGTCCCGACGAACGCTCCAACGCGCCGATTGTGCCGACAACGGTGAGCGTGTCGAGTTGGCGCGGCTCGCCGACGTTCAGCACGGTGCGCGCCTCAACGAGTTCGGCCCAGCGCTGGCCGCGCGCCCGCCCGAACAGGCTCGGGCCGAGGTTGGCCTCGACATAGGCGAACAGGTGCGTCAGGCGGTAGATCGGCGGCGCGGCGGGATCGATGGCGCTGCGCAGGACGTCGCGTAGGCCCCACGGTTCGTCGGAGTGCAGGAAGGCGAAGAGCGAGCGCTCGTTTTGGGCAAGCTGGCGAAACAGTGTGGGCAATGCGAGCAGCACCGTGGGATGGATTGGGTAACTGTCGGCGAGGATCTGCTGCCAATCGGTTGGGCTGATTTCGCCCGGCCGCAGCCCGAGGCGTTCGGCGATCGGCGCGATCCGGGCGGCCCAGGCGGCGCGAGTGTCACGCAGCGGGTCGCGTCCGCTGGGGCGCAGGGCCAGGGCGACCATGCGGATCATCTGACTGGCCGGCTCCTGGAGCGCCAGATCGACAAAGCGACCCTGCACCTTGGCCCACTCGATCCGCCGGGTTGATCCCGCGTTGAGTGTGTAGCGCTCGAAGGCTTGATGCAAAATCGTCACGATCAGCACTGGCGTGGCGCCGCTGCGGGCGGCGCTTTCCGCCAGACTTTGCAGCACAAACAGATCGCGCTCGTCGTCCTGGCGGGCGGCATAATCGAGGAACTGGCCAAGCTCGTCGATCAGCACCAGCACGCCGGCAAACGCATCCTGGGCCTGAAGCTGTTGAGCCGCAGCCGCGACAAGTTCGGCTACGCGCACTGGTGAAAGCGCCGGGTCGTTCGCGGCGGTGGCGACTTCCTGGCGTAACTGTGTGACGGCAAGCGCCTTGATCGGTTCCAGCGCATCGTGCAGGCTGTGCAGAATGGCATGGCGCAGCGAACTATTGTTGCCCGGCACGAGCACGGCCAGGAGTGACGGTGCTTCGGTAGGTAGCCGGGTTGCGTCGTCTATCTTCAGTGAACCAAGCAATTGGCGGCGGGCCTGCGGGCGGCGCTGAAGAAAATGGGCCACAAACAGGCCAAAGGCCGATTTGCCGGAGCCGAACGGCCCAACGACCGAGAAAGCGCGCTCGTTACTTTCCAGGGCCAGGCCGGCAACAATCCGACCGGCCAACTGGCGCACGAGCGGCGTTACCTGATAACCATCGAGCCGGTAGCGCAGGTCGCGAAAGTCACGCCGGATGTGGACAGCGCGGGTGAAGCGGGCGGCAATTGGCGCGATCGTGGTTTCAGGCATACCGGCGTTCCTGGGCAAACGCCGCGTCGAGCAGCGCATTGTCGAGCGTTGGGTCGTGCGGATTACGCCAGGCCACCTGACGAATGCCGCCGCTCTCGGTGTAGACCGCCCAGCCGGCAGTGATCGTCTCAAAATGCAGCAAGCGTGTCAGCAGCGCGTCTTCATCGAGGCGGAAGATCCGGCCGGGCGAGCGTTCACCATAGGCGAGTTCGTTAAAGGCGACCGTATTGCGCTTGAGCATGCGCGCCTGCTGAAGTGCGGCGTACGCGACAAGCTGATCGGGCAGGTCGGGTTGCGCACCACTCACGAGGCGATAAGCGGGTTGGCCGGGCAATTGCTGGATCAAGTCGAGTTCGTGCAATGGGCAATGCAGCGCATCCTCCACCGCCGCACCGAGTTGGTTCGCATCGGGGCGAACATAACAGCGCAGCATGCAATCGATATCGCGCCCAATTGTTGCCGCCGAGGGCGCTTTGACTCCGTGCTGCTCGACAAGTTGGGTGATCTGCTGCGCCAACTGCTGGCTCGAAAACTCGCCTCGGCGCAGCAGATTAAAGCTGTAGTACCAGCTAAAAGCAGCCTCAGGGCGAGCCACGATCTGCCAGTGGAGCAACCAGCGGCTTGTCGGCGTCACCAGAAACGGGTCCCAGCCCGCATCGTCGAGCAGCGCGGTACCAAGCCAGGTAGCGTGGAAACCGGTACTGCCCTCGACGCGCTCAAACACATTACAAGCCCGGCCCCAAAAGCGGATCGACTGGGCCATATTTTTGCCTACGCCAAGGCGCACAAACGCATCTTCCAGGCTAAACAAATCCGGCTGATCCTGTAACAGATCGTAAGCCTTTTTGAGCCAATTACTGCGCAGGACAAATGTCTCATGACCGCTAAAGGTAGCTGTTATGTTGGAAAAGGGGTTTGCCGTCATGGAGATTCCACATGTGTACCTACAGGTGAACAAACTCCATTCTAGCATTAAATTCCCATCTATGGGAGTGGCAAAATCGACAGAAGGGGCCACGGAGACACGGGGACGCAGGAGGCCAGGCTGCCCGACTGTCCGACTGAATCCCTTCTATGGGACTGCCTGCCCAATAAATATGCGATTGTACCCGCTTGGAGCGTCATATGCCCAAGCGGGTACAAGACCTGCCAGAAGAATACGCGAGTCGTCAGCGCGCCCTTGCTCGCAAGATCGGCGGGCGTGTGCGTGTGCGCCGCGCAGAGTTGGGGCTAACCCAGGAACTTCTCCGCACGCGCATGGAGCTTGAACTAGTATTCATCAGCCGGACGCAATACAGTCGGCTCGAAAATGGCGAGGCGCTGCCCAATGCCGCCGAACTGATTGCGCTGCGGGCCATTCTTGGGGTTTCGTTTGAGTGGTTGTTATTGGGAGACCCTGAGGAGTGACGAGTGAGGAGTGACGAGTGACGAGTGACGAGCAGACGCCGATGTCGCCATCCCGCGGTTTGTAGAGGCGGGCCAACGTGCCTGCCCGCATGCGCCGGCGCCGTTCCCGCATGGCGTGGCGTGCCCGCCCGCATGCGTCGTGCCCGTCTGGGTATGTTGCGGTCGTGTTCGTCATGTGGCCACGGGCAACCACGGTTGTCCGGGTGACCATTCTCGTGACGGTGTCACCGGATCACCGTGTCAGGCTATTACCTATGCCGCCTACCGATTCGACCCTTCAGCGTCAGATCAAAACGCGCCTGCTGGCCTTGCCGCCGCGGGCGTTTGAGCTGTTCGCCGGCGATCTGCTCGAATTTATCGGGCTGCGCAATGTAGCGGTGACGCGCTACGTTGGCGATGGCGGGATCGATGCGGCGGGCGAGTTGGAGACGAGCGGCGCGCTGATCAATATTCCCACCGGCGTGCAGGTGAAGCGCCTGCGCAACAACGTGCAGCGCCCCGATATCGACCGCTTCATCGGCGCGTTAAGTGGCCAATATTCACAGGGCATCTTCATCACCACCGCCGGTTACGCGCCGCAGGCGACCCGCAAAGCCGCCACGGCGTTTCCGCGCATTGCAACGGTGAACGGCGATCAGGTGATCGCGCTGATGTTACGCCACCGGTTGGGCATTGTGGCGGCGACGGATGGGCTCGATGAGGCTTACTTCACCCAGTTCGAAGCGCAGGCGAGCGTCGGCCCGCGCCGGGTAGGCGAACGCGGTGAATCGTATCGGGCGGCGAGCATGGCGCCGGAGGTGAACCCCGCCGACGACCTGATCACGCTGCGTGCGCTGAGCCATACGCTGCGCGTGGATGCGAGTGTGCTGCGGCGCTGGATGGAACAGGGGCGGCTGAGCCCCGACCAAATCGGCGATCAGACCGGCTACTTCTTCCGCCGTGATCGGATCGAAGCTATTCGCACCACGTTATTGGGCAAAACCCCGCCGACCCGCCCCGACGAGTGGCGTCAGGAATTCCTCGACTTTGCGCGTAGCCGCAACCTGAGCAAATCGTACAAGCCGGTGCTGCTGAAGGCGCTGCTGAAGACGGTTGATCGCAATGGCGCGGCGGCACTGGTTGATCTGGCGGCCGAGTTTCGCGCCTTCTATCTGGCCCGGCGCGCGGCGGGTCAGATCGTCGAGTTCGGCCCGCCCGATCTCAGCGATGTGCAGGCCGTGAGCGATGCCCGCTTGCGCCAGTTGATCGTCAAGAACCCGCTGGAGCGCTTCTTGATCAAGGGCTTCCTGGAATATGATTCCGCCGTGGGCATCGTGCGCTTTGCCCCGCAGTTGTGGAATGAACTACGCTTCTGGGAATTGCTTGACGTGCAGCAAAGCGCCGCTGAGCAGTTGGCGTATTACTACGCAAGGGCTGAGGGCTGAAGGAGGCGGGAAACCATGCGGTCGAATACTATGGCGGTCAGGTTTCCGCACGCGGAAACCTGACCGCCAAACAGCTACCCTTCGATTGCGCGCAGGTCTTCCAGGATCGGCTCGGCACCGCGGGCAAGCTCGTCGTTCACCTCGGCGAACACGACGCTCGGCGTCTCGCCGTTCACCACGATCCGCTCCAGGCCGCGCCCGATGATCTGGTCGCCGTTGCGCACAAACACGCGTGCGGCGTCCTGCGCCCGCGTCTTTGGCAGTTGCTCCACTGCCGTGCGGAAGTTCGGGTTCTCCTCGAAGAAGCTCACCATGTCGGGCGTCTCCTTCGTGCTGATCCGCACCGGCATGTAGCCCGTGTTGCGCGACCAGACGCCGGCATTCTCCGGGTTGGTGGCGAAGGCGACGTACTTCATCGCGGCGAGCTGCTTCTCGGCCGGTGC
>JBBRUG010000265.1:0-8712 GCA_038247995.1 Chloroflexales bacterium | reverse complement strand
GCTACCACCACATCGGGGAGCAGGTCGAGCGCAACCTCGCCATTGGCGACACTGATCCAGTTGCCGTCTTCAGCATCCCAGCGCTTACCGACCAACTGATTGCTATTCCAGGTACAGGTCAGACTAACATCGCTTGCACTGAACATCACATCGCCGGGTGTAGGTGGCGCACCGGCGACGCCGGGAAGCGGCCCGGCCGGCTGATCGGCGCTGGGAATGCTCGGCGGCGGGCGCACGATCAGGGCGATCAGCAGCACGAGGGCGAGGGTGGCCATTGCCGCAGCGAAGCGGCCCGTTGTGGTGCGTAAGACCTTCCTGGTCCGATCAAGCCAGGTCACCGGCGGCGCCGGCGGTGCTTCAGGTGCTGGTGCTTCGGTGACGAGTTGGGTTGGTACGACAGGCGCGGGGGGGGCTGCGGGTTGCTCATCCAGCGCAGGCAGCACACCCTTGATCACCGCATTCACTTCTTGCCAGGGCGTACAGTGGAGCAGGTCGGGGATGGCCAACATCTCCGTTTCGGTCAGTTCGATCTCCGACGAACGCTCGGTGATCAGGTAGGCCGGCAGTTCATCCAGCCCTTTTAGTTCAACCTTCCAGTCCAACTCGATCTCGCTGCCCGCCTGGATTGTGGGCGCAATGACCACAACGCGCTTGCAGGTGCGGAAATCGACGTCGCTGGCCTTCTGGGCCGAGAGGAAATCGTGGCGCTTCTCGTTGAGGAAATTCGTCAGGGCGTGGAAATACGAAATAACCTGGTTGTAGGGGTTCTTACGGCCTGGGTTGAGCCGCTTGCGCTCGCCGTTGCGCCCTTCGACAAACCACGGCCCGTTCACACTGCCGATTACGCGCCCGTCGCATTGCTTCAACTCGATGATGAAGATCGCGTCTTGTTTGATGATCACCAGGTCAACGGTGCGCCCACCGACGCTGAAATTGGCCAGGATCAGGTACAACCCCTCAAGCCGTTCCAGACCGTTGGCGAGGGCCACAATTGTACGTCGCTCGTTGGGATGTTCCGGCTTCTCGCCGATCCAGACTTGGACTGCCATGGGAATGTAAAATGAAAAATGTAAAAGGCAACCTGGCGGCTTACGTCTTGCGTTTGCCTTTTACATTTTAACTACTCATTGAGCGCAAGCGTCTTCCGCAGTTCAACTACCTGATCGCGCAGACTGGCGGCCTTTTCAAACTCAAGGTCGCGGGCGGCCTGCTTCATCTGCTTCTCCAGGTCTTTGATCAGTTTTGCCATTTCGTCGCGCGGGATCTCGAGGACTGCCTTTGGTTGAGCCAGCGCCCCACCTTTGCCGTTCACTTCGTACGTGCCACGCTCCTCGGCCATCCGTTTGATCCGGTCGGTCAGATCCCGTACACCTTTATTAATACCTTGCGGCGTAATATTGTTGCGCTTATTGTGCGCAGTCTGAATATCACGGCGCCGCTGGGTCTCTTTAATCGCGGCGTCCATCGAGGCCGTCATGGTGTCGGCATACATGATCACGCGGCCTTCGAGGTGGCGCGCCGCACGACCAATCGTCTGGATCAGCGACGTTTCCGAGCGCAAGTAGCCCTCTTTGTCGGCGTCGAGGATACAGACCAGACTCACTTCGGGCAAGTCCAGGCCCTCGCGGAGCAGGTTAATCCCGACCACCACATCATACACGCCGAGCCGCAGGTCGCGCAGGATCTCGACCCGCTCCAGAGTGTCAATGTCGGCGTGGAGGTACATCGTGCGGATGCCCATCTCTTTGAGGTAATCGGCCAGATCTTCCGACATGCGTTTGGTGAGCGTCGTGACGAGGGCGCGCTGGCCGGCCGCAACACGCTTGCGCACTTCAACCACCAGATCATCAACCTGACCGACGCTAGGCCGCACTTCAACGTTCGGATCAACCAGGCCGGTGGGCCGAATGATCTGCTCGACGATTTGGGCGCTATGCTCGCGCTCGTAGGGGCCGGGCGTAGCCGAGACATAGATCACTTGGTAGACGTGGGTCTGAAACTCTTCAAACTGGAGCGGTCGGTTGTCGAGCGCCGAGGGCAGCCGGAAGCCGTAATCGACGAGCGTCTCCTTGCGCGAACGGTCGCCCTTGTACATACCGCGCACCTGCGGCAAACTGATGTGGCTCTCATCGACGAAGATCAAGAAGTCGTCGGGGAAGTAGTCGATCAGCGTCCAGGGCGTCTGGCCGGGGTCGCGGCCATCCATGTGCCGCGAATAGTTCTCGATGCCGGAGCAATAGCCCACCTCGCCGAGCATTTCGATATCGTACTGAGTGCGCTGTTTGAGCCGCGCTGCTTCCAGGACTTTCCCCCGCGCTTCAAGCTCCTGGAGCCGCTCGGTCAGTTCGTTGCCGATCGAGCCGATCGCCACGGCCAGTTTGTCTTTCGTGGTCACGAAGTGCTTAGCCGGGTAGATGTCTACCGCTGTACGATTGAGCAGCACCTCGCCGGTCAGCGGATCAAGCTCGACGATCCGCTCGACTTCATCACCCCAGAACTCGACGCGCATCGCGGTTTCGGCGTTGGCCGGCATAATATCGAGCGTGTCGCCGCGCACGCGGAAGGTGCCGCGATGGAAATCGATATCATTGCGCTCAAACTGCAAGTCGATCAACTGGCGCATGAGCTTATCGCGATTGCGCACCTCGCCGGTGCGAATCGGGATCACCACCTGGCCGTAGTCTTGTGGTGAGCCAAGGCCGTAGATCGCCGACACCGAGGCGACGATCAGCACATCGCGGCGGGTGAAGAGGGCCTGGGTGGCCGCGTGGCGCAGGCGATCGATCTCCTCATTGATACTGGCCTGCTTCTCGATATAGAGGTCTTTCGAGGGCACATACGCTTCGGGCGTATATTCGTCGTAGTACGAGATAAACATCTCAACGGCGGCATCGGGCAGAAAGTCGCGGAACTCGGCCCAGAGCTGCGAGACGAGCGTTTTGTTATGCGCAAGCACGAGCGTTGGGCGTTGCACCTGGCTGAAGATCTGGGCCATGACGAACGTCTTGCCGGTACCGGTGGCGCCGAGCAGCGTCTGATGGTGGTGGCCCTGCTGAAGCCCTGCGATCAGTTGCGTAATCGCCTGGGGTTGATCCCCGGTGGGGATATACGGCGCTTCAATTCGAAACGACATAGCGTTTCCCTTGCCTGCAAACAATGTGTAGCCAGGGGCAAACGGCCGGTGCCGGGCACGTCTTTGTGCACTGGCGGGCCGTTGACCGCTGACTACTGAGTAGTTGTATTATAGCTGACTCGAACATATTTTGCATGGTGCGTTGGGCGGGAAACCGCTGCAACCGAAGCTCGCTAGCGCCGGTTCTAGCGCACTGCGCACCATGATTGAGCCACTGCGGCCACTGAACCGGGTGGCGCGCTGCGCTCGCGCCATGGGACGCAGGCGCAAGCGATCTGCGCAATGCTGTAGGGCGCGCCGTTGGCGTTCGCAGGGGCCATGAACCGCATAGGAATGCAGTTCCGGCGCCTGAGCGACAGGGTTTTGCCCTGGCGGGAGCAATCGCGTATACTGGCCAGACGATGGTTGAGGAGCTTATTTTATGCCGCTTACTGCTGCGATTCCGTTGCTGGTACCAACGAAGTTGGCGCCGCCGCGGCTACATACGGGCCTGATCCCGCGTGAACGGTTGCTCGCCCTGCTTGGCGACAAGCCCGCTACGCGGCTGACGTTGCTGATTGCGCCGGCCGGATTTGGTAAATCGACGCTGGCTGCGCAGTGGCTGTTTGGAGCGGAAAGCGCGAACGTTGCACTCCCACCCCCGAGGCTTTTGGGGGTAGGTTTTTTACCGGATCGCGGTCTGATGCACTATTCCCCGCATCCCCCCGGCCCCCTTCTCCCTCAAGAGGAGCAGGGGGGGCACCGCAGCGATTCCGCAGTGCGATGCGCTCGGAAACCCCGCTCCCCTCCGAGGGAGCGGGGTTTGGGGTGCGGGGAATGGGCGGCTGGGCCGAAAAAACCTACCCCCAAAAGCACCCCCGACGCACGCTGCACCGCTTTCCCGTTCGCCCAGTTTGGCGCCCCCACGCTGCGCCTGGCTGACCCTCGACGAATACGACCAGGAGAGCATCCATTTCTTAGCCTACCTTGCCGGCGCGATTGAGCGCGTTGTGCCCGACGCACTGCCGCATACAGTGGCGTTGTTGCGCACGGCTCAACTTCCGGCGCCGGCGATCGTGCTCCAGGCGTTGCTGGTCGATCTCAGCGCCCTCACCGAGCCGCTGATCCTGGTTCTCGACGACTACCATTTCGTGACGGCTGAGGCGATCCATCATACGGTCAGCTATCTTTTGCGGCACCTACCCGATCCGTGTCGTCTGGTTGTGCTCAGCCGCACCGATCCGCCGCTGCCGTTAGTGCGTCTGCGCGCTGAACAGCAGGTGACGGAGGTGCGGGTTGCGCAGTTGCGGTTTACCGCCCCCGAGGCTGAGGTGCTTGTGGCGACCTTGCAAGGCGCTGCTCCCGATCCGGCTTATGTCGCCGAACTGTTCCAGCAGACGGAAGGCTGGGTGATTGCGTTGCAGTTGGCAGCGCTGGTGCCGAGGGATGATACGAAGCGCGGCGGTGTGCAGCATGCAAAGCACCAGATTGCCGAGTATCTTGGTGAAGAGGTGTTTGCGCAGCAACCCGGCGAGTTGCAAAAGGTGCTCCTGGCGCTTGCCATCCCCGAACGGTTCTGTGCCGGACTTTGCGCGGCGCTCCTGGCGCAGTCGGCCAATCTGCTTTATACCGAGTATATGCTTGAGCAGATGACCCGCGCCAATCTGCTCATCACGCCGCTTGAAGGTGACGGCGACTGGTATCGCTTTCATCCCTTGTTTCGCGATCTCTTGCTGCGGCGATTGCGCCTGACTGTTGATGCTGCGCAGGTGCGGGTCTTGCAGTTGCGCGCCGCGCTCTGGCTGGAAACGGCCCGCTTGTATGTCGAGGCCCTGCGGCTCTACCTGGCTGCTGGTGCCGAAGACGCCGCCGGCGCGCTTGTTGAGCGGTTGCTACAGCGTGAACTCGGGCGGGATATTTCTAACGCTCCGCCGGCCTACTGGCTGCGCCAACTGCCTGCTGATCTGATCGAGCGGCGTCCGGGGTTGGCGCTGATCCAGGCCCGGATCGATGGCTTTCACATGGACGGCAAGGCCAATCTTGCAAGTCTTGAACGTGTTGATGCGCTGCTCGCCGCGCCCGTAGCGGCCGAACAACCGTTACCCTGGCCGACGTTTCGCGGTGATCTCGCCGTGCTGCGCGGTACGGCAATCCAATACTGGCAAGGCGATTGGGCCGCAGCTATCGATGTGTTGTGGCAAGGGTTGCACATGGGCACTGTGCCCGCGCTTACCGCAACCGGGTTGGCCTTCCTTGGCGACCTGACGGCGGCGCTCGCGGCAGCAGAGCAGATTACGCTGGACACGCATCTGTTCAGTCGGGGCTGGTACGCAATTGCGCCGCCGCAGTTGATCCGAGCGAGCGCCCTAATTGCGTCGCTTGATCCAGCGAACTTCGCTCAAGCCGAGCTCCTCATTACGACATTGCTGGCCGAAGCCGAGCGTACCTACAATATGCGCCCGGTAGTTTGTGCATTGGCAATGTACGCCCAGCTACGGCAAGCGCAGGGCCAACCCGCAGCGGCGTTGGCCTTCCTTGAGCGGGCGATTAGGCTGGCCGCACCACTCGGGTTGATCCGCACCCTGCTAGATTGCGGGCCAACATTGCAGCCTTTGTTGGTTGGCCTGGCCGCGCAGGGCGTAGCGCCGGCGTATGTGCAAGGCCTGCTGTCTTTTTATGCTACCGCGCCGCTGGCCCAGGCGCGCCCAACGATTGCGCCGGTCGCGCTGACCGTGCCTAAACTCCTTACGCGGCGCGAGGCCGAAATTCTTAAGCTCCTCGCTGAGCGCTGGTCGGACAAGGAGATTGCCAAACGACTGGTGGTTACGCCGAATACCGTGCGCAAGCATACCAGCACAATCTATAGTAAGCTCGGCGTGAACTCGCGTCGCGAAGCCGTAGCGGTGGCGCGTAGTTTGGGGCTGATTAGGCACTAAGCAAAAGTGTGGGCGCTGAAGCGGCAGATTCCCCATCGCCTCAGCGCAGCAGCGGCAGAAATACCTGATCCGTGGCGTCGTCGTCACGGATCGTGAGGCTAAACACCGCTGGTGCGCCGATCAGCGCGCCTTCAACGGCGGCGATTGTGAGCGTCATTGTCTCCGGCCCCTCGGGCTCCAGATCGTCAATCAGGGTGATCGTCACCGTGGCGCGCGTGCTGCCGGGCGGGATAGTTACGGTTACGGGCTGGAAGGTGTAATCCGCGCCGTAACTCGCTGTGCCACCGGCCACCAAGGTAACCGTCACCGCCTGACTGATTTCGCTGCTCAATTCGAGATCGACGGTTAAGCTTCCGGCATCCTCGCGCACCTCATTCGGCAGATCGCCGGCAAAGGCGACGCTCGCCTGATCATCGCTCAGATCGGCGCGAAAGAGTTCCACAACGGTATTCTGTTCCTGATCGGCGCGATAAACCAGCCCCATGCCATTAGGCAGCGGTTGACTGCTCAGCACATTACCGCTGCGCACGAGTGGCCCGTTCACGCGCAACGGCGGCCCGCCGGTGATGCTCACGCGAAACAGCTCAACCGCAGTGGGCGTGCGCTCAGGCGCAAGGTAGAGCACCTGGCGGCTGTCGGGGGTGACCTGAAAGCCAAATGCCGCCGCGCCGGCTGCCAACTCGCCGTTCAGGCGTACCGATCCACCGCCGGCGCTTGGACTGCTGTAGAGGTTGAAGGCGCTCTGCGCAGCTTCACGGGCCTGAAACACAACCCGCTCGCCGTCGGGGCTGATCGTAAAAGCGAGGAAGGCCACGCCGCCGCCGGGGGCAAGCGACGCATTCAACCGCACCGGGTCGGCGCCACCGTCGAGCGGCGCACTATAGATCTCGGTCAATCCGTCAGTGTCCTGATCGGCCTGATAGACCACCCGCGCCACAGCCGGGTTGGGGCTGATCTGAAAGGCAAAGACATCGCCATCGGCGCCGGGCGGCGCATTGAGGCGCGCTACCGGGCCGCCGCTGAGCGGCACGCTGAACAGTTCGCTTACCCCGGCGCTCTCCTGCTGCGCCAAATAGACGACCCGTGCAGCGTCGGGGCTGATCGCATAGTCGTCGCTGATGAAATAGGGCGCGCTGAGCGGCGGGTTCAGGCGGATTGGATCGCCGCCGCCAATCGCCACAGCGTAGAGTTCGGTAACGCCGGCGCTGTTCTGATCAGCCAGGTATACCGCATAGCTTGGGTTGGCCGCCTGGCTCAGTTGGAAGCTACGCACAGCGCCGCCTTCAGGCAGGGTACGGTTCAGGCGGACGGCGGCGCCGCCCGAGATCGGCACGCTAAATAGTTCATTCACTCCGGCGCGCTCCTGTTGGGCCAGGTAGAGCACGCGTGCGCCGTCGGGGCTGATTGCGTATTGGCTGCGCACGCCGCCGTCGGGCGGTAACGGCGCGTTGATGCGCACCGCGGCGCCACCGGAGATCGGCACGCTGAATAGTTCGGGTACGCCGGAAACCAACTGGTCGGCGCGATAAACAACTATGCTGCCGTCGGGACTGAAGCTATAGTCGAACACGCCGCTATTGGTCGGCAACGCTGTGCTGAGTCGGATCGCTTCGCTGCCGCTGATCGGCACGGCATACAGTTCGATCACCCCCGTGGCGCTCTGGTTCACTCGATACACCACCGTTGCGCCGTCGGGGCTGATCTGTAGATCCACGATCTGTTCAGCCGGCGCCAGCGGCGCGCTTACTTTGATCGGCGCTAGGGCTGTGGTAAGGTCGGCGGCGTAGATCTCATTCCGCTCCGGCAGATCCTGGGCGGCGAGGTAAACGGCGTAACGGCTGTCGGCGCTGATCTGCACCGCCAATACATCGCCGCCGATTGCCTGGCCGGCGCTGACCTGGCGCTCAGTCCCGCCGGTTGCCGGTACAGTGTGAAGCTGCACCAATCCGGCGATTGCCTGGTCGGCGCGATAGACAACAGTATTGCCGTCGGGGCTGAACTGAAAGTCGCGCACGGCGCCGCCGTCGGCCAGGGGGCGATTGAGCCGGGTAGGTATTCCGCCGCCAAGCAATACGCTGTAGAGCGTCTGCACACCGGCAACATCCTGATCAGCGATATAGGCCACACGAGCGCTGCCGGGGGCCACCTGAAACTGGCCGACAGCGCCGCCGGGCGGTAAGGGGCCGTTCAGCCGTTCGGTTTCCGCACCGGGCGCGAGCGGCCGGCTGAAGAGTTGGCTCGATCCGCCGGGTTGGGTCGCGCGATAGACGACCCGCCGGCTGTCGTCGCTGAGCTGGAAGTTGGTAACCTGAATGGGTTGCGGCGTAACTTGGGGTTGGGACGAAGTAAGAAGGACGACGGACGACGGTAGCGCCGTGTCTGGTGGGTCGGGCGTCAGTGGCTGCGGCGGCGTTGTCGCATCGATCGGCGTACTAAAGAGGGTGCCGGCGGGGGTGTCGAGCTGAAAAACGGCGGTCTGCCCATCGGCTGTAATGCTGAAAGTACGGATCGGCCGACCGGCTGCCGGCCCGCTGCTGAGCGGGAGCGGCGGCGTTGCGCCGTCGAGCGGGGCGCTAAACAGGCCAGGGGGACGCTCCGCAGATGGCGCAGATTGCGCAAATGGAATGCGCGATGCCTCCGCAGATGGCGCAGATTGCGCAGATG
>JBBRUG010000264.1:0-8731 GCA_038247995.1 Chloroflexales bacterium | reverse complement strand
GTAATCGAGAAACTGGGCACCGCCACGGAGCGCGAGCACCTTGGTAATCGCCGCCGTCAACGTCGTCTTGCCGTGGTCGACGTGCCCGATCGTGCCCACGTTAATATGGGGCTTGGTTCGCTCAAATTTCTGCTTCGCCATCGTGTTCACCTCGTGGTTGTATCACTGCTGCGCAGTGGCGCTCCCCGGGAGGGGAACAGCGCGATTACCGTTGGGCTCAAAGCCCGAAGACAAGATCAACTCTCAACTCGACCAACATGCATAACGAGCTGTCGGCAAAAGCCGACCAGAGGCCCGTTCGGGCAGAACCAACTCCCCAGCCTCTAATTTGCCTGTATGTTGGCGCATTGCGGTTGCTACCACGTTGTAAAGCGTGAGCGCCGACAAATTCGTGGCATACGCGCTGAGCAGCAGTCCTAACGGACGATCGCTGAGCAGCTCAACGCAGTTTTCCATGAGGTTGGGCAACTGCTCGTGCAAACGCCAGATCTCACCGCTTGGACCCCGCCCGAAAACCGGCGGATCAAGAACAATCAGATCGTAACGGTTGCCACGCCGGATCTCACGGGCGACAAACTTGCCGACATCATCGATTAGCCAGCGGATAGGCTGATCAGCGAGACCGGAGTGTTGCTGATTAGCCTGAGCCCAGAGCACAGCCGGCTTGGAGGCGTCAACGTGGGTAACGTGAGCGCCGTAGCTTGCTGCTGCAAGACTGCTCAGGCCAGTGTAACCAAACAATACCAGCACCCGCGCAGCATTCCGTGAACTAATCTGCTGACCCATCCATTCCCAATGGGCGCTATGTTCCGGAAAAACGCCGGTGTGCCGAAAGGGCGTTAGGCGCACCGTGAATCGCAAATTGTCATAGTGCATCCGCCACTGCTCGGGCAGCGGCCGGCGCATACGCCATTGGCCAGGGCCATCGTCGCTGCGCGTCTTTTCAAAGGTGGCATCGGCGCGTTGCCACTCGCGCTCAGACAAGCTTTGCGCCCAGACAGCCTGGCTCTCTGGACGCACCAGGGTTACCTCGCCGAACCGCTCCAGTTTTGCGCCATCGCCCGTGTCGATCAATTCATAATCAGGCCAGGAGGGTGGCGCAAGCAGGCGCAGATCGGTAATCATGACCCAGTAACAAGATGACGCTCACGGAGAGCGCACATCTCGCCCTTTTATTACTAACTCGCGCTGCGCTTCTCGATGATCTCTTTAGCGAGATGATCGGGAAGGGCTTCGTAGTGATCGAACTCCATCGACGACGTTGCACGGCCCTGGGTGGACGAACGCAGGTCGGTAGTATAACCGAACATCGTCGCCAGCGGAACGTAGGCGCGCACAACCTGCGCGTTACCGCGCGACTCCATCCCATCGACACGGCCACGGCGCGAGTTCAAGTCGCCGAGCACGCTGCCGAGGAAGTCTTCCGGCGTCGTCGTCTCAACCTTCATAATCGGCTCCAGGAGTTGCGGGCGGCCCTTACGGACACCGTCCTTCAACGACATGGAAGCTGCGATCTTAAAGGCCATTTCCGACGAGTCCACCTCGTGGTAGGAACCGTCGTAGAGGGTCGCCTTCATATCGACGACCGGGAAGCCGGCCATCACACCGGTCTGCATCGCCTCTTTGATGCCCTGCTCGACCGGGCCAATATACTCACGCGGAACCGCACCGCCGGTGATCCCATTGACGAACTCGAAGCCCTTGCCGGGCTCCTGCGGCTCGAAGCGGATCTTGACTTCGGCGAACTGGCCTTTACCGCCGGTCTGACGGATAAAACGCGTATGAATATCGGCGAGTTGGGTGATCGTCTCGCGATACGACACCTGGGGCTTACCCTGGTTCGCCTCGACCTTGTACTCGCGGCGCATACGGTCGACGAGCACTTCGAGATGAAGCTCACCCATGCCCTTGATGATCGTCTGGCCCGTCTCCTGGTCGGTGTAGACCCGGAAAGTCGGATCCTCTTCCGCGAGGCGGTTGAGGGCGATGGCCATCTTATCCTGGTCGGCCTTAGTCTTCGGCTCGATCGCGAGCTCGACGACGGGCTCAGGGAAGCGGATGCTCTCCAGCACAATCGGGTTATCGGGGTCACAGATCGTATCGCCGGTGAAGGACTGCTTGGGGCCGACCATCGCGGCGATATCGCCGGTATAGACCGATTCAATATCTTCGCGGTGATTGGCGTGCATCTGAAGGATGCGACCCAGGCGCTCGCGCTGACCACGAGTCGTGTTCAGCACGTATGAACCCTTCTCAATTTGACCTGAGTAGACCCGGAAGTACGCGAGCTTACCCACATACGGGTCGGCGACGATCTTAAAGACCAGGCCGGCAAACGGCGCATCATCGCTAACGGGGCGGGTAATCAGATCGGCGTCCTCATCGCCAAGCACCTGACCGGGGAGCGTACCCTGGACGGCGGGGCGATCGAGCGGCGACGGCAGATACTCTACGACAGCGTCGAGGAGCCGCTGGACGCCCTTATTCTTGAGCGCGGCGCCACAGAATACCGGGATCAGCTTGCCGTCGATACAGGCCTGACGCAAACCGCGCTTAAGCTCTTCAGTCGAAAGCTCCTGGCCTTCGAGGTAAAGCAGGGTAAGTTCGTCGTCAGTCTCGGCGATAAACTCCACCAATTCGGCGCGCGCCTTCTGGACACGCTCCATCATATCGGCAGGAATCTCCTCGACGCGGATAGATTTCCCGAGATCGTCCTCGTAAATAATAGCTTGCATCGCCATCACATCGACGATACCGCGGAAATTATCTTCGAGACCGACCGGCAACTGGCAAAGCACTGGCCGGGCGCCGAGGCGCTCTTTGATCATATCGACACAGCGATCAAAGTTCGCGCCGATACGATCCATCTTATTAACGAAGCAAATGCGCGGCACACTGTACTTATCAGCCTGGCGCCACACCGTCTCCGACTGCGGCTCTACACCGGCAACGCCATCGAAGACAACGACACCGCCATCGAGGACGCGCAGCGAGCGCTCGACCTCGACAGTAAAGTCGACGTGACCAGGCGTATCGATAATATTAATGCGATACAGAACGTCATTCAGCGTCCAATGCGCTGTTGTAGCTGCCGAGGTGATGGTAATACCACGCTCCTGTTCCTGCGCCATCCAATCCATCGTCGCGGTGCCTTCGTGCACCTCGCCGATCTTATAGGTACGGCCGGTATAGAACAGAATACGCTCAGTCGTCGTGGTTTTACCCGCGTCGATATGGGCGATAATGCCGATATTACGAATTCTTCCAAGGTCGATCTGGCGTGGCATACCGGTCACTTGCTCCTAAGCTGGTTAAGCGACCGAAGTCGCGGGAATGCGCCTGGATTAAAGGCGACCATAGTGAGCGAAAGCACGGTTGGCTTCGGCCATCTTATGGACGTCTTCCTTGCGCTTAATCGTATTGCCAGTATTGTTATAAGCGTCGATTAGTTCGGCGGCCAAGCGCTCGTGCATCGGGCGACCGCTGCGACCGCGTGAAGCGGTAAGCAGCCAGCGCATCGCAAGACCGTAGCGCCGATCGCTCTTCACCTCGACAGGCACCTGATAGGTAGCACCGCCGACACGCTTGGGCTTGACTTCGATCGCCGGACTGGCATTACGCAGTGCCTGTTCGAAGACTTCCATCTGGCCCTTCTTAAGACGATCAGCGGCAATATCCATCGCGTCGTACACAATGCGCTCGGCAGTGCTCTTCTTGCCGCGCTCCATAACCTTATTGATGAACTTTTGCACCAGCACGCTATCATAGCGGGCATCGTGGCCGATGGTGCGCTTGGTGAAGTTGCTTCGGCGAGACATTGGCGCTCCTTACCGCTTCTTGCCCACAGCCTGGGCATTCTTCTTCGTTCCATACTTCGAGCGACCCTGCTTACGGCCATTCACACCCTGGGTATCAAGCGTGCCACGCACAATGTGATAGCGCACACCAGGCAGGTCCTTCACACGACCACCACGAATGAGCACGACTGAGTGCTCCTGCAAATTGTGACCCTCACCGGGAATATAGGCCGTAACCTCGATCCCGTTGGAGAGCCGCACCCGAGCGATCTTGCGCAGCGCCGAGTTCGGCTTCTTCGGCGTCACTGTCGCCACCTTGGTACACACGCCACGCTTCTGAGGCGAACCTTTGCCGCGCGTCAACTTGCCCTTCAGCGAGTTGTACGTGAAGCGCAGCGCCGGGGCTTTGGTTTTCTTCTCGACCGGTTTGCGCGGCTTGCGAACCAATTGGTTAATTGTCGGCATCCAAAAACTCCTCTTCTCACAGACGCCTGGTACAGCTTATTGCTTTAAACAAAATAAGATGCTCGGCCTTTTCTGGTCGTCGCGTGAAGCGACGCCTTAGCTAAGGCCAGCACAGCATACAGATATCAAGCTTACGCAGGAGCGCAGCGATATGGAAGTATAGCACTGCGGCGGAGTGCTGTCAAACGCAGGAGTCAGGAGTCAGGAGGAGCCACGAGGACAGAATTAATCATCGTATAGATACCGATAGATACCAAATTCTCAGTTCTCTGCTCTGCGCTCTCCACTCTGCGCTCTCGGTTCTGAAGTGTCACTGGCATGCCATTGTGCAGCATTGGCTAACGCTATGCGGAGCGCATCGAGGGTAAAGGGTTTGTGCAGAAAAGTCAGCGTATGCAGATCAGTGTGTTCGCGCGTGATCTCCTCGGCGTGATAACCGCTCATCAGGATAATCGGCAGATGGGGATGGCGCGAGCGAATTAAGCGGGCGACAATGTCGCCACTGACACCGGGCATTGTGAGATCGATCAAGACTGCGGCAAGGGCGGAACCATGGTCGAAAACCTTGCGCGTGCCGGTTTCACCATCGGCAGCTTCATAGACGATAAAGCCGAGGCGTTGAAGCATCGCGCCGGCGACGGCACGCACATCAGGTTCATCATCGATCACAATGACTGTGCCGCCCTGCAACGGTTGGGGTTGCGTTACCGACACCGCTCCAACGGGTGCAGTGGCAACAGGAAGCCAGATCCGAAAAGTAGTGCCCTCGCCGGTTCTACTCTGGACGGCTAACAAACCCTGGTGGCCTTGCACAATGCCCCGCACAGCCGCCAGCCCTAACCCGCGCCCAGTTTGCTTGGTGGTAAAGAAAGGATCGAAGAGATGGGCCAGCGTATGGGCATCCATACCGCATCCGGTATCAGCCACTTCGAGAAGCACATACATCCCCGCAGGCACACCACTACCCGGTTGAAGGGCATGGATCTCACCCGCAGTTAGTTCAACCAGATCAGTCTTCAAGCGAACAACACCTGCGTCATTGATGAGCGCATCGGCAGCATTGGTGAGTAAGTTTAGGACAACTTGCTGGATCTGGGCGGTGTCGCCGGCAATCAGGGGCAGAGCCGGATGCAGCGCATACTCAACAGTAGATGACTTTGGCAGCGACACGCGGATCAATTCCGTCATTGACGCGACGAGGGTGTTGAGATTCAGCGATTGAATAAGGTAACGCCCACGTCCGGCGTAGGCAAGCAACTGGCTGGCCAGCTTGGCGGCATATTGAGTGCCCGAGATGATCTGCTTTAAACTGGCGGAGCGTGGGTCAGCGGGATCGGTATCGAGCAAGGTCAGTTCAGCATGGCCCAGGATGCCGGTAAGCAGATTGTTGAAATCGTGGGCAATCCCGCCGGCGAGCAGGCCAAGACTCTCTTGACGCTGTGATTCTTGGAGCGTGCGTTCAATCTGCAAGCGCGCAGCTTCCGCATGTACCTGACCGGTGATATCTTGCAAAACGAGTAAGACGCCTGGGGCGCCCGCATCATCGAGCGTGAGGGGCGTAGCCTGAGCGTGGAAAATGCGCTGCCCAATAGTTAGCTGTTCGCTCGCAAGGCGGCCCTGCAATGCGGCACGCGCGATCTGGATCAGCGGGACTGCAATCGGATCATGGAAGGCGACATTGATTGGCAACCCGGTAGCGTTCGCAACGGTGACGCCCAATACCGCCAAATGTGCGCCATCGCCGATGATCCAACGTAAGTCGTGATCAATCAGGATCACCGTCGTATCGGGCAGGCTCTGCACGAGCCGTCGATAACGCTGTTCACTCGCCCGCAGCGCCTCTTCGGCATTCCGACGCACTGTAACATCGCGCGACATGCCAACTAAGCCGAATTGCGTACCTGAGGCATCGGAGATGACCTGCTTCGTCGTTTCGATCCAGACCGCCACACCAGAACCAAGCTCAAGCCGTACTTCGCTGCGATACAGTTTACCCGTCTCGAAGGCCCAGGTATCGCTGGTGCGAATACCTAACGCAACGTGGGCAGGCAATATTTCATCAGAGGTAAAACCGATCACCGCCGCACGGGAGAGTTTATGCAACCGACAGAAGGCGGCATTTACCGCCTGGTAACGCAGTTTGCTGTCTTTGAACCAGAATGAATCGTTAATCGCATCGAGAATCGCCTGTTGCCGTTCGATCTGCCCGGTAAACCGTTCCGTTGTCGCGGCATGGGCCGTACGTTCAACCTGCAATGCCTCCAGCGCAGCCTGAAGTTGAAGGACCAAATCGTCGCGTGAATGCTCATCAGCGAGGCTTGAAAGCGACGGCTCATTCATAAAGGGTTTACACTTTTTGCGATTCCGGCGGAACAGAAGTTGGATGCTAAAGTGGCAGGAATGGAATTGGTAGTATTTAGTATACTGGCTGGGTCGTACTGCCGCAAATCAGGCGCGGTGTGCGCTATAATGCGGAGAGTGGGAGAACGATCGAGCGGTAATAACGATCGAGCGGGTGAACGATCGAGCGGGTGAGGGGACGAGGATGAGCGATATGCAGCACGCAGCAATGCGCTGAAAGGATATTTGTCCGCATGTTTAAACGTCTCTTTGGCCGTGGCCAGGACGCACCGCGCTCCGAGGTCGAGGCGCAACAGGAAGAAGAGCAGGTTAATACGAGCCTTGAAAAATCGCGCCAGGGCATTTTTGGCCAGATCTCGCGGCTCTTTGCGAATGATGATCCGATCACCGATCAGCTGTGGGACGACTTGGAAGAGGCGCTGATCCAGGGCGATGTGGGCCTGGAAACAACCCAGTACCTGGTGAATCGCACGATCGACCGGGTCAATCGTTATGGCACGAAGAAGGCGCGCGAGGCGCGTGATATGCTCAAGGCGGAAATGGTGAGCGTGCTGCAAGAGCATGCCGGGCAGCAACCGCGGCAGGCCACACCGTATGTGGTGCTGGTTGTTGGCGTGAATGGCGCCGGCAAGACGACATTAATCGCCAAACTGGCGCATCGTTACCAGAACCGCTTCGGCAAGAAGGTGCTCTTGGCCGCCGGTGACACCTTCCGGGCAGCGGCAACGGAGCAACTGGAGACGTGGGCTGAGCGCGTGGGCGTGCCCTGCGTGAGTATCGGCCAGGGCGCCGACGCTGCGGCAGTGGTGTACAAGGCGGTTGATGCCGCGTTGGAACAGCAAGTCGACATTCTGATTATCGACACTGCCGGGCGGCTCCAGGCAAAACAGAACCTGATGCAAGAACTAGAGAAAGTCCGCAATATCATTGCGCGGAAGTTGCCCGACGCGCCGCATGAGGTGCTGCTGGTGATTGATGCCACCACCGGCCAGAACGGTGTGCTCCAGGCAAAAGCATTTATGAAGTCGGCCAATGTTACTGATGTAGCAGTGACAAAGATGGACGGCACGGCAAAGGGTGGGATCGCCTTCGCGATCAGCCAGGATATCGAGCGACCGATTCGCTACTTGGGCACCGGCGAAAAGATGGGCGACCTGGCGATGTTCGATGCGCAGACGTTTGTAGATTCGCTGCTTGGAACCTGATGTGAGGACGTTATGGGCCTGGAAGTTGTGAAGTGCCCCGCCTGCAAGCAGAAGCTCGCCTTGCTGGATTATGTTGCTGTCGGCGCCATGCTTGTGTGCGCCAATTTGAATTGCGGCACCACTGTGCGGGTGATCAGCCGCCGCCCCGCACGGGTCGAGATGGTGCCTGAGTCGGCAACATATAGCGCTGAATTTCGGCCTGAGTCGTACGGATGACGGGTCAGGAGGCAAGAGGCAGGAGGCAGGAGGCAGTAGACGTGGAAAGACGACAGACGGATAACGCCTTTGGTCTTTGGTCTTTGGTCTTTCGTCGTCAACTGGTTGGCCTACTTTTCACACTAGGGCTGTTATTCACCCTGAGCGGCTGTATGCTCGTGAGTGGCGAGGCAACGACGATCGACCTGGCCGGCGGAGTAGGCAATGTGAGCAGTTCGTTCGTCAGCGCGGAAGGCAACGAAGAGCGCACTGTACAGGTAAGCAACGGCCCGGCGGAGCTACAGGTGATTGCGATTGTGGCGCTTGAGTCGGGCGATCTGGAGATCGAACTGCTCCAACCCGACGGCGCACAAGCTTTCGCGGTAGCCGGACGGCCGGATACACAGGTGACCCGCAGCAGCATCGTGCGCAGCGACGACGCGGGGTTAGTTCGCTACCGGATTTCCGCCCGCGGCGCGCGTAACGGCGGCTATCAACTCTTCTTCCAACCCTAGCACACTGAACAGCCTGATTGGCCTCTGAAGGCACTGAACCGGGTGGCCCCCTCCTTGCAGGTGTAGGGTTTTTACAGGATCGCGTCCCAATGCGCTATTTCCCTCATCCCCCCAGCCCCCTTCTCCCTCAAGGGGAGCAGGGGGAGCCGCCGAAGAATGGCGTCCTGATGCGGTCGGAAACCCCTCTCCCGCT
>JBBRUG010000263.1:0-8734 GCA_038247995.1 Chloroflexales bacterium | reverse complement strand
GATTATGTTCCAACGTGACGGAGTCGCGACTGATCTTCACCTTGGCTTGTCCGTTGGCGAACTGCCGCCTACTCCAGTGCCAATCTTCGGCGCCAGCGGCGGATTGGCTTTGCTGCGCCGTGAACTCATTGAAGATATTGGGCCGTTTGAGCCGTCGTTCTTTAGCTATTTGGAAGACGCCGACCTGGCCTGGCGAGCACGCTTGCGTGGATGGGACGCCGTATTAGCGCCTGCAGCCCGCGCCCGCCACGTCTACTCGGCCACTGGTGCGCAGGGCAGTCCACTCAAACAGCGTCTGCTCGGGCGCAACCGTCTGCGCGTGATCGTGCGCTGCTTACCTGGGCCGCTCCTGCGCACCTGTTTGCCGCACATCCTCGCCTACGACACGCTGGCGCTGGCCTATGCTGCTGTGCGCAACCAACCCGCCGTTATGGCTGGTCGCTTGATGGCGCTGGCCGAACTGCCGCGCTTGCGCACCGAACGCCGCTTGATTCAGGCCCGACGTACCGCAGCGATCGGCGACTTGGCACCCTGGATCACACTCGGCGGTGGGCCGCTCGCCGCTCTGCGCACCCAACGGCAACTGGCCGGATTGTTAGCAGGGTGACAGTCGCCTGACTTCACTATCCGCCCTGCACCAGAATCTGCGTCTGCCCTTCTTCGGTGGTCACAAACATCTGGATGGAGGCATCGTCGCGGGTGAAGGTCAACGACAGACCCGCCTCACCAAGATCGCTATCGTCAGCTAATGTCCAACCCTCGGCAAGCAATGCCGACCGATAGAAGTCGGCTACTTCAGCAACCGGCGCATCAACCGTGTAGGAACTCAGACTGCCGGTGCTAAAATCAAGTGTTGCACCAGGGAAAGCCGGAATTGGCAATTCGGCACTGCCGGTGTCCAGGTTCGCACACTCGGTGGGCAACTCGATCGCGTCGGCGCTGTTGATCGCGCTCACCAGGTACTCCCAATTCACTGTGCCCTCTACAATGCCCAGCCCTTCATCAGGCGCCGCCGGCTCAGCAACATCACCCGTTCCGGTATACCTGACAACAAAACCGCCGTCATTAGCGATCCAGATCTCGCCACGAACATCAACACCATCCTGAGTCTCGCTCACTTCATAACGATCGGTGCTCACACCGCTCACCGTCTCACCCTGCCCGACCGGCCGGGCGCGCTCCAGATCGCCAAGGAACATGCCATCGGTTTCATCAAGGAAGCCGCTCATGCTCATCTCGCCGGTATCGGGGAAGCTCACACAAGCATTCTCGCCCTGATCCGCGTTGAGCATATAGACCTGCCCATCAGCAACAAAAAGATCGAAGGTCTCCGGCGCCTGTTCAACCTCAACCAGTCCCAACTGCGTTACCGTAAAGCGGCGCGCAGCACCTGCGTTATCAACCAGTTCGATCAGTTCAATCGTACCGCTCGTCGGGTTCCCTTCAGCATCCGTGCCGTCAAAGCTAAGCGTATAGTTCACTTGATAACTGGTCAGATTTTCGAGCCCGGCGCGAAAGTCGTCGGACGAGAGTGGTGCACCAGCAGGATCAGCCTGAGGCGCTTGCGTTGCTCCGCCAGCCGGCGCGGCTGTGGGCACGGCTGTAGGCGCCTGGGTTGGTTCAGCAACGGGCATAGGCGTGGGCGTTACGGCTGCCGGAGCGGCCGGGGCGGCGGCCGGGGCGCTGGTAGGCGTATTTGCTGGGCCACCGCCACAGGCGGCCAACAAGGCAGTCAGACTCAGGCTGAACGCGAGCATGATGGAACGAGACGACATACGTAATCCTTTGTGCATACAACGGGCCGCGACACTGCACCACGACGAACAACAACGCCACTGCACAAAGCCAACGGCTAGCGGCTAAAGACACCTGTTTGTTATAGGTGTGATGGCAGCGAACGTCAACCCCTCTCTATTCCTAATCTGCGTAATCCGTGTGTTCTGCGGATGCGCCAGATGGCCGCGCTTGAACAGCTATCATGCATCACAATCGGCCCGCAGGCAGCGGAATGCAATCCTTCTCTAGTCCCTTGTCCGCCGCAGACAGCAGCGGTATAATGACCCGACACCCCGTAATTCTTGCGGAAGTCAAAGGAGACGACCATAACCGACGTGTTTCATACCCAAGACGGCAAGCGCCTTCACGATACGGCCACACCACGCACCCGCGCCCTGCTTGTGGGCGCTGAAGTGAACAGCTTTCATAGCCCATGGCGCGCCGAGGACTCACTCGCCGAATTAGCCATGCTCGCCGAGACGGCCGGCCTCGAAGTTGTCGGCCGCATCCACCAGCGCATTGAACAGCCTTATCCGAAATTCTTTATCGGCCCCGGTAAAGTAAAAGAGGTTGCCGCGCTGCGCGATCAGATGCAGGCGGGCTTGATCATCTTCGATGACGAACTGAGTCCCGGTCAGACCCGCAACCTCGAAGAAGAACTGCAGGTAGGCGTGCTCGATCGCACTGCGCTCATTCTCGATATCTTTGCGCAGCACGCCCGCACGCATGAAGGGCGCTTGCAGGTTGAACTCGCGCAATATAATTACCTGTTGCCCCGGCTGCGGCGGCAGTGGACCCACCTTGAACGCCAGGCCGGCACCGGCGGCGGTACATCGGCGGGCGGCGTAGTTGGTCTGCGTGGCCCTGGTGAAACCCAGCTCGAAATCGACCGCCGCTTGATCGATCAACGCATTTCCTGGCTGAAAGAGCAACTAGTCGATGTCCATCGTCACCGTGAACTGTATCGCAAGCGGCGCAAGCGCAGCGGCGTGCCGGTGATCGCCCTGGTGGGGTATACCAACGCCGGCAAGAGCACTCTGCTCAACGCGCTCAGCGGCGCCAGCGTGCTTGCCGCCGATCAACTGTTCGCCACGCTTGATCCAACGACACGCCAGATCGGGCTGCCAGGCAATTACCAGGCCCTGCTCACCGATACCGTCGGTTTCATCCAGAAGCTGCCAACGCAATTAGTGGCCGCTTTCCGCGCGACTCTGGAGGAGATCGAGGAGGCCGACCTGCTGCTGCACATTGTGGACATCACGCATCCCAATGCGCAGGAACACGCTCAGACGGTTGAGAACACGCTGCGCGACTTGAAGGTTGACGCGAAGCCGATGCTCACGGTACTAAACAAGGTTGATCGGATGGAGGGCGTCGCGCCGGAGCACGTGAGCAGCCTGGCCGGCGAGCTGGGAATGCCCAACGATGTGATCGCTGTCTCGGCCCAACGGGGCTGGGGGATCGACACCTTGCGCGAACGCATCGCAACTGCCCTGGCCAATTTAATGTTGCCGCTCGACGTCGTAATCCCCTATCAGCGCACCGATCTTGTTTCGCTGATCCACGAGCGGGGCGTGATCGAGAACGAAGAGTTCGCCGGCGACGGCACCCACATTCTGGGCCGGATCCCGCACGCCCTGGCGCCCCAGTTTATACCCTTTGCGGCCGGGAAGTAATGCTAACTTGTCGGTTGGCGCGAGAGCTTCACTTTCGCGCCAACCGACAAACAATCTATGCGCCGCTACCTGACGCTGTTTACCCTGTTTGTCCGCAATAGCTTACAAGTCGCCCTGGAGTACCGGGCCGACTTTTTTGTGTCGCTCCTCCAGAGCGCGTTCTGGTTGCTCTGGGGCGTCGCCGGTACGCTGATCTTCTTTCGCTTCACCGGCACCTTGGGTGGTTGGACGCTACCGCAAGTGCTGGTGGTAGTAGGCATGTTCCGGATCTTTGAGGGCGTCATCGACGGGATCATGCGCCCGAATATCACGCGCATCGTCGAGTATGTGCAGAAGGGCACGCTCGACTTTATCCTGCTCAAACCCGTCGATAGCCAGTTCATGGCTTCATTGCGCCAGATCAACCTGATCACCGTGCCCGACTTCATCGTGGGCGCCGTGCTGATTGCGTATGGCGTCGCCGCACAGGGCCATACCCCATCACTCGCCGACATTAGCGCATTCGCCTTTTTGATCATCTGCGGCATAGTGATCGCTTATGGGCTGTGGATGTTGCTGGTCACCACAGCTTTCTGGCTCGTACGGGTCGAGAATATTGCCGAACTCCTCACCGCTATCTACGATACCGGGCGTTTCCCGGTATCGACCTTCGGCACGGCAGTCCGGATCACGCTTACCTTCGTTGTGCCGATCGCCTTTCTCACCACCTTCCCCTCTGCCGCACTGCTCGGCATCCTGGAACCGGTCTATTTACTCATCGCCCCGTTGATGGCGCTGATTTTGCTCTTCTCGTCGCGGGCCTTCTGGCGCTTTGCCTTGCGCTCCTATACCTCGGCAAGCAGTTAGATCACTGAGCATACAATGAAGCCAACTGAGCCGGCTGAGCCGGGTGGCTTACTACGCTCGCACGATCATAGCGAAGAGTCATTAGTTCTACCCGCTCAATCGCGCTGCGCGAGGATCACACTTGATCGGCCTGCGAAGTGCTGTTCAGAGTAGCCCTAAGGCAAGATCGTGCTAATCATCCCTGCAAAGCCAGGTTGACTGAGATCGCCGTAAATACGTAGACGCGGAAGTGTAAAGGGGTCGCTCTGGGGGCCGGTTTGCATCGTAGTAGTGGCACTAGTGAAGCCGGCATCGCGAACAATAGCGGCAATATCAGGATTAAGCCGACCACCGGGATAGCAAAAACTGAGCACAGGCATGCCCAATTCGGTCATCAGCGCCGCCCGCGATTGGGCGATCTCGGCGCGGGCGTCAGCGAGGCCAAGGCGGGTCAGATCAGGGTGGCTCACTGTATGTGCGCCAATCTCCATACCTGCATCACGCAGGGCGCGTAATTCATCCCAGCCCATGTAGTTCGGCTGACCAATAAAACCACTCACGATATAAAATGTTGCATCAAAGCCATACTGCTGGAGCAATGGCAATGCTGCAGTATATGCATCCATATAGCCATCGTCGAAGGTAAGCGCCACAGCGCGCGCCGGACACGGCCCTTCCCCACGGACACAGGCGGCGACGGCGTCCATACGCACCGTTTCATAACCATTTGCCGCCAACCAGGCCAATTGAGCGGCGAACTGCTCAGGCGTCACCGACAGATTGTAGCCCAACGGGTCGGCGCCTTTGTCCACATGGCGTACGTAGTGGTACATCAGAACGGGAATGTACGGGCGGGCGCCGTCGGGCGCGGGCGTAAACGTAGCCGCGTCGAGAGCAGGCGGTTCTGCCGGCGCATTCACCGGAACCAGCACATCGCCTACTTGCCGTTCGGTAGCGCCGGTGAGCCCCCCACCCAGCGAGGCCGCAACAGCGCCGACCGGTGCAATCCGGATCGGCGCAGCGCCACTCCGCAACACTGTCACCAATGCTGCAAGCACCACCAGAACGAAGACAACTGGCCCGAGACGAAACATCTATGCTCCACGCACTAGCGCTGATGATGCCAGAACCCATACTCTACCAACGATTATAACATATCCGAACATGTGTTCCCTGGCTCTTTGGCACTTCACTAATCCGACACCGCCAACCCCAACGCTTCCCGTGCAGCGCCAACAAGGAACAGTGATCCAGTAACGACAATCAAATCATTTGGTGTAGCGTGTTCGCGGGCCGTTTGCAACGCCGCCTCAACCGTCGGGCTGATCAGTAAATCGCCGCGCAGGTGCGGAGTTACTGCCGGCGCGATCCGGTCGATGTCCATTGCACGCGGATGCGTGGAGCGGGTAAGGATCACCGTATCGGCAAGCGGAACTAGCGGCGCTGCAATCGCGGCGATGTCTTTATCACGCGAGGTGCCCAGGATCAGGATGATCCGCTCGTACGTCAGTTCGGCCTGTAGCGCTTTGGCAAGCTGTTGGGCCGAGTCGCCGTTATGGGCGCCGTCGATCAACACCGCCGGCGCGCCCGGAATAAGCTCAAAACGGCCTGGCCAGTGCGCCTCGGCCAGGCCGTGCATCATGGCTGCGCTGTCGATAGGTAAGCCGGCGGCCTGTAAGCGCAGCGCCGCCGCAACGGCGAGACGCGCATTCTGACGCTGAAAAACCCCGCGTAGCTGGGTCGGCATAGGCGGAACCGGGTAGGGTATCGGCACACCCCTCGGCACCAGCTGCGTGATCAGCTCAGCATCAGCGACCCAGAGCGGCGCGCCGACATCGGTCGCGGTTGCATAGACCACGGCCAGCGCCTCCGGCGGATGCGGCACAGTTACGGCGGGGACACCCGGCTTCATAATCCCGGCTTTGTTGGCCGCGATCTCGGCTAGTGTCCGCCCCAGAATGCCCATGTGGTCATAACTGATCGAACTGATCACCGATACGAGCGGTATGATCACATTTACCGCATCATACGTTCCGCCTAAGCCTATTTCAACAATTGCAAGCTGCACATCCTGCTCAGCGAAATAGGTCAGCGCCAGCGCAAAACCGAGGTCGAAGGCCGTCGGCGACCCATGTTCACCCTGCGCAAAGGCGTCGATCTGCGGGCGCAAACGCTGTACGAGTTCGCCAAGTTCAGCCTGGCTGATTAGCGTGCGGTTGACCTGGATGCGCTCGCGGTACGAATTGAGATGCGGTGAAGTCCATAGGCCGGTACGCAATCCGGCAGCACGCGCCATCGCCTCGATTAACGCACAGGTACTGCCCTTGCCTTTTGTCCCGGACACCACAACGGCCGGCATGCCCGCCTGCGGATCGCCCACGGCGGCAAGCAAAGCCCGCATCCGTACAAGGTTCACTTCGGCTACGGCCGGGCTTTGCGCCGGCTTACGCGCCGGATCAACAAAGCTATAAATGTAATCCAAGGCTTCCTGGTAGCTACGCATATGCAGCCTATTCTTGTACGAGTTCCTGCACCGGCTTGAAGTTCAGCTTGGCATAATTGCCCAGGCCGGTAGTTCCTTCACGCGCAATAATCGCCCGCGCCGCCCGGCGCAAATCGCTGATCGCCGACGCGCCCCGCGGCAATGGCCCATGCCAGCCCGCCTGCCGACCCAGACGCTCGAGCGCAGCGCCAAATGCCGCTGTCGCCAACACCGACGCCGCTGCTACAGCCAGGCTGGTCGCTTCAGCGTGGTGATGCTGAATGGGCTGCGGCAGGCCGGCGCGCTGAAACGCTGTAGCAAGGCGCTCGGTGCTCTGCGCAAACTGATCGCAGACAATGCGATCGCTCTGAACAGCAGTATAGAGTGGGCTTGCTGCCTCGGTATAGAGTTCCGCCAGCAACAAATTAATATTGCCGATTGCGGCGTAGCGCCGGTTGTACTCAGCAGGATCGAGCACCAGCACCACGCGCTCCGTTGGCGGCACGGCTGCCTCGATTACCTGCGCCAAAGCCGGCAAGTCCGCATGCAGCACAGTCTTACTATCACGCACACCGGCCTGCGCGAGCGCCGTTGCAGTAGCTGGTTGCAAGAATACTGCCGCCACAACCAACGGGCCGAACCAATCCCCCTTGCCCGATTCATCCATTCCGATCTCGGCCAACTTCGGTACAACAGCCGAAGCAGCCGGAGGCGGCGTACCGACAAGTGCTTCTAATGCGCTGCGCAAGCGCCCAGTTGGCCCACCGATAACCGTGCGTCCACGCTTGGGGTAGAAGGTCAGCACCGCTTCAGACAATCCATCGGCAACGATAATCTGTTCGCCATACGGAACGGATTTACCGACGCGCCAGCGCCAGCCTCGACCCGCAATAGCCCGCTTGATTTCATCGAGGCGTTGATCGCTCATGCCCATTACTCCTGTTTATCCAACCCTAAGTAGTGTCGTTACAAGGTACCTTCGTGCTATTGTTGCCGGTCACGTCCTACAGGTAGGATCATAGAGGAACAATTCAGAACTGTTGAGGTACTTATGCGCATCGCACCCGACCATCCGCGCCTTCGCATCATCGCTATCGCCTGTTGGGCGCTCGGCGCCTGGCTGATTATACAATCTTCTCAGATCATCCTTGTTAGCCAGCAGCGCCTTCTTACAGTTACGACCTTCGTTGCGGCAATTCTTATATTCGCGCTGGGCATTACCTTTTGGCTCTTGGGCACTGATCGTCGAGCCGGCGTTGTATTTGACGCCAAGGGCCTGATGCTCAATCTTGGTCACTCGGCAGCATTTGTCGGCTGGGACAACATCGTCGAGGTCGGCGTTTCGGCGCGCCGCCGCAGCCTACTCGCAATCGGAAGTCGCAGACAGCTTGGGATTCGGCTCCAACACCCGGAAGCGTATATCCAGAGTTATGAAATGCGTCTTCCGGCTTCGCGGGGGCTACTGGCGAGCCTGGTTCGACTAACGCAATTCATGCTCAAGCCCTTCACCACACAGATCCACGCGCCAACCCTGGCCGATCTTGCTCAGCATCGCCGCCAAACAGGCTACGATCTGCTTATTCCCGAAACCCAACTCGGCGGCCGGGCTGGAGCTTTCCTCACAATTGTTGAAACCTACCGTGCCAACCCGCGTCAACGACGCATGACTTCAAGTTAAGGGTTTGCAAGCCAGCCGCTAGTTATTCAATCCACATACACGAAGAGGCGCATCGGAATATTCCGATGCGCCTCTTTGATTGGTAGCGGCGGCAGGATTCGAACCTACGACCTTCGGGTTATGAGCCCGACGAGCTGCCACTGCTCCACGCCGCGATGGACAGGGTGCGTGGACCTACGTTCCCAGCAGTGAACCGCCAGTAGCATCGGCGCGGCGCTGTTTCACGACCCGGTTCGGGATGGGACGGGGTGGGACCAGCGCGCTCAACACACACCCAGTGGGGAGGGTCCTACCCTC
>JBBRUG010000262.1:0-8765 GCA_038247995.1 Chloroflexales bacterium | reverse complement strand
TTACAGGATCGCGTCCCAATGCGCTATTCCCCGCATCCCCCCAACCCCCTGCTCCCTCACGTGGAGCAGGGGGAGCCGCCGCAGATTCAGCGTCCTGATGCTGTCGGAAGCCCCGCTCCCGCTCAGGGAGCGGGGTTGGGGGTGCGGGCAACGGCAAAAACCCTACACTTGAGAGGCACGACCCGCCCCTACGACGCAATCCGGTATGCGTGGGGCACCGCATTGGCGCATTCGTGGTCGGCCCCGCCCCATCCGTGGTTGGCCCGGCCCGGCCTAACCCATTGATCCAAAGGACATGTCCATGACCCTCCACGCTGAAATTCATTCCCAGCCCGCTGTGCTGGAAAACCTGCTCGCCACCGGCGCCGACGCAATCGAGCGCGTTGCCGCCGCTGTACGAACCCATGACATCGACTACGTCTACCTTGCGGCGCGCGGCACCTCCGAGCACGCCGGCATCTACGGCCAGTATGTGCTCGGCGCGTACAATGGCCTGCCCGTAGCGCTGGCGGCGCCTTCGCTCTTCACCGTCTACGAGCGCCCGCCGCGCCTTGCACGCGCGCTGGTGATCGGCGTCTCGCAGTCGGGGCAGTCGCCCGATATTGTGAGCGTAGTAACTGAGGCCCAGCGCCAGGGTGCGCTGACGCTGGCGATCACCAACGACGCCGCCTCGCCGCTGGCCCAGGCCGCCGCGCTGAGCCTCGACATCGACGCCGGCCCCGAGCGTGCAGTTGCCGCCACGAAAACCTACACCGCGCAGTTGCTCACCTTTGCCATGCTCTCGGCAGCCCTCGCCGACGACGATACGCGCCGCGCCGAACTAACTCAGGTGCCTGCCGCCGTGCGTGCGGCACTCCAGGTTGAAACGGCGCTGATCGCCGCCGCACAGCACTACAGTGCAATGACGAGCTGTGTCGTGCTTGGGCGCGGGTTCCAGTTTGCCACTGCCCTGGAGTGGTCGCTCAAACTCAAGGAACTTACCTACGTCGTCGCCGAGCGCTATTCGACCGCCGAGTTTCAGCACGGGCCAATTGCCCTGATTGAACCGGGGTTTCCGGTGCTTGCCGTGGCGCCGAGCGACGCCGGCGCTGCCGCCACCCGCACGTTGCTGCACAAACTGGTCGACGAACACGGCGCCGATCTGCTGGTCTTCTCCGATGACGCCGAAACCCGCGCGGTGGGCAGCATTGGGATTGAACTACCAACCGGCGTGCCGGCTTGGCTCGCGCCGATTGTCGGCATTGTACCGGCTCAACTGTTCTGCTACCACCTCGCCTTGGCACGCGGCATCGATCCCGCTGTACCACGCGGGCTAAGCAAAGTGACCCGAACGCGCTAACTTGAGAAGGCAGGCGGCAGGCGGCAGGCGGCGGAAACCGGGCAGCGTGCTGTTCACGCCGAAAGGGTCAGGCTTACCGAAAAGGCAGGCTAGCACACCAGATCATTCAAAACCTCCTGAATCCTGAATTCTGAATCCTGTTCCGAAGGAACCCACATGCACTACACCGATCTCACGCACCTCCCCACCACCTACGCGCACGTCTACCTCTCGCCTCACCTCGACGACGCAGCGCTCTCGTGTGGCGGCATGATCGCCAGTCAGCGCGCTGCCGGTGCGGATGTACTTGTTGTTACGCTTTGCACCGCCGCACCGCACCCGGATGGGCCATTCAGCGCTCTCGCCGCCGAGTTTCACCGCGAGTGGGGCCTGGCACCGGCGCAGGTGCTGGCGACCCGCCTGGCCGAAGACAACGCCGCATTGACAATCCTTGGCGCCGCCGGCTTCGCCGCCGGCATGCTCGACGCGATCTACCGCGCCCCAACAGCATATGCAAGCCGGGGCACGCTCTTTAACGCGCCGGCGGCAAACGACCCGCTCCGCCCGGCACTGGCCGAACTACTCGCGCAGTTGCGCACCCGCTTGCCCCAGGCGACATTCTACGCACCGCTCGGCATTGGCGAGCACGTTGATCATCAGATCACCGCTGAGGTAGCCGCCATTCATGCGGGCGCGCCACTTGTCTGGTACGAAGACTTCCCCTACGTTGCTCGCGTGGGCGCGCTGGAAGCCCGACTCGCCCAGATCGATCACGCGCTGACACCGGAACGCAGCGCGATTGACGCCACGCTGGAGCGCAAGATCGCCGCCGTGCTGGCCTACGGCAGCCAGATCGCCGAACTCGCGCATAGCCAACTCGGACGCGCGGTGAGCGCGGCTGAGGCCCCCGATCTTATGGCCGAAGCGATCAGAACCTATGCGCAGAACGTGGGCGCTGCTTCAGGGCGCTACGGCGAGCGGATCTGGCATTGGAACGGTAAAGCGGGAAAGCGATAAAATGGGTTGCCTACCGGTGGCGCACTGACAATCCAGGCCCGAAATGCGCGCCTAGCCGATACCCCAACGCACCACCCCGGCGATGCAGTGCTGCTCGAAATCAGCGGCACCAGTTCGCGGATCAGCAATCAGGCGCAGCAACAGCTCTTTGCGGCGCTCGCCAATCCGTCCATGGCAGCCGATGCACCAGGCATCAGCCTGAACTATTGCCGGCGGACTATTCAATTGCACGGTGGTCCGCTACAGTTCGCCGACACCGTTGGGCAGGGCATAACATTGCGGATTACGTTGCCGCGGGCGTAGGGCACCCCTGCGCCCACCGAAATTCCGCTTATGGCGTCGTTCCGGCCAGCGCTGTGTCGAGCACACGCTGGAAGGTCTGCATATCCGATTGCAGATCGCGGAGGCGTTCGGCCACCTGATTGGTCACCGAGTCGGCGCTCACGGTATCGGCGGTACGCAGGCGCACGGTTTCGGCCAGCACATTGTCGAGGTTGGCGTTGATATTCTGGAGTTGGGCCTCAATGCGCCCGACGTACGTGCCGAGATCAGTTGTGTTGCGCTGCTTCTTCGCCAGTGCGTTGAGGGTTTCTTCAAGCTGGCGAGCGATATACTGATCGCTGGTAGTGCGAAACTCGCGGTCGGCATCAGCAATCCGGGCCTGGATCTGCTGAAGGTTTGTACGCGCCAGGTAGCTCTCGATCACCTGGCCCTTCGCACAGAGTTGGTATGCGTCGTCTACCAACTCGCGGGTCTGCGCGGCGATAGGCGTCAGCAAGCGCTGGATCGGCCCGTCGGACTGGGCAATGCTGTGCTGGATCTCACGCTGAGCGCGCTCGACATTCGCCAGTTGGGCGCGAAACGTAGCGCTGGTGAGCCGTGGACGCGGCGGGCGGGTCAGGGCCAGGGCCGGGTCGCGCGCGAGCATCAACACAATCAACCCATACGCCACCAACCCCAGCGGAAAGAGCCACCAGGCTATGCGTAACCCAGCGAACACTGCTACGGCAAGTACGATCAACGGCAGCGGGCGCCAGGCTGCACGGGAGAACGGATTTACGGACTGCATCAGCGACCCTCCTGCGGTAACAATGTGTACTGACGAAGCTCCTGACGCCACAACTCCTGCAACGCGGCGAGCACTGAACTGTCCGGCGGTTCAACCTGGCGCCCAAATTCGATGCGAACCCCCAACGGCGCATACAGATTAAAGGGGTTGTTTGCGTCGCTGCTGACCATCGGCACTGTTGGTTCAGCGGGGCGGAAACCGCTCTGGAGCGCAAGCGCCTGAGTTTCGCGTGCGAGCAGAAAACTGCGCAGAGCGGCGGCAGCCTCACGCTCGGCATCGGTGGTGAACGGTGCATCAAGCAGCGTGAACGGATGATCGCTGACGAATGTGGCCGGCGGATAGAAGACGCGGATCTGCTGGCCCCAGCGGCTCTGCGCATTTAGGATCTGCCCCAGCGCCAGATGCTCGTAGGTAAGCACAACATCGTAGGTATTCGGCCCGAAGCGCACCAGGTCTTCCATGAGTGCGCCCGCATCATCGCCAAGATCCAACGTCGCGGCGGCAATAGGTTGCAGCCAACTGCGCAGCGCCGGGTCAGCGACATCGGCCTGCGTCAAAGCGGCAGTTTTATTGTGAAAGGCATAGCTCATCAGCAGAAGCGCCTGCGCACCACTATCCGTGGTCAGCGGCGAGCTATGGGCAAACTTTACACTGCCCCAGCTTTGAGCGCGCTGCACTTCCGCGCCGGCAGGTGCAAACCCCTGGGCGACAGCCACGCCCGCCCAGCCGTCGGGGTTGGCCAGCGCCGCCTGGAGATCGGCCCAGAACGTGCCGACGCCGGCAGGCCAGAGCAGATTGGCCCGCTCTTCCCAGGCCACGGCCACCAGCGGCGAAAGCAGCAGCGGGCGCGGCGCATCATTCCCACCACGCACAATTGCGCCGCTATGTTGCGCCGCCCAGTCGCTCTGGAGCGCAGCGACCCAGACGCTGCTCGCGGGAATAATCACATGGGGCTGCGGCGCGGCGCTCCAGTCTTCCTGCACAATCCGCGCTACCATGTCCGGCGACTCGAGCGCCGTCACGCGCACCTGGATCGGACGCCCAGCAAGATTGGCCTGATCGGCCTCAAAACGACGGACGGCCTCGGCCAACCAGGCGCGTTTCTCCGGACTTGCCCAGACTACCAATTCAATTGGTCGGCTCGCCGGCCCGAGTGCCAACGGCAACGGCGCATACCCGACAACGCCGGGGAGCGGCACAAACGCCTTCACCAGCAGCATCAGCACCACAATTCCCACATACCCCAGACCCACTACACGTGCGAACATTTGCATCAGCTCTGCTCCTGCTCTGCGCGCTCTCCAGTTGTAGATACGCACTAGCGGCCCAAAGGTATCGTACGCCGTTGGAATGCAAAACGCAAAGCACAAAGCGCACCCCAGCCAATCCGTGGCGCGTCAGCGCGTAAAGGCATGACAACCGGCCAGTACGCACATGTTGCCGTTTGACCTCACCCAAAACATTTACTCTGCTCAATATAACTCAGCGTGCTACAATCGTGGTCGTGATCGGTAACTGTGGAGACGCATGGATATCCTCTGGCTCGATCCATTTCACGGCGGATCACACGCAGCGGTAGCAGCGGGTTATGCGGCGCACAGCGCACATAGCGTACATCTGTTGCATTTGAGCCAGGCCGGCGGCTGGCGCTGGCGTATGCGCGGCAGCGCAGTGACCCTGGCGCGCATGGCGCAGGAAGCCGCACTGCAACCCGATCTAATTGTTGCGAGCGACATGTTGGATCTGGCGGTGTTTCGCGCCCTGACGGCTGAGCGTTTTGCCGGCGTGCCGATTGCCGTCTACTTCCACGAAAACCAACTCACCTATCCACTGCCGCCTGGCCGCCAGCGAGACCTGAGTTGGGCCTGGATCAACTACACCTCGGCTCTTGTCGCCGACAGTGTGCTGTTCAACTCCGCTTTTCACCAGCGGAGCTTTCTGGCGGCCCTGCCTGGTTTGCTTGGTCGTTACCACGATCATCAGGAACTGCAAACCATCGATCAGATCGCAGCAAAAAGTCGGGTGCTTACACCGGGAATCGATCTCAGCGGCCTGGAACTTCAACCTGCAACATTCAGCCCTCAGCCCTCACGTTTGCCGATCTTGCTTTGGAATGCCCGTTGGGAGTATGATAAGCAGCCGGAGTTGTTCTTTGCAGCACTTGAGCAGTTAGCGGCCCAGGGGGTTGATTTTCGGCTGATCGTGGCCGGTGAGCATATTGATCCGCAGGCGCCCGAGTTTGCCGCAGCGCGTACCCGTTGGGCGGCGCAGATCATCCATTGGGGGTATGTGCCGAGCCGGGCAGCCTATGGCGCGCGCTTGCAGCAGGCCGATATTGTGGTGAGCACAGCGCTGCAAGAATTCTTCGGGATTGGCGTGGTCGAGGCATTGGCTGCCAATTGTGTTCCGGTGCTGCCCTGGCGGCTGAATTACCCGGATCTGCTCCCGACGAAGCTACAAACCGCCTGTTTGTACCCGACCGACGCCGGTCTTGCGGCGCATCTGGCAACTACCATCGCACGTTTGCCTGAGCTACGCCGGATCGACTGGGCGGCCCTGGCGCATCCATCCGCCTGGAGCGTGGTGACGCCCCAATATGACGCCCTGTTCACTGAACTGGTTCGAAGCTAGAATCCAGCATTATCGCACTGAGCAACCCAACTGAGCCCTTGAAGGCACTGAACCGGGTGGCTCGCTCCGCTCGCGCGGCCTGTAGGTTGGCTCAACCGATCTGCTCAGCGCTATAGCACACTGATCAAAGGTAAACCCAATGCCTGAACGGTACGCTTACGACGATCCACCAGTTCGCCGCCAAGGTTCCTGGCAACGTAGCCTGGCCGGCGTCATCTTTGGCATGGCGTTGCTCGTGCTAACCTACGGGTTTGTGATTCGGCCGTGGGTGAGCCGCACGATTGGTGAACGGATTGCCTCCGCGATCGAAACGCAGATCTCGGCCCAAATCGAGGGCCAGCTTGCCGGGCAGATCGAAGGCCAGATTGCCGGGCAACTTACCGATCAACTCAGTGGTGCGCCGGCCGACGCGGCGGCAGAACCCATCCCCATGGAAACCCTCGCAGCCGCGCTGGAAACCGCAGTTGCGACATCCGGCACACCGCTGACTATTGTGGGCGGCAATCCGGCCCAGAATCCCGGGCCGGCCGGAGAAGCCGGCGGCGAACAGGGCGCGCAAGCGGCTACCGCCCTAGCTGCCGGGATCGGACAGGCGCTTGGCGAACCGTCAACGACGATCTTGCTTGCAGAGACGCTTACCCCCGCGCCAGGCCAGGCGGCCGGTGGCAACGACACGCAGGCCACCGCGGAAGCGGCTGCACAGACAGCAGATGAACCTGATCCACAGCCAGCCGATGCATCGGTTGGCCAACCAACAACCAATCCGGCCCTACCAACAGCGACGGTAGCGCCGGACGCCACAGCTACGCTCGAGAACACGCCAACGCCCATGCCGACGCCTTCACCGGAACCTTTGGCAACGGCATTACCGCGCGTGATCGAGGAACTGCCGTCAGGTGAAGTGGTCGTAACGGAAGAGGAAGCCAACCGCCGCATCGCCCGTCGCCTAGAGAACACCGGCCCAATTGAAGCAGTGACCATGCGCTTTGTGCCCGACGAAATACGCGTCACGCTGGTGATCCTTGGAACAGTAAATGAAGTACGTTCCGGCCTGGTTGTTACCGACGGGCAGGTTGCCGTGCGCAACCCAATCCTCACCGGGCCAATCGCTCTGGTCATTTCGGTCAGCGATCTGATTGCGCCGATTGAACGTCAGGTGAACACGTCGATTGGCGTCACCGACCGCGAACTACTGGCAGTGCGGATTGAGACCGGGCAAATTGTCGTAACCATTCGCTAGTGCTTTCGAACCTGGCCGATGAGGGCGGTTCAGGTTCGCTTTTCGCCGCCCTGAAGCCATGCGCAAACACAACTTGAAAGGAACGCAAGACCCTGGTATAATAGGCAGCGTTGTGCCCCTATAGTCTAGCGGTCCAGGACGTCACCCTTTCAAGGTGAAGATCGCGGGTTCGAATCCCGCTGGGGGTACCAAACCTGAGTAGAACAAAACACGAGAAAGCCGCTCCGGCGGCTTTTTGTGTATCTCCAGGTTGGACAGGATGGTTGTTAAGGTGCGCCGCAGTACGGCATGCTATGGTACAGCAGCGGTGCAACCGTTTGAGATCCTCACGCTCATCGCTTCACTGTTGGCGCAGCGAGGCGAGTGGGCTGAGTGATACGGTCGCTCTGATGGGCGGTCGGTAGTAAACCGTGGAGCGCTGCTAGGATCTCAATTCTTCAGCGACCCACAAACAACTGGGCACTCAGTCAGGCTGACAATGTAAGCTGGCTGAGTGCCCAGTTGTTTGTGGGTCGTACTCCAAAACCTCTCCAACTGTTACTTCGTAGTAGTCGCATAGCTTTGCTAAGGTGTCGAAATCGATACCTTGAGTCTCGCCGCGCTCAATACGCCGTAACGCCGACCTTGTGATGCCGATAGTCTCTGCAACCTCTTGCTGCGTGACTACCCTGCCCTCTTTTTGTCCCCTTTCAAGTCGCAACTTGAGCGCCTTTGTGACAATCCTCATCGTCTACCTCCGTCGCTACTCACGCCCTGATCCTACAGCATGCAAAAAGGAGTGTCAAGTGCTCATTCTGGCATCTTGACGAATCTTTTTAATGAACGCCATTATGCTCTTATAGCATTTTACAATGCTCAAAATGAGCATTGTAATACTCACCAAATCAGATATATTCAAACGATGTTTATATGTAACAAATCCCGCTTCACCGCGTCTAAATGCAATCGCTGTGGCAAAGCAACGCCGGCGAAGCAGAACGGCATCGGCGATCGCTACACCTTGCCTGAAGCGTTCGGTGCGCCGCTGGCAGACGAAGGAAGCTTTTGTGAAAGCTGCTGTAGTCGCTACAGCAAAGACGAGTGGAGAGTCTGGCTGCCTCCTCAACGCACGCGCGGCGCTTGGGCTACAGCGGATGGGCCGGAGTACGGCAATCGTTCTGCCTGTAGCAGTTTGCCGCGCATACAACGGAGTGCGCCGATGCGGCAAACAGGGTAGGCTATCACTGACGGACGATAGACGACAGACGATAGACGACCGACCGCATCATGCTGAGCCTGACGCAGGGCGCCCCCGTATTGGCGCATTCGTGGCCCCCGCAAACGGTCGAAGGCTGGTCGACCTGACCCAGGCGCAATGGGCCATTATGCACAATGGAGACGTTATGACAAGCAGCACCATCAAACAGGTCATGGGAGCGCACGAATGGACATTACTCGGCATCCTTTCGCTCCTGTGGGGCGGTTCTTTCTTCTTCAGCAATGTTGCCCTG
>JBBRUG010000261.1:0-8775 GCA_038247995.1 Chloroflexales bacterium | reverse complement strand
CGGAGCGGAAGTAGCGGCGGCGTCGTTCAGCGCGGCGATCTCCTCAGGGGAGAGGCCGAGGTCTTCAAGCGAGAAGGGCGTGAGCTCAGGCTCGGCGGACGTGTCGAGTTCAGCCGGAGCGGAAGTAGCGGCGACGTCGTTCAGCGCGGCGATCTCCTCAGGGGAGAGGCCGAGGTCTTCAAGCGAGAAGGGCGTGAGCTCGGGTTCAGCAGCGGTTGGAGTTGCCGATGGCTCATCAGGAGGGGGCGCCCCCGTGTCTTCACGTTGGGCTGCGGCTGCGGCTGCGGCTGCGGCTGCGGCTGCGCCGGCAACCGCACCAAGCGCTGCAGCGCCGATCGCGCCTGAGGGCGCAAGGCTTCCCGGCGAACCGTCAGCCTCGCGGGGTAGGCGGAACTCACTAGTCAAACGCTCAGGTTGACCAGCGTCTTCGTCGCGCAGCGAGACATTGTCGTTGTCGTTGGAGAAGAAGTGTGCTACCTCAGCATCATCGGCAGACACATGTTCGAGGGGCTCCGGCTCCTCGCGTGGCATGTCGGCGGCACGCTGCGTCAATTTCGAGAAGATTGATGGCCCAGCCGGCTCAGCCTGACTCCCTGCATTGAGGAAGTCGGTGCGCCTCTTTGCCGCCGGTTGTTGCCAACTGTAGCCGCCGCTGTCACCTTCTTCGCCGGCCTCAAGCGGCAACTCAGAGGATTGGGAACTGGGCGCCGCCAGCGTCGCATCGTCCAGCGAGAATGGCTGGAGCGAAGGCGGCAACGACCCCGTAGCGAAGTCGGCATCTTCGTCAACCATACTCAAGTCGAGATCATCGAGCGAGAAGGGCGCAATGTCGTTGAGGTCGGAGCTAATTTCAAAGGGCGCCTCGTCATCGTCATCGGCACCAAAAGCGGTCGGATCGAAGATGGACGCCTGCGCTGATCCGGACTGCTCGGCTGTGCCCGTTGCCTCTAGCGCAGCGAGTTCTTCAGGAGAGAAGCCAAGCTCTTCGAGCGAGAAAGGCGTGAGTTCGGGTTCGGCAGCCAGATCGGCGGCGAACTGGTCGTTCTCGACATCCAGCCCAAGATCGGAGAGATCAAACGGCTCCAGTTCAGCTTCAGCACTTGTTGGGGTGATGTTCGCTTCGGCGTCGGCGGCGAACTGGTCGGCTTCCAGGCCCATACCAAGGTCGGACAAGGCAAAGCTGTCGGTTGCGCTCGGTTCGGCGGTAACTTCATTGAACGCGGCGATCTCCTCAGCGGAGAGGCCAAGGTCTTCGAGCGAGAAGGGCCTAAGTTCAGCCTCAGCGGGCGCTTCCGGCTCAGCGACGGAGTCGAGCGCGGCGATCTCCTCAGCGGAGAGGCCGAGGTCTTCAAGCGAGAAGGGTGCAAGCTCCAGATCTGCGGGCGCTTCCGGCTCGGCAGCGCTCTGGGCGCGGACAAAGTTGTCGGTTGCGCTCGGTTCGGCGTTACCTTCGTTGAGCGCGGCGATCTCCTCAGGGGAGAGGCCGAGGTCTTCGAGTGAGAAAGGCGCAAAATCGAGTTCAGCGGGCGCTTCGGATTCGGCGTTGACCTCGTTGAGCGCAGCGATCTCGTCGGGAGAGAGGCCGAGGTCTGCGAAGGAGAAGGGCGCGAGCTCAGGCTCGGCGGCAGACGGTGCTTCAGGCGCATCGGTGTCGGTGGTTATACCGAGTTCGTCGAGCAAGAACGGCGTCTGGTCTTCTTCATTGCCGGCTGTAGTGAAATCAAATATGTCGTCGGGTTCGGTGGAACCGCCCCACGCTGCGGGATGCGGTTCGGCTGGCGTCTGCTCGAAGCTGCGGGGTTGCTCCGGTGCAGCCTCATCGAAGCTAAACGGCGTAATACCGCTGGTCGAGTCGAGATCAACGCCGCCGCTGGTGCTGCTCATGTGGTCGCCGCTGATAGCGAGCAGACTGGCGAGGAAATCGTCATCGGCGGGCGCGCTGAGTGGGGAACGTCCGGCGTCGGCAGGCGGTGCTGCGTCGGCATTGTCGAAATCGTCCATCCAGCTGCTAAAGAAGTCTTCGGTTGTTCCGGCAGCGCCAACCGCCGGCGCGACGGCCAGCGCTTGTTGCGCTGCGGCGGTGTGTTGGGCCTCTTCCGCCTCGTGGGCGCGTTGTTCAGCCCAAGCGGCTTCGTCCCATGCAGCAATTTCCAGTTCGGGCGTGGTGATCTCGGGCAGTGGTTCGAAGAGGGCGCGGGCCAGGTTCTGATGCGGATCGATTTGTTGCGCCAGGCGCCAATAAGGTTCGCCGCTGTCGTCGCCGGCCTGATGGCGAATATAACCCAGCAACAGGTTGGCCTTCAACACATCGGAACGCTCGACAAGAATATCAACGCACGTCTCGGCAGCGAGATCCGTCTGACCATCGCGCCAAAGCGCCTCGGCAAGGCCCACCCAGACATCAAAGCGATCCGGCTCTTCTTCGAGGACGCTGCGAAACTCCTGGATGGCCTGCGGCAGCATATGGCCCTTGGCATAGAGCCGGGCCAGGCCGGGCCGACTGAGGCGTAGAGTTGCGTTCTCGGCGCCCCAGACATCGGTGTAGAGCCGTAGCAGTTGCGAACGCAGTTCCGGCATGTCGGGGCGGATCTCGAGCGCCTGTTCAAATTCACTCACGGCAGCGTCGAGCTTACCCTGGCGTTCATAGGTGATCCCTAGACCGACGTGGGCAGGGATATGCTCGGGATCGGATCGCAATACCCGGCTGAAAGCCGACTCTGCTTGATCAAACTGACGTCCGGCCAAATACGCTTCGCCAAGAATGCGGAAGGCTTCCAGATTCTCGGGGAACGTCGCAAGAATATGCTCGGCCACGCCAATCGCCTGATCGACCCGGTTGGTCTCCAGGTAGGTGCGGGCCTGATCGTATGCAGCCTGCAGGCTCATTGTAGCCATCCTGGCTCCTCCTGCTCTCCCTTCAACGTGCGGTTGGGTCAAACGCTGGGCGTAACGTCGACAGCGAGGTGATGTCGACGTCTTGAGGTGAACGCGTTTTGTAAGCGCGTAGTAGCCCTACATAATGCGTCAAGTATAGAGTTATTATAGGTAGGGTGTCAAGATGGAATACGGCCTTTTTGCAGTATTTATCGTGTCGAATGGGGGAAAACGGTTTACTGATGCAAGAATTGTAGCATGGATGCATATGGGGGGCAACCAGGTTTCAAAGGCACGCGCAAGGAATCGGTAGATTAGGTAGATTGCGCAGATTTGTGCCGATTTCGTTTGCAGCTTACCTGATTGCTATTACGAGGGTGTTACGGTTGGGCGTGTGAACAACGCTTATGGAAGGCCAGATTGCCGAGCCTGGCGATCTGTTCAGCGTGGTTGAGGCGTTGGGTCAGCGTAGCCCGCCCGCCTAGTGGTTGATAATTCTGCACGCTGATGTGAATTACGGCGCTGATCGTTCAGTCGTTACTGCGTGCGGTGTGCTGATGCCGCTGCGTTATCTGCGCGATCAGTTGTCGCAGTTGAGGCGTAAATGAAGTGGGTCAGGAGCAGTGCAGCTACGATAGGCAACTGATGATATGCGTACGCTGCACTTTGCCGCTTTCCCGCTTTGCCGTTTTACCGCTCTTCAGCCAGCACTTGCTGCAATGTCGTTCCGCTAATATTACGCCCGCAGAGTAGCGCGATGACGGGCCGATCCACACTATCTTCCACCAACCCGTTAAGCAACGCGGCGATCACCACGGCTGCCGCGCCCTCTACCACGAGATGATGTTCGTGAAAGACCCAGCGGAGGGCCGCCGCAATCTGCGCTTCGCTGACGGTAAGCATCCGGTCGACGTGCTGCTGCACGATCGGGAAGGTGATGCTGCCTGGTTCCAGGTTGCCCGCAAGGCCGTCGGCGAGGGTTGGTTTGTCGGGGGCAGGCACGATCATTCCGGCGGCGAGCGCGGCGTGCATTGCGGCCGATTGGGCAGCCTGCACGCCGATGATGCGGATGCGTGGGTCGAGCGCTTTGGCCCAAAGCGCAATCCCGCTAATCAGGCCACCACCGCCGACGCCGACGATGATCACTGGGGGTGCGGCGTGCTCGGGCAGTTGTTCGAGCATTTCTATGCCAAGCGTACCCTGCCCGGCGATCACATCGGGATGGTTGTAGGGCGAGATGAAGCTGTAACCCTCGCTACGCGCCAGGCGCAACGCCTCGGCTTCGGCGGCATCGTAGCCCTGGCCGTGGAGAATCAGCCGTACCGGGTAGCGTTGCAACGCGGCGATTTTGGCCGGCGAGGCATCGGCGGGGACAACGAGCGTAACTGCGGCACCGAGTTCGGCGGCAGCGTGCGCGATGCCCAAAGCGTGGTTGCCGGCGGAACAGGCGATTACAGAGGTGTTGGGATCGACCCGGCGCAGCGCGTTGACGGCGCCACGCAGCTTAAAACTGCCCGTCACCTGGGCACATTCCAGCTTCAGGTAGGTTGGTGTGCCAAGCTGGCTTGAAAGCGGATAGCTGAGCTCCAGCGGTGTCGGCTGTACAATGCCGGCGATGCGACGGCGAGCGGCCAGGATGGCTGTGGGCTTGATCGTAGACATAGGGTATTCCTGATCAGAATGCGCTATTCGGACATTGCGTAGGATTATACTTGTGCATTGTATTCACATCTCCCAGATCTCATTACTTCAAAAATGTTATCTATTTGACCTACTTCCAGGTTCAAAATGAAATATTTGTAATTTGCGCAGGATTTCACCGTGTTATAGTTGCCTTGAAGGATTGGGGAGGGCAGATCACAATTCACCACAATAGCTAACTCGATAACACAGATATACGATTAGGTAGAACTTCTTTGAGGGTTCGCCTGCGTAGCCCCGAGACGGGCTTTGTCTCGCCTACCGCCCGGTAGGCTTCGGGCTTTCTGTTGCTTGCGTTTGCGCTAGTGTGATTCCCCTGAAGAGTGATCCAGTTTACCCCTCGATAGTCTCGCCACAAACTCAATCGTTTCATTGTTAGCGCTGTCGTCTCATGTATGGCGGTGCTGCGTGCTTTGCTGTGCGCAGCATTAGCCATCGTCTCAGGAGCCCTGGTATGCTCGGTATTTCTCGTAACGGTCGGATGGGTGGGTTTTCGCGGCGGGGTATTAATGGCTTGCGGCTTGTATTGCTGCTGGTGATGCTGTTCAACAGCTTCGTCCCGGCAGCCGTACCCCAGGCGGCGGCAGCCCCGGCGGCGCAAATCAGTGGCTGTGGGCTGATCTCTCCGCTTCCGTGCGATCAGATCGGCGTGAGCTTGCCCTTCAACCTCACCTTTGACGGTAGCGAAGGCGGCCTCGCAGATGCGACTCAGAACAGCACCGGCTTCACGCTGGTTGACCCGCCGAGCAATGTTGCCGCCGGGGCGATAGGCTACCTGCCGGCGAACCTCGCCGTTGCCAACGGCAATCTGAGCCTTACGACGACCCGGGGCATTCAGTTCCGTACCGGCAGCTTTACGACGAACCCGAACACCCAGGACAATGCTCTGGGTGTTGGTGTTGATGTCGCCACGCGGACGCTGCGCATTGAGACGACGATCAGTAACCTGCCGGCGGGAAGCAATGCTGCCGAACAAGCCGGAATCTGGTTTGGCCTCAATGAAGAGAACTATGTCAAACTGGTGTTGGCTTCGACGAATACGGGCACAAACTATAAAGTCCAACTGGCTCGCGAAATCAATGGCGGCGGCACCACCGGCACCAGCCTGATTGGCAACACCGCAGTGACGCCAAACCAGATCGAGACGGCAGGGGTGAATCGGGGTGGTCAGAGCGTTAGGCTGATTCTCCTCGTGAATGGAGCAGCAACGCCTGATCCAACCGTCACCGCCCTGTATTCGGTCAATGGCGGCCCGGAGCAGTTACTCACTGCGTCGGGGCAGACGCTTACTAACCCCGCACCGATACCGGCAGCGTTTGTCGTCGGTGTTGATCATGATCTCGATAGCACTACCAGCAATTTGAGCTTTGCTGGTATTTTTGCGACTCATCGCAACCGTTTAACCTCGGCTAATCCGCCGGCGTTGACATACACCTTTGAGGATTTTGCCGTTACTGACGTCGTTTCTGCTCCAGTAACGCCCACCGGCCTGAGCGCCACGCCCGGTAACGTTCAGGTGAGCCTGAGTTGGAACAGCGTGAGTGGTGCGACGAGTTATAGCATCTATCGGCGCGGCGTGAATGAAACGAGCTTTGGTGCACCCCTCACCACGGTGAGCGGTACGAGCTACATCGACGAGACGGCAGCGAACGGCGTGATTTACAGCTACGCCGTGGCGGCCACAAATGCCGGCGGTGCTTCGGCCAATTCGGCGTTGGTACAGGCCATGCCCGACATTGCCGTGCCGATTGATATTGATCCGGCAAATGGCCTCGCCTTTAACTTCCAGGATCAGGCCTCGCCGGCGGTGAGCGGCTACACCCGTGACTACGGTCTGCCGTATGCGAACGTGCGCGGCTTCGGCTGGACGACGCCGGGCGGCGCGCCGCTGAACCTGGTGGGGAACGGGCGCGACCGCAACCTCGTGAGCGATCAGCGCCTTGATACGCTCCTGCACATGCAGGCGAATAGCATCCCCGGTGCCTTCACCGGCATCAAAGCTGAGGGTGCATGGCAAGTTGCGCTCCCCAACGGTCAATATGCCGTTGAGGTGGGCGTTGGCGATCCGAGCGTTGATGGCAATCCCAGCGACACGCCCAACCATCGGATCACGATTGAAGACACAGTGGCGATTGCTGGTTTCGTACCTACAGGTACGGCTGGGACAGCGACGCGCTCGACGACCGCTACGCTCGTTGTCACCGTCAGCGATGGCTGGCTGAACGTCAGCGCGGCGGGTGGGTTCAACACGAAGATCAACTACATCACGATTGATCCGTTTGTGGCCGAGCCGACGGCAACGAATACGCCGGAACCCACGGCTACGCTTGAGACGCCGACCGAAACCAATACGCCGACGAATACGCCGACTGAGACAGCGACGGTAACGAACACACCGACGGCAACGAATACACCGACTGAGACGGTGAAACCGACGGCAACGAACACACCGACTGAGACGGCAACCAATCTTCCCGACGCGACTGAGACGAACACACCGACGGCGATAAACACGCCGATAAATACCCCAGAATCGACTGAGACGCCGACAGTGACGGCGACCGAAACAGCCACGCCGACTGAGACAGCGACGGCGACGGCAACGAACACCCCGACGCCGACCGGCTGTAGCCCCATTTCGACGCTGCCCTGCGCCGAGGTTGGGGTTGGTTTGCCCTTCGCGCTGACATTTGATGGTACGGAAGGCGGCTTGGCGGCGGGCAGTGGCGGCAGCATCGGCTTCACCATGGTCGATCCGCCGTCGGCGCGCCTGGCGGCTGATGCGCCGGTGACCAACGCCGACGTGCCGGGCTACGAGCCGGCGCGATTGGCGATTGTCAATGGCGAACTGATTGTTACAAGCAGCAAGGGCATTCAGTTCCGCGACCCGGCCCAGAGCGCCAATACGAACTCGCAACTGAACGCGTTGGGTGTGGGCGTGGATGTAGATGGTACGCTGCGCATCAGCACGACAATTATCAACCCGACGTTCAACGCCAGCAGCGGCAATAGCTCACAGCAAGCGGGCGTCTGGTTCGGCCTGAACGAGAATAATTACATCAAACTGGTTGTCGCAAAGACGACTACCACCGGCGCAAAAGTGCAAATGGTGGTGGAGAACTACGGCAGCGCGACGACGAATGCAGCGCAGTTGCCGGAGATGAACACCGCCGACAATGCCATTACGAACCCGCAGAACCAGACGATCACGCTGATTCTGGAGGTGAACCCGACGACCGGCACGGCCACCGGCTTCTACCAGATCAACGATGGCGCAGTTGCGACGTTGGTCTCGACGGTGCCCGGTAGCCCGAATCTGCCGATCGGCGCCACGACGATGACGCTACCGGCGGCCTTCTTCACCGGGGTGGATCACGATGCGAATGCGGCCACCGGGGCGCTGAGCTACGCGGGTATCTTTACCACCCACCGCAACGCTGCGGCGGATCAGAGCATCCCCTTCCGCTTTGCGAACTTCGCGGTCGAGCCGGTTGCGCCGCCCGCTACGGCAACGCCGACAGCCACCTCGGAAGTTCCGACGGCGACGACGGAGACCGCGACAGCTACGCCGGCAACGCCGACGGCCACGGTCGAAACGCCAACCGCCACACCCATTACGCCGACACCCGACGCGCTAACCGTGCGGGTAAACTTTCAGAACGCCGGCGCGCCGGTGCCGAATGGCTACCTACGCGACAATGGACTGCCTTATGGCGCACGCAGCGCCGCCGATACGGTGAACAGCGGTCCGACCGAACTGAGCCTGGAATACGGCTGGATCGATCCGGCTACCGGCCAGCCCCTGAATCTGTCGGTCGGCGGGAATACACCGGGCAACGGTCGTGACCGCAACGTGCTGGCAACCGGCCTCGCCGCAGATCAGTCGGCCAATCCCAATCAGCGCATCGATACACTGATGCACATGCAGGCCCCCGATGTAAGCGGCACCTTCAACGGCACCGATACGTACGGAACCTGGGAGATCGGCCTGCCGAACGGCGCCTACACGGTAACGGTCGGCGTAGGTGATGCTACCGTCGATAGTATGACAGCCGACACGCCGAACCATGTGATCAACGCTGAAGGCGTGCGCGTGCTTGGGCCGTTTGTGCCCACAGCGGGCGTTGGCGCGCCCACGCGCATCACGACGGCGAGCGCCGGGATTAGCGTAACCGACGGCAGGCTCACCAGTGATGCGCT
>JBBRUG010000260.1:0-8805 GCA_038247995.1 Chloroflexales bacterium | reverse complement strand
GGGGGCGGAGCGGCGGGCGGCGGGCGGCGGAGCGGATGTAGGGGCAGCCCTACGTGGCTGCCCCGGGCGGACCTGCGGGTCCGCCCGTACGGGGGCGGCGGGCGGCGGGCGGCGGGGCGACCCTCGTGGTCGCCCGTACGCAAATGCCATAGAGTCGCCTATTCGTTGGGGTTGCCGTACTCCTGGGGGATCAGCGGGTTCGGATCGACGAACGTCTGGTCAACCGGGGTGAGCGGATTGTTGTCGAGGCCGACCTCCGGGCTAAAGTCGGGATTATAAACGGTGCCGACAGTCTGTTCGAGATTGAAGGTGGCGATTACGAGTTGGCGGCTCTCGGCGCCCTGGGCCGTCAGTTGGTAGAAGCCGACCGGCAGGCGTTCGTCGAGGGCGAGTTCGACCATAAACTGGCCGGCGATGGGGTCGGCAAAAGTGGAGGGGAAGCCGCGCACGGCGCCGTCGGGCAGGGTGAGCCAGAGATCGACGCGCTCGCCGGGGAAGAATAGGTCGCCGTTGGCGAAGAAGACGCTGCGCTGGGGCGCGCCCTGATCGGCAGGCACGACAACACGCAGTTGGGCCGGGCCGCCCTGAACTACCGGGCGAGCGCGCAAATCGAAGCTGGCGAAGACGCGGAACTGGCTCGTCTGCCCAAGGGCGGTGAAGGTATAATGGCCAACCGGATTCTTGCCTTCGAACTGGAATGAGGTGGAAATTGCGCCGCTGGGCGTGGCCTGCACGACTTCCTGGCCGGGTGGGAAGTTGATCACAGCGCCATCGGGAGCAGTGATCCAAAGTGAAACGAGCTCGCCGCCGATGAAGCCACGGCCGTCCACTTCGACGATCTCGCCCTGGAGGGCGGCGTTGATGTCCTGACCGTTGCGCGTGACGCGCAGGTTGGCATTGCCGCCTGGGCCAGGTTGGCCGCCGGGAACGACGACAAAGAACGATGTGGCGTTATTCAGGCCGCCGCTGCTTGTACCGGCGCCGCGGATTGCATAACAACCATAGGGCCATTCGCCCGGTACGGGAATGGTGAGCGAGAATTGACCGGCGCCATTCGAGGCGAAGGTGCTGCCGGGCGGGAAGTTGGCCGGCAGGTCGATCACACCGTCGAGTTGCTGACTGGCTGGGATGGTGAAGATGCGTCCGTCGGGGAAGGTAATGTCCACCACAACCGGCTCGGGTCCGAAGGGCGGGGCCAAGACGCGATAATAATCGAAGCGGGTCATGAAGGTCTGACCCTGGAACACAGCAGGCGCCGGGCCGCCGCTGCGGGCACAGAAGGCGCTGCCCTGGGGCGTAAAAACGGTGATCTGGGCGGCTGAAGCGAAGGCGCCATAGCTGAAGACGGCCAGAATGAGGCCGAGCGTCAGCGTGAAGCCAACCGCAAAGGTGCGTCTGATCTGTGTAGGCATACCCCTCCCTCCTGACAATCGAGTTATGCCGGCCCCATGTAGCCGACAACTGATACGAATCTGATTGACAGGTGATAAGCATACGCCTGCGTTGCTCCCACGAACAAGCAGCGTAGATTACGCTGGGGTGACGGCTTTGTTGAAGGAAGGTAAAGAAAGGCTGAGGGCTGAGGGCTGAAGGCTGAGGGGAAGCCAACAGCGAAGGAGGAATCGGTCGAACGATTGCAGATGACGCCGATGAGCAGAATGTTCGGGCGCGGCTTAACCTGAAGCAGCGTCTGGGCGATCAACAGGTTGCGGCGCATATGGCCGAGGCCCTGCGTATCGTGCGAGTAGAGCACAATCCGCTGCGGGCGGCCGGATGGCGCTGCCGAAGGCGAGCGGGCGCGATGAAGCGTTGCGCGGCGACCCGACCGGCGTTTGGGCGCTCGCGGGCGCTAGAAGTGATATTGATCACGACGTCGCGCCCGCCTGCACGGGCGCCCACGGCGCTGCGCTGGCTCTGCTGGGCGGAGTTCCCACCGGCATGGGAACGACACGCCTGCTCAGACAGTCGCTGAGCATCAAGCATCAGAGCTTGATTTTATACCCTACTTGCTTGAGCAGTTCGCCGGCAATCACGTGCTTCTGGATCTCGTTGGTGCCCTCGAAGATGCGTGTGACGCGCGCATCGCGGTACATGCGCTCCAGGGGCAGTTCACGCGAGAAGCCCATGCCGCCGTGGATCTGGATCGCCTCGTCGATCACCTGGCTGGCCATATCGGTGCAGTAGAGCTTGACGATGCTGCTCTCCAGGGTGGCCGATTTGCCCGCATCGACGCGGCGGGCGCAATCGTAGGCGATTTGTTCCATGGTGTAGATCTTGACCGCCATCTCGGCGAGTTTGAATTGGAGCGCCTGAAAATCGGCGATCGGCCGGCCGAACTGCTGGCGCTCGATCATGTACTTGCGGCTCAGTTCGAACGCCTCTTTCGCCGAGCCGATGCTGCTGCCGCCGAGTCCGCAGCGCCCGATGTCGAGGGTGCGCATAGCCAGCGGGAAGCCACCGCCGAGCGGGCCAAGCAGGTTTTCGGCGGGGATGCGGCAATCTTCAAAATAAAGGCTGGCCGTGTGCGAGGCTTTCAGCCCCATCTTCTCCTCAACCTTGCCGACGCGGAAGCCGGGCGCGTCCTTCTCGACGATGAAGGCGCTGATTCCGCCGCGCGCGCCCAGGCTTTTGTCGGTTACGGCGTGGACGATGATCACATCGGCGAAGCTGCCATTGGTGATCCACATCTTCTGGCCATTAAGCACCCACTCGGCGCCGCGTTTCTCGGCGCTGGTGCTGATCCGCGCCGCGTCGGAGCCGGCGCCCGGCTCGGTAAGTGCCCACGCGCCAACCATGCGCCCGCTGTTGAGCGCGGTGAGGTAGGTGTCCTTCTGGGCGTCGGTGCCGCCGAGGTGGATGCTCATGGCGGCGAGTTGGGCGTGCGCGCCGATGATTGTGGCGTGGCTGGCGCAAACGCGGTTCAATTCTTCCATCAGCACGCAGTAGCCGGTGATGCCCATGTCGAGGCCGCCGTACTGCTCGGGGAAGGGCACGCCCAGCAGGCCCAACTCGCCGGCCTTCTTGAACGTCTCGATGGGCACACGCTCTTCTTCATCGATTGCGCGGGCGATCGGGCGGATCTCCTTGTCGACGAACTCGCGGATACTTGTGCGGAGCAGCTTGATCTCTTCGCTGTGCTCGTACTCCATTGTCGAGGTCTCCTTTGCTAAGGGCTGAGGGCTGAGGGCTGAGGGCTGAGGGCTGAGGGCTGAGGGCTGAGGGCTGAGATGACAAGGTGCATGGTGACAGAGTGACAGGGTGACAGGATGCTGGTTTCTTTCGATTAAATGTCACCGGGTCACCGTGTCGGCGAGCGACGCGAGCGTGTCATCGTGTCACCACGGGTAAGATTAGCGCCGCGGGGCGGGCGGCATGGTGGTAGATAGTCTGCTCGGCGGGGATGCTGTTTACGCCTTGGGCGAATGGTTCGCCGGTGCCGAGGTTGGCGGCCCAGCGTGGATGGGCGGCGCTGCATACATGGAGCCTGATCCGTTCACCGGCCTGGAAGCGTTGCGCCGTTGCGCCCAGGTCGATGTCGAGGCGCAGGCTGCCGTCGGGTTCGCGGTCGGCGCTAGCGGGCGTGACACGATAGATCCCCTCGCAGACGTTCGTGCTGCGCCCGCTGCGATCGACGATGCAGAGCCGGGCGATAAAATCGGTGTGGGGCAGGCTGGAATGGGCGCAGAGTTCCAGGCGCACATAACCCACGACATCGATTGGCGCAGTCAGCGGCGGGCTGGTGTAGCACAACAGATCGGCGCGCGTCTCGATCATCCGCTGATCGCGTGGGCCGGCCTGGTTGCTGAGCACCGGCCCGCCGCTGGCCGGCGTCGGATCGGCCGGATCGTAGCAGTAACGCGCCGGCGCTGCGCCCTCAGGCGCCGGTTCGAGCGCCAGCCGGCCCTCAGGATGCAAGAAGTAGCGCGTGTTGCGCGCGGGCGGCGGCCAATAATCCATCGCGTGCCACTCTTTGGTGCCCATCAGCCGCAGATGCACCGGGCGGCGTTCGAGCAATTCACGGCGACCCTTCAGGTGCGCGTCGAACCACCAGAGTCCCTCGCGCGCGGCGTCGAGACTAACGGCGGAGGCGGTATGGTAGTGTGGCAGCACCGTGAGGTAAGGCGTGTGCCCGGCGGCGAGCAGGTTCGTATAATCGGCGAGTTGGCCGTCGAGGAAGAAGTCGTGCCAGCCGGCGATCAGATGCACTGCGGCGTCGACTTTGCCGAGCGAACGATGCTGATCGATGCTGCGCCAATAAGCGCTTTCGGGATCAGGATCATTGAGCCAATGTTGGAATGAGGCGGCCTGCACCCCGAGAGCGTGGACATCCGCAGTAGCGAGCGGCCTTTTCGTTAGCGCCTCGGCCATAACCGCCTCGTAGCGCATCAAGCGCTGGATGCGCTCGGCATCGAGTGGGCCGTTCATCGTGTTGACGAGATAGGTCCAGCGCAGGCTTGATTCGAGGGCGAACGAGCCGCCGGGGTAGAAGAAGCGCGAGAAGCGCGCGCTGGTGATCACCGGCACGAGCGCTTTGAGATAAGGCGGCGCGTCGGCGGCGACGGCCCACTGGGTATAGCCGACGTAACTCGGTCCCCACATGCCGAGGTTGCCTTCGAACCAGGGCTGTTGGGCGATCCACTCTAGTGTTGCGCGACCATCGGCGGCTTCATTCACGAACGGCTCGAACATACCCTGCGACTTGAAGCGCCCGCGCACGCTTTGTAGGATGACGTTGTAGCCGCGCGCGGCAAAGACTTTGGCGCCGAGGTCGCTGATTATGCCGAGCGGGCCGAGATCGGAGCCGCGGCCATAGGGCGTACGAATGAGGATGGTCGGGAAGGTGCCGGCGGCGCGCGGAGCGAAATGGTCGGCGTAGAGCACGACGCCGTCGGGCATGGGCGTGGGCAAATCGCGGGTGACGGCAACGGCGTACTCGGCGGGGCGCAGGCCCAGCGTCTGCGCTGCAATGCGCTTGCGGCCGGCGTACAGTCCGGCGCCGATGAGGCTTAGCCCGGCCAGCGCGAGGCCTGTGCGGCGGCGCATCAGCGCACCTCAGCGGCTACACGAAGCCATGAGGCGATGGTCAGCAAGTCCAACATTGGTGCTGCCTCGTAAGTATTTTACACACTGCGTCATTGATGGGGTCAGTATAACAATCTGAAAGGGGGGCTGTCAAGGGCGGGCCGACCACAAATGCGGTGCAGACGGTATCCGCAGATGACGCAGATGACGCAGATGATGGGGCGGGGCGGCGGGGCGGCGGGGCGGGGCGGCGGGGCGGCGCGGCCTTCAGGCCGCTACCGCGCCCCACGGCATGAGCCGCGTCGTTTACGGCGCGGCGGGCGGGCGCCCATTCAGCGCAAAAATGCCTCGCTCAGCCCCCCATCAACACTGAAGATCTGGCCCGTAGTTTTGTTGAAGGCTGCGGTGATCAAGAGTAGCGCCACTTCAGCCTGATCTTCAGGGGTGATTGGTTGGCGCAACAGGGTGCGCTGGGCGTAAAATTCGGCCAGTTTATTGCGCAGCGCGTCGTCGGCTTCGCTATCGCTGAAGGTGATGTTGTACTTGGTGAGCGAGGCGATCACGCGCTCGCGGGGGAACATGTTGCTCCCGGCTACGACCGTCGCTGGGGCAAGGCCATTCACCCGTACGAGCGGCGCAAGCGTAACGGCCAGTTCACGCACGAGGTGGTTGGCGGCGGCTTTGCTTACGTCGTAGGCCAGTGAGCCCGCCTTGGAGACAACCGCATTGACGCTGGTGGTAAGCACCAGGCTGCCGCTTAAGCCCTGGGCCTGCCAGATCCGCGCCGCTTCGTCGGCGACAAGATAACTGCCGGTCACGTTTACGTCGAATGCGGTATGCCAGCGCTCGTCGGCGATCCGCCCGTCGCGATCGGGGGTGGGGTAATAGCCGGCGGTAACGATGATATTGTCTACGCCACCGTAGGCCAGCATGGTCTGCTCCAGCATGGCGCGCACACTCGCCCGTTCGGTGATATTGACCGGCAGCGCAATTGCCGGGCCGCAGCCGGAGATTCCGCTGCCCGCTACGCCAATGCCCAGGCCATGCTGCGCCGTCAGTTCGTCGGCGGTTGTCTGCGCCGCTGCGGCGCTCAGGTCGGCGCACACGACATGGGCGCCCTCGGCTGCGGCGCGTTGCGCTACGATGCGCCCGATCCCGCTGCCGGCCCCCACAACGAGGACGACCTGGCGGGCGAGCTCGCGTTCGGGCGGCATCCGCCGTAATTTTGCCTCCTCCAGCAGCCAATACTCGATATCGAAGGCTTCCTGTTGCGGCAGGGCGATGTAGCCCCCCAGCGCTTCGGCGCCGCGCATTACTTCCACGGCGCAGGTGTAGAACTCGGCCGTCACCCGTGACTCGCTCTTGGTTTTGCCGAAGGCGATCATGCCGACGCCGGGAATCAGGATCACGGTCGGGTTGGGGTCGCGCATGGCCGGCGCGTCGGGGCGTTTGCAGGCAGCGTAGTAGGCGGCATAATCCGCGCGGTAGGCTTCCAGTCCCGTTTCAAGTTTTGCCAGCAGCGCGGCTACATCTTCGGCCTGCGGGTTCCAATCAACATACAGCGGCTTGATTTTGGTGCGCAGGAAGTGATCAGGACAACTGGTGCCGAGTTCGGCCAGGTGCGGCGCGGCGTGGCTGTTGACGAACTCGAGAATGGCCGGGCGATACTCGATAGTGGCGATGAAGCGGCGCTCGCGGCTGACCATGCCGCGCAGTTGGGGCAGAATCGCGGCGAGTAGTACGTCGCGCTCGGCGTCGGGCAGCGTAACATAGCGTCGGCCGCCGAAGGTCTGTTCGCCGCGATCGTGTTCGGCGATGTAACGCGCCGCGCGATCGATCAGCTCAAGCGAGCGTTCGTAGCAGGTCTTGTCGTCGTCGGCCCAGTTGATCAGGCCGTGCTGGCCCATCACCAGCCCCTTGAGTTGGGGTTGCTCGCGGCAGATCGCGCCCATACGCAAACCCAGGTCGAAGCCGGGGCGCTGCCAGGGCACATAGCCCACCTCAGCGCCGTAAATCATGCGCGTCATTGCCTCGGCGTTGCGCGCGGCGGCGATGGCAATGACTGCATTGGGGTGGGTGTGATCGACGTGACGAAAGGGCACGAAAGCGTGCAACGGGGTATCGATCGAACTGGCGCGCGGGTTCAGACCATAGACTGTGTGTGGATACAGTTCGACCATGCGATCTTCAATCGGCGTCTTTGGGCCGCGTAGCTCGACGGCGGCATATACGCCTTTAAGCGCTTCCAGACGCGTCATTTCCAGCGAGGCGAACAGATCGCGTTTGGCGGTACGCAGGTCGCCGCCCGAACCCTTGACCCAGAGCACATCCACGGCTTCGCCGCTGAGCGGATCAGGCATGGAGAGCTTGGCCGAGGTATTGCCGCCGCCGGTGTTGGTGATCCGCTGATCGGCGCCGAGAATGTTGGAACGATAGACTAAGCGATCAACCGGGTCGAGCGCGTCGGCGACGGCGTCGTCCCAGCTGTACGTAACGTGTTGTGGCCTATGGTCGGCCATGGGGAGTCTCCTTGTAAAAGTTTGTAAGGGCGGGTCGCGATCCGCCCAACGGTTATCGAGTTCGCATGGCCAAAAACCGCCGATACGCCGCGTCCCAATCGGCGCCGGGTTGCGGCTCGAACCGGCGTATGGCGTCCATTTGGGCAATTAGGGCGCGTGCTTCGCTCAGCCCGCCGATTGCGCCGAGCGTGATCAGTTGTACCAGCGCATTGCCGAGTACGGTGGCTTCGGTTGGCCCGGCGATCACTGGTAAGCCGGTGGCGTCGGCGGTCATCTGGCAGAGCAGGGCGTTCTGGCTGCCGCCGCCAACTACATGAATGGCGCGTACGGGCTTGCCGGTGAGCTGTACGAGCTGATCAAGCGTTGCCCGATACGCCAGGGCCAGGCTCTCGAAGACGCAGCGGGCGACGGCGCCGGGGCTTGCGGGCGGCGGTTGGTCGGTTGCGGCGCAATAGGCTAGGATCTGGGCCGGGTGATCGCCGGGGGCGAGGAAGCGCATGGCGTCGGGATCGATCAGTGCGGCGAGCGGCGGCGCGGCCGCGGTGAGCGCGACCAGATCGGCGTAGCTGTAGTTCTGCCCGGCAGCCGCCCAGGTTGCGCGGCACTGCTGATTGATCCAAAGACCCATCACATTCTTGAGCAGGCGATTGGTGCCGCACACGCCGCCCTCATTGGTGACATTGGCCGCTAGCGCCGCGGGCGTGACGAGCGGCGCAGACGTTTCGAGGCCCACCAGGCTCCAGGTGCCGCTGCTGATGTAGGCGAAGTCGTCATTCGCGGCCGGCACGGCGGCCACGGCGCTGCCGGTATCGTGGCATGCGGGGGCGATCACGGTGAGGCCAGCATATTCGCCCAGGCGCGTACCCGGCGCTACCACGGGCGGGAAGATCGCGGCGGGAATGCCGAGCGGTTCGAGCAGTTCGTTGGCCCAGCGGCCCTGTTCAGCGTTGTAGAGTTGCGTGGTGGTGGCGTTGCTAAACTCGCAGACCCGCTCGCCGGTGAGCCAGAAGTTGAGCAGATCGGGGATGGTGAGGAAGGTGGCGGCGCTAATGAGGCGCGGGTCGTGCTGCTCGGCCATAGCGGCTAACTGGTAGAGCGTATTGATCGGCATGAACTGAATGCCGGTAGCATTGAAGATCGCCTCACGCCCAAGCTGCGCCTGAACCCGTTCGTACACGCCCTCAGTGCGCCGATCACGGTAGTGGATCGGGTTGCCGAGCAGTTGGCCGCGGGCATCAAGCAGGCCGAAATCGACCCCCCAGGT
>JBBRUG010000259.1:0-8823 GCA_038247995.1 Chloroflexales bacterium | reverse complement strand
CAGGGTCGTATTGCCGTGCGGTACAAACAGCCGCCCGCCGCGCCGGATCATTGCTACCAGCACGTCACCTTCCAGGTGCAACTCTTTCAGCGCCTTGCCGACCATCGTCGCGTTGCTCAGGCTTACCTCAGTTACTTCCTTGCCCGCATCGAGATCGCTGAGCAGTTGCAGCGTACTTGGCCGTCGCAGCAGGTTATCGAGCACCATCACCGAAGCTGCAATCGGGCTCATCGCGCGGATGTTGCTCTCCTGGAATGTACGCAGATTGGCTTCGGTATTAACTCGCGCCACCAGATCGGTGATGCTGAACAATGAACGGGCCATCTGACAGACGAGCAGATTCGTTTTATCGCTCGAAGTCGTCGCGACCAGTGCTTGCGCCCGTTCAATGCCGGCCTTGCGGAGCACGCTCTCTTGCGTTGCATCGCCTTGAAACACGGTCAGTTCGCTTTCGCGGGCCAACGCCGCATTGTCGGGGTCGCGATCAATGAGCGCAACTTCAACGCCCTGCGTTTCAAGATGGCGGGCTAACTCGCGGCCCAGCGGATCGGCGCCAATGATCAGGGTCAGCATTGGTTGTACTCCGAGCAGGCGCGCTACCCAGGGCGTTGTGATGCTCTGGGTAACCACCGTGCCGATAATCACCATAAACACGAGGCCGCTCAATGCCTCGGCGCCGGCGTAACCGGCTTCGCTCAAGCGGATTGCCGCAAAGGTGGTGAACGAGGCGGCGATGATCCCGCGTGGCCCAACTGCCGAAACAAACAGTTTTTCGCGCAGGCTCAGCCGGGTCCCGATCGTCGATATAAAGACGCAAATTGGGCGGATTACCAGCATCAACACCAGTACCACGCCGACACCGCCGAAGCCTAACGCCAGCAGATCGGCGAAACTGATCCGGGCGGCCAGTAGAATAAAGATGATCCCGATGCTGAGCACCGTTAGGTCGCCTTTGAAGGCATGAACATCTTTTTCGTGCGGAAAGCGCGTATTGCCTACTACCACGCCGGCCGCCGCCACGGCCGCAATCCCAGCCTCAGCCGCGATCGCCTCGGCAATGGTATAGATCAACAGCGCGCCGCCAAGCGCGGTGAGCCGGGTGAGTTCAGCATTGTACGTGCGTCCAACCCGCCTGAGGTATTTTCCCAACAGCCAGCCGCCCAGAATGCCCAGCAGCGTCCCGCCGCCCACGCGCAGCAGCCACTCGCCTGCGCCGCCCACGAATGTTGCGCCGGTGAGTAAGCCTTCCAGCACCACCACGGCGAGCACTGCGCCAACTGCATCGACGAGCACGCCTTCAGCCATCAAAATCGTTTTCAGGCGTTGAGTAACTGCCGCCCGGCGCAAGAGCGGGTTGATCACCGTGGGACCGGTGACGCTCATCAAAGCGCCGAAGAGCAGCGCCACACCCCAATCGAGGCCGGCCAGATAGTGCGCGGCAAGGGTGGCCAGGAGTGTCGTAATCAGCGCCCCGATGCTGATCAGGCGCTGCACAACCTGGCCAACTTGGCGCAAGTAGGTCAGATCAAGCACCATACCGCCCTCAAAGATGATGATCGCTACCATGAGCGGCACGAGGACGCGCAGCCCATCGCCTAATGCTGCGGGCTGAACAATATTGAGTACTTCCGGGCCGAGGAGTACACCAACACCAAGGAGGAGCAGAATCGCCGGGACGCGCAGTTGATTAGCCAGGAGGGTTGTGCCAATTGCGGCAACTATCACAACGCCCATCATTACCAGCAGGTCGTGAGGACTCACGGATCTCCTTTCATTGCAGCCGTCGGGCCGGCTCTAACCGTCGATCGCTAATATCCCCTCAGCAACCTGGCGGATCAACGCTGTGCCGCCAAGTTCCGCCAGCACCGGCGCCGCCCACTCGATCGTGCGCAGCACTTCTTCGCGCCCGATCGCTGTGGCGCAGAGCGCAGTACTAAGCGCACGTTGGGCAGCCGCCGGATCGCGCTCCGCCAGGGCCAGCGCACATGCCAATTCGGCCCGCGCCCGCTCAACCGGCCGGCGAATTTGCGCACTGAGCACTACGGCTGCGTCAAGCTGTCCGCTGGCGGCCAGCGCTGTGGCCAGCGTTGCCTGGTACCGGCTGCGCGCCTCGCTGCCCACCAGCGCATCAGGCTGGGCAATAATCGCCTGTGCGAGCGCAATTGCCCCAGCTGTTACCAGGATTGGCGCGAGCATAGTCAGCGCGCGCGCGCGTTCCTCGGCAGCTTCAACGGCGAGGGCAAGCGCCAGGGCCGCCTGCGGCTCACCCGAGCGTCCACGCTCAATCGCCAGATCGGCGTTGGTCCGCGCCCGCTGTTCAGGGGTCGCGATCGCGTTGATCAGGGTCAGCGCTTCGTCCCATAAGCCATCGGCGGCGAGGAGCCGCACAATTTCGTCGCGCGCCCAATCGCGCTCGTCTTCATCATTCAGCACGTCGAGGATGTGCAGTGCCGCCATATAATCGCCGCGCCGCGTAAGCGCTACCGCCGTACGCGCGCGCGCCCGATCGCGCTCTTCGCCCTCAGGCAGTTCGAGTACCAGGCTCAGCGCCTGCCCAGTCTGGCCGAGGGCGGCAAAGGCGGCGGCAAGCGCCGCCAGCAATGGTGCCCGATCATCGGGGTTTAAAGCATCCAGGTTTGCGGCGGCCTGATTCAGCGCTGCGAGCGAGGCGTCTCCGGCGAGCATCTGACGCAGATCGATCAAGGCCGTCAGGCGCACATCAGCCGCCTGAATATCCGCAGCCGTATGGAGCGCTTCAGTTTCGGCGCCGGCCTGGGCTTGCGCCAGAGCCAGCCGCGCCAATCCACGATCGTGCTGGCCGGGGTTGCTCAAGCTATCGATCCGCGCGCGGGCTGCCGTATGATCGTGCGTCGCAGCATCGCAGGCCAGTTCAATCTGCGCCCAGGCCACCGCCGTTTCATTTTCGATCTCGTCAAGCATCAGCGCGCCGCGTTGGTCGTCGGCGCGCAACAACGCTACCGCTACCTCGGCCCGCGCCCATGCGCCCATGCTTTCGTGCAGAATGCTCCGCGCCACCCGCTGCGCCCGCGCGCGATCGCCGTCCGCCAGTAAGCGTCGGGCGGCCTGCGTTTCCACAACGGCGCGCCGTTCCAGATGCTCAATCTGCTCGGCAATCGTCAGTGCGATGTCGATCGCACCATGGGCGAGCGCCGTTCCCGCGAGGGCGGCCAGTAATTGCTCACGTTGATCGCGCCAGGCCCGCGACGTCGGGTTGGCTTCTAGATCAAGTGCGCGGGAAAGCAGGCGCATTGCCGACCGACGCATACGGGCTTCATAGCAGGCCTCGCCCAGTCGGCGCAGGATCAGCGCCTTGTCGCTCCCGTCGGGCAGACGCTCAACAACATCAAGCACCCGCTTGAGCGCCGCTTCGCGCCCGCTGCGCTCCAATCCGCTCACCAGCGCCTCAACCGCCGCAGCGGGGCTGAGCGTGCGGGCCCGGGTGGCCAGCGTGCCGGCCAGCGCCGCCGCGAGCACCGTCCGCCCGAGATCGTTGTTCGACTGGACGGCTGTGCGCAGTTCCCACGCGACATCGTAAAAGGCGGCTTCGAGGGTTGTGCGTCGTTCGTGATCGTTTACCCACGCCCGCGTGGCAACCTGGGGTAACTGCGTGGTGCGGATTGGCTCTGGGCCAAGCGCTGCGTGGCGCGCCACCTGGCGCCGCAGGTAGTTTGCCGTCGCTGGTTGATCCGGTGCCCGCTCGCCCCGGCGCGCAAAGCCGACTGCCGCCAGTTCACCGTGGATCTGCTCCAGATCAGCGTCCTGGGTTGCGTTGACCCAGCGCCGCGGCGCGCTATGACTGAAAGCAGCGCGGATTGTTGGGCGTGGTCGCTCAGCGCTCGGCGTGGTCTGGAGCGTCAGGTCGATCAGCCCCAGACTCTCCCAGTGCGCCAGCGTCGGCGCCGGGTCATCGGCAAGCAATTCGGCAATGAACGGCAGCGGTAGCGGTTCGCCGGCAGCCGTGAGCAACAAGGCCAGGCGCTGCTCAACGGTTGTGCGATCGGCCCACCAGGCTGCCAACAAGCCCTCAAGCCCGCTTGGCAACTGCGCCGGGTCGAGCGTGCCGGCCGTCAGCGCATGAACGGCCAGTTCGAGGTAAAGAAAATTGCCTTGCGCGGCGGCGATTATTGCTTCAGCATGCTCAGGCGGGCATCCGAGCGCCTGAAGCGCCCGCTGTTGAGCAGTCGGCTCGGCAGCGAAATCGGCGAGTGCGATGATCGAACGCGCCGGGTAGGGTAGTGCGTCGGCAGGTGTACAGCCATACAGGAGCGTGACGCCAGGCGGGAGATCGGCTGGCAGGGCCGGCGGGAGTGGGCGTTGCTCCGGTTCAGGCGCATCGATTAACAACACAATCGGGCGAGAACTGCTACGGGCCGCAGCTGCATCATGTAACAGGCGCTCAACTGTAAGCGGATCGGTCACTGCCGCCGGGTCGGTTAAGGGCACACCGGGCCGATGTAGCGCCAGGATTTGCGCATACAACGCGCGTGCGCCCAACCCGGCGTCGTCGGCGCTCAGCCAGAGTGGCGCCGGCAGGGTTGCGGCGAGGTTGGCTAGGAGGCTGGTTACTCCGCTGCCGGGTGCGCCGACCAGCGCCACCAGGCCGCCCGCAGGATTATTTAGGGCTTTTTCCAGTGCCTTGAAGGGCTCGGGCCGTTCCTGAAAGCGTGCCAGGGCAGCCGCAACGCGGGCCGATTGTCGTTCCAGGCTTGTGGCCACAGAAGCGCGCAGCGCCGGAAAGGCTTCGAGTGCGGTGAAGGCACGGGGAATGCGTAAGGACGTATGCTCCATAATCTAGATGGTAGCGCACTCTGCGGAAATACGCCAATGGCAGGAAGCGGGAGGCGGCGGGAAGCAGGAAGGAGGAGGCAAGGGGCAGGAAACAGGCTTTAGCTTGTCAGAGCGCCAAGCGCTGCATGATTTAACTGAGCTGCGCAAACTCGCAAATAGCATCTACAGCATTGCTCAGATCGATTGAGCCTGCACAACCAGGCGCGAGCGCAGCGCGCTACCCGGTTCAGTGGCCGCAGCGGCTCAGTCATGCTGCTCAGTGCTCTAAAAGGGCGTTCTGCTCGCATACACGAGCAGAACGCCCTGGAGTTACCGGTATGCCAGGTGGTGCCACCCGATTCGGGTGGCGACCTCCGGGAGCCTACCGCCTGCATCCTTACGCAATATCGGCAGTTGCGCCGACTTCGGCCAGTTTCGCCTTGGCCGCCTCAGCCTCTTCCTTGCTGACGGCTTCCTTGACGGGCTTCGGTGCAGCCTCAACCAGATCCTTGGCCTCCTTCAGGCCCAGGCTGGTGAGCTCACGCACAACCTTAATCACCTGGATCTTGTTGGGGCCAACGTCCTTGAGCACCACGTCAAACTCAGTCTTCTCTTCAACGGCCGCCGGTGCAGCGCCGGCATCAGCGCCACCCATCATCGGCATTGCGCCCATGGCCATCATCGGAGCGGCAGCCGTCACGCCCCATTTGTCTTCCATCGTCTTCTTCAGTTCAACCAGTTCGAGAACGTTGAGCGTCTCGATCGTCTCGATGATGTTATTAACCTTATCGCTTGCCATAACTCTCTCAGCTCCTTATTGTGCTATACCTGGAGGCCACGCCTCCGCTGCTATGCCTTACATTCAGCTAGCCGATCGGCTAGCAATTAGCGCTACGCTGCCGGCTGTTCGCCGCCAAGCTGATCGATCCGGGCCTGGATCACATAAGCGACATTCGTAATCGTCGCGTTGATCACGCCCACGACACCGCTGACCGGTGCTGCTACGCCGCCGACAATCATCGCCAGAGCCTGCTCACGCGAAGGCAGTTTCGTTACCGCTTCCAGGCCTTCCGCGGCGAGGGGCGTCTTACCGAGGAGGCCGCCACGAATATTGAGCGTCTTACCTGGAGCCTTCGTGTGATCGAGCAGCACCTTCGCCACTTGCGAGATATCGTCATATGCAAAGGTTACCGCAGTCGGACCTTCAAGGAACTCTTCGATCGTTTCATTGCCTGTGTTGCGCGCTGCAAGGCGGAGAAGTGTATTCTTCGCCACAATAAGTTCAGCACCCTTTTCACGCAGTTTTGTGCGCAGTGCTGTCAGTTCCGCCATACTCAAACCGCGATAATCGGCGACAATGGCAAGCTGCATGCGCTCCATCTTGTCGGTCAGTTCGCCCACCATGTCGATTTTACGTTGGGTTGGCATCTCTTCACCTCCTCTCATACCCAATAAAAAACGGTCGTCAGTGTCCTAGACACGACGACCGAGAACAGACCAATGGCCTGTAAAAAGCACAACCAGAAATACCTTGCCGGTAGCGCTTAATTACCTCGGCTGGCGGCTCCGGGAGCCTTTCAGAGCACAAGTGCGCTCACCAAGCTGTCTAGGGTAGTATGTAATTAGTTGCGGCCAGACCTACGCCTGACCGCGACGGATTATACCATAGTTAGCGACTGCGCCAACGTCGGGTTCACCGGAATGCCCGGCCCCATCGTGCTGGTTAGCGTCACTGTGCGAATATACGTGCCTTTAGCGCCACTCGGCTTGACCGCCTTGACCGCCTCCATCAGCGCCAAAAAGTTTTCCTGGATCTGCTCGGGGGTGAAGCTCACCTTCCCGATCGCAATGTGCAGAATGCCGGTCTTGTCGTTACGGAACTCGACACGACCGCCGCGCACTTCACGAATGGTATTCGGCAGATCTTCTGCTGGCACGATCGTGCCACTCTTTGGGTTCGGCATCAGGCCACGCGGGCCAAGCTTACGACCGATCCGACCGACCTTACCCATCATATCCGGGGTGGCGATCGCAATATCAAAGTCGAAGAAGTTCTCTTTGTCGATCTTCGCAATAATATCATCGTTACCGGCAAAATCGGCGCCGGCGCCCAGCGCGGCCTGAACCGCCTCACCCTGGGCAAAGACCAGCACACGTACCGACTTACCTGTACCGTGGGGCAATGCCACTGTGGTGCGAATATTCTGATCAGCGTGGCGCGGGTCGATGCCGAGCCGCAGATGGACTTCGACCGTCGCATCGAACTTCACAAACGAGGTCTCTTTGACCAGCGCAATTGCCTCTTCCGGCGAATAGAACTGCTCCTGATCAACCTTCTCAGCCGCCGCGCGATACTGCTTACCGTGCTTTGCCATTACAATACTCCTGGTGGTTCAAACGAGCCGATGGCTCTCCCACACTGTAGGGCGCGCCGATGGCGTGTCGATGCGTTAATCGACGATCTTGATGCCCATGCTGCGGGCAGTGCCGGAGATAATCTTCTCGGCGCCCTCAACATCCAGCGCGTTCATATCCTGCATCTTCTGGTGCGCGATCTGACGCAACTGCGACTTGGTGATTGAGCCGGCGGAGGCACGATTTGGCGTCCCCGAACCCTTTTGCGCGCCGGCCATCTTCTTCAGCAGGTCTGAGGCGGGCGGAGTGAGCAGCTTGACAGTGAAGGAGCGGTCGCTGAAGATCGTTACTTCAACGGGCACAACGCTGCCGGCCATCGAGGACGACTTCTCGTTGTATTCCTTCACAAAGCCCATGATGTTGATACCGTACTGACCCAGCGCCGGACCAACGGGCGGTGCCGGCGTAGCCTTACCGGCCGGCAGTTGCAGTTTCACGACTGCGACAAGTTTCTTCGCCACCGTTTTACTCCTCTGTGCGGGGCGCTCCAGGTCATTCCTGGGCGCTATCCCTCCCTCATTTGCTCAATGCATAGCCTGAGCGGCGAGGTGTTCAACATAGATGCAAGGGCCAGTGGCCCCCAGCACGTAACACTGCGAGGTTGCGTAGTGTACGTTATTCAATCAATCGCGTAACTTGCAGAAAGTCCAATTCGACAGGTGCTTCCCGTCCGAAAAAGGAGACCAGGACGCGCACACGGCCACGTTCGTGGTCGATCGCATCGACGATCCCTTCAAAGTCGGTGAACGGCCCGTCGATAATCTTGACGGCCTGGCCCTTCTGGTAGCTGACGCGTACCTTTGGCGCTTCGCCTTCCATCTGCTTCAGAATCGTCTTGACTTCGTCGTCCTCAAGCGGTGTCGGCTTATTACCATGGCCGACGAAGCTTGTTACGCCGGGCGTATTGCGCACAACATACCACGAGTCATCGGTCAGGCGCATTTGCACCAGCACATACCCAGGATAGATCTTTTTGTTGACTGTGCGTCGCTGCCCGTTCTTGATCTCGATCTCTTCTTCGGTAGGCACGATCACACGAAAGATCTGATCCCGCATCTCCATCGAGTCGATGCGGTGTTCAAGGTTCTGCTTGACCTTGTTTTCGTAGCCCGAGTACGTATGGATCACGTACCAGTGCCGATCGTCGGCTTTTTCTTCGACGACCTGATTATCTTGCTCAGTCACGGCAGCCCTCGTACAGATCAATCACCTACGAAACGAAATTCACGAGCGCAAGATACAGGGCCGAAAAGATCGCGTCGGCAGAAAAGAGCAGTAAGCCAATCACAATCGAAATGGCGATCACTACTCCAGTCAGGCGGATCGTTTCTTCGCGTGTCGGCCAAACAACCTTCCGCAGTTCACTCCGCGTCTCGCGGACTCTACGGGCGACTGGATTTTCCTGCTGCTCTTTAGTATCTTTGACCACGGCCATCGCGTTTCTCTATATCTGCGAGAGGTTCGGGGAACCTGGCCCCCCGAACCCGCCCGGCCAGTCGCTTAATCCAGGATCTTGGTGACCACACCGGCGCCGACGGTACGACCGCCTTCGCGAATAGCGAAGCGCAAGCCGTCCTCGATCGCCACCGGCACGATGAGCTCCACGCCCATCACCACGTT
>JBBRUG010000258.1:0-8879 GCA_038247995.1 Chloroflexales bacterium | reverse complement strand
CGACGCGGTTCTGAAATCAGGCGGCAGGCGGGATTCAAATTCGTGTAATCTGCGGATGAGTAGAGGAGATCTACGTGTCAGTCAGCAAGCTTCACGGCATCGTGATCGCCAAGGACGTAATGATCGCTATGCGTGATGGAGTGCGCCTTGCCGCCGACATCTACCGTCCGGCCCAGAATGGCGAAGCGCTGCCCGGACGCTTCCCAACGATCCTGCTGCGAACCTCGTACGACAAAGCCGCCCAGCGCTATGTGTCCACCATCGCCGAGTTCTTCACGCCCCAGGGTTTTGTTACGGTGCAGCAAGATCTCCGCGGACGCTACACGTCCGAGGGCGTCGGCCAGTACCGCCATACCGCTAACCCCCACGAAGGCGCCGATGGCTACGACACAATTGAATGGATCGCTGCGCAGCCCTGGTCAAATGGGCGGGTCGGTATGGTCGGGAGTTCACACCCGGGCCTGGTGCAGACCCACGCCGCGCTCTATTCCCCACCGCACCTCACCGCGATCTGGCCCGATGTGGCGCCCACCAACAGCTACGCCCATCAAGTGCGTTGGGGCGGCGCGATGCAGTTGCACATGTTCGGCGCGCTCTTCCTGCACGCCCAGGATTCGCCGCAGGCCCTCGCGGATCCGCAGTTGCGCGCCGCGATCTTTGCCGCAATGGGGCGTATGCGCGAACTGGTGTATGCTACGCCATTCAAGCCCGGCCATACGCCGCTCAGTGCTATTCCAGAATTAGAGCAAACACTCTTCGATTACTATACGCGGGGCGCCTGCGACGAGTTCTGGGCGGCAGAGTTCAACGACTTCGAGCGCCAGTTTGCGCGTCACGCCGACATCCCAGGTACCTTTACCGGCGGCTGGTTCGACCCCTATTCTAGTGCCACCACCGGCCACTATAGCGCTATGGCGGCGCAGAACCAGAGCACGCAGCGGCTGATCATGGGGCCGTGGACGCATATGGGCATTCGCATCGAGGGTGCAACCTCTGTCGCCAACGATGTCGATTTCGGGCCGGCGGCCGTCTGGGGCTTTAGCCGTTTTAACGCCGAGCAGTTGCGCTGGTTTGCGCGCTGGCTGCGCGACGAGCCGACCGGTGTTGAGCACGATGCGCCGGTGCAGATCTTTGTGATGGGCGGCGGCAGCGGGCGGCGTACGGCGGGCGGTAAGCTCGATCACGGCGGGCGCTGGCGCGCAGAGCAGGAATGGCCCCTCGCTCGCGCCGTGCCGACGCCATTCTATCTTCAGCCCGGCGGTGGCCTAGACACGCAACCGTCGAACGCATCCGCCCCGCCCGCCCGGTTCCGCTACAACCCGGCCCATCCCGTGCCGACGGTTGGCGGCCCGGTGACGGGCTTCTTCGAGTTCGTTGCCCCGGAGGGCGGTCTCGATCCGTTCTGGGTGCGCTATTTGCCGCCCTGGACGCTCATGCGCAGCATTGTTCCCGATGGGCCGCAGCATCAGCAGCCCGCGCCGGGCATGGTCGGCGCCGAGCCGCCCTACCTGCCGCTGAACATGCGCTCCGACGTACTGGTGTTTCAGACCGAGCCGTTAGCCGCCGACGTCGAAGTCACCGGGCCGATTAGCGTGCAGCTCTATGTCGCCTCATCAGCGCCCGACACGGATGTTACCGCCAAGCTGATCGACGTCTACCCGCCGAACGCCGATTACCCCGCCGGCTACCATATGTACCTCGTCGATGGGATCATGCGCTGTCGGTATCGCACCAGCTTCGAGCACGAGGAGTTGATGGAGCCGGGGCAAGTCTACGCTGTTACGATCACGCTGCCTCCGACGAGCAACCTGTTTAAAGCCGGCCACCGGATCCGGCTCGACATCTCAAGCAGCAACTTCCCGCGCTTCGATCTCAACCCAAATACCGGCGAGCCAATCGGGCGCCACACGTATAGCCAACCGGCTGATAATAGCGTCTTCTGTGACGCAGCACACGCCTCGCAGATCTTGTTGCCGGTCATTCCTTACGAGCATTGAGGCTGGATCGGGTCGGGGCGATTTGACTCGCCCCACGTCGTCCATTACAATAATAACTGACCGGTCGGTTATTATTTATCTGGGAGTGTTACTATGGAGATCAGATGGAATCCACCGCCGCCGCGCACCGGCTGGAACGGCGCGTGGGATCGGCTCATTGGGCCAGGGGCGACGCGAGCCGAGCTCTGGCTGCAACTCGTGGGCGCAGTTGGGCTGGCGGTTGCGCTGCTGGCAGTTGCGGTTCGAGCAGCTACAACGCCGTTGACAATGCTCCAACTCGGCGTGTTGGCGCTGCTGGCCTTTGATCTGAGCGGTGGTATCATCACCAACGCAACCTCAACGTCCAAGCGATGGTACCATCGCGAAGGCCAGCGTTGGCCGCAGCATCTCGCGTTCGTCCTGCCGCATGGCGTCCATCTGGCTGTGCTGGTCTGGCTCTTTCCGGCGCTTGGCTGGTCGTTTGCGTTGCTGAGCTATCTCTACTTGATCGCCGTCACGTTCATAATTGTGTTCGTACCGCTCTACCTGCAGCGTCCGGTAGCCCTGATGGCCTATGTCGGCGCGTTGTTACTCAATCTGCTATTGGCGCCGCTGCCTGAACTCGCCTGGGTGCTGCCGGTCTTCTTCCTCAAGCTGCTTGTCGCCCACCTGCTCAAAGAGGCGCCCTACCGCCCCGCGCACGAAGCACAGGTGTCTGAAACATGGACGGATGAGCATGTCGCCACGCCCTGATGTGCGCGCCGAGCGCATCCCGCAGATCCTTCAAGCTGCCCGCACGGTCTTCAGCAGGAGTGGCTTTGGGCCGACGCGCATGGAAGATATAGCCCAGGCGGCGGGGCTTTCCAAGGCGACGCTATACCTCTACTTTGCAAGCAAAGATGAAGTGATCGGCGCGTTACTTCAGCACTACTTTGCCGACGCTTTTGCCGATCTGGCGGCGTTACGTGACGAGCCCGGCAGGCTGCGCTCCCGCCTGAGCATGTGGAGTAGCCGGCGCATTACCGAGCTTACCGCCGATGCGGCGTATCTGGCGATTGGGTACGAGTTCTTTGCCGTCGCCGCGCGTCAGGACGCCGTACGCCAGGTGTTACGCGACTACTACGCGCGCTACCGCAGCGAACTCGTGGGGCTGGTTGAAGCTGCAACAGCGCAAGGTGAGCAGTTCGCTTTGCGCCCGGCGGAGTTGGCCACTGCGCTTGTGGCGCTCTACGAAGGGCTAACACTGCTCTGGATGCTCGACCCCGCCGCCGTCGATCTGGTTCGCGTTACTGAAGCCGCGCTTGCTGGGTTGCTCGGTGGTGTTAGGGCGCGTCACGACGCGCCCACACGTTAATCTACCTGTCCCCGGCCTGTCCCCGGCGCAGCGCCTGCACACTCGTCCAGATCAGCGTGGCCGCGACCAGGGGCAAAATAAGCATCAGCGCACTAGTGAAGGGCATCAGCGCCGGATTGCCGGTAGTGGTAAGAATGAGCAAAGTGGTATAGGCAACATAACTTCCCAGGAAGAGCAACCCTTCCCAGCGCGCGATGGTAAAGCCGGTAAAGAAGATCGGCAGGCAGGCGACAGCGACGGCGATCATGACCGGCAGGTCGAAGCTAACGATCGCGGGATTAACGCCCAACCCGCCTGGGGTGATGATCGCCGCCAAGCCCAAAATGCTGAGAATGTTAAAAATATTCGAGCCAATCACATTGCCGATCGCAATGTCGCGCTCTTTACGGATCGTCGCAATGATCGAGGTGGCGACTTCGGGCAGTGATGTGCCGGCAGCCACAATTGTCAGGCCGATGATCAAGTCGCTTACGCCAACGGCCCGCGCAATTGTCGTCGCCGCGTTGATTAAGTAATCTGCGCCGAGCACCAACCCGCCCAGACCAACAACGATCAACCCGGCCTGATGCAGAATATCGCCGACGCGGGTCGTGCCGCCGTTGCCGAAGAGCGAACCGCTGATGAACAACAGCGCGCCCCCGGTGAGCAAGCCGGCCGTGGTCAGGTTGAACCAGCCCAGCCCCCCGCCAAGGAGCGCCACACCAAGGATTGCCACGGCGCCGCCCAACCAGAGCGGACTCTTCCCGGCAATGACATCAACGGTTACGGGTTCATCAGTGTCTTTTGCGGCGGCAGTTTCTTTGCGGCTCTGGATCACCGACCATGCCGTGTAGCTGATCGCGCCGCCGAAGAGCACCATGCCGTCGAGCAGGCTAATGCGGTTATCGAGCGCCAGGAGCAGGAGCAAAAACGACGCGCCGATCATAAGCGGCACTTCGCGGCGCACTAGTTGCCGTGAAACCGTCAGCGGCAGGATGAGCGCGCAGATGCCCAGAATAAACAGGATGTTAAAGATATTCGAGCCGACCACATTGCCCAGCGCAATATCGGGGTTACCCGCAAGACCGGCCTGGATGCTAACCACCAGTTCAGGCGCACTTGTGCCAAAAGCAACGACAGTCAGACCGATCACCAGGGGGGCAATGCCGAATGCCGCCGCAACCCGCGAAGCTCCGCGCACAAGTAATTCGCCGCCGGCAACGAGTAGGACCAAGCCGCCGACGAGCATTGCGAGAATAAGCAGCCAGTTCATGCTCAGGTTTCCTTACTTAGACGAGACTGTACTGCTGCGTTCACGAACGAGTGTGCGCAGCCGAACCCCGACAAAGATAATACCAGTAAACAACCCAACACTGATCGATTGGGCGAGCCGCAGGGTAAGCTAGCTTGCGTTCAGTACAAGCCCTTGCCAATCATAGCAGCGCAACTAACAAGTGGGGTTTGGAAAGGGTTTGGGGTAACGCTACCAGGCAATCCGGTGCGGCGATGTATCGACAAAGGGCTGCTTGCCGTTGGTGAGAATGTCCCACCAGCCGAAATTCATTGCCAGCAGATGATCAAGTTCGCGCGTCGCTTCACCGGGGCGCAACGCCTCGCCCGGCAGGCTGTAGGCGGCAAATGGTGAGGCGCGCAGCATATGCAGCACCCCCTCCGACCAGCCCGCGCCGGCGTAGACGATGCAGCCGGGCATGCGCAACGCCTGAATATCTTCCAGGGCATACGGGATCTTCTCGTCGGCGGTGCCCTGTGTCGCCTGATACTTGCATTCGATGGCGTAGGCTTGTTGCGACGCTTCGCAGACCAGCAGCAGATCGACGCGCCGGTTCTTACCGATGATCGACTTACCGACGAACACTTCGCGGTAGATCGCAATGCCCCGATGCTGATAGGTGTGGTAAATATACCGCGCCAGAAGGATCGTGTAGGCGCTGCTCGTTAACGACATAGTGGCTCCGCTCATAACGCTTGCCTGCGCGCTTATGATAAACTATATCCCATAATGCTGATTCTGCGCCGGCTTGCCCACTTGTTTGGATGCCTGGCCCTGCTTGTGGGCTGCACCGTTGCACTTGATTTCCCGAGAGCGCCCATGCCGCCATTGCTCACGGTCGATGATTATCTCGCCGCTCCTGCCGTTCCCGCCGACGCCCGCCTACCGTATGGCCCGCTTCCCGATCAGTTCGCCGATCTCTACCTGCCTGCCGGCCCTGGCCCCCATCCGGTGATCCTGCTGATTCACGGCGGCTGCTGGCGCGATCGTTTCGACCTCGCGCCGCTCGGCCCGCTCGCCGCTGCGTTACGCGCTGAAGGCTACGCTGTGTATAGCCTGGAGTACCGCCGCCTTGGCGCGTCTGGCGGCTGGCCGATGACTTTTGTTGATGTAGCTGCCGGCGCCGATCATTTGCGTGAGGTTGCCGAACAGTACAACCTGAACCTGGATCAGGTTGTTGCGCTGGGTCACTCGGCCGGCGGGCACCTGGCGCTCTGGCTCGCGGCGCGCCCCGGTTTGCCGGCGGGTAGTCTGATCGCCGGAGCTGATCCGCTGCATTTGCGCGCTGTTATCGGCCTGGCGGCGCTAGGCGATCTGGCGGCGGCCGCCGAACAGGATCTCTGCGGCGGCGCCGTGCCGGAACTGGTGGGCCAACGCCCGGAACGCTACGCCGAAGCCTCGCCTGCTGCGCGCCTACCGCTTGGCACGCCGCACATCCAACTCGTCGGCAGCGCCGACCCGATTGTGCCTGCGCCGTATGTTGCTGCGTTCGTGGCCGCTGCCCAGGCTGCGGGCGATACTGCGGCGCTGACAACGATTGCCGATGCCGGCCATTTTGAACTGACCAGTCCTGGTACGCAAGCCTGGCCCGACCTGCTTGCGGCGCTGCGGTGGGCCTTCGCCGCCAAACCGGAAGGAGCGTCCTGAATGTTTACCGAGCATGAACTGGCCTTCATCAAAGCGCAACGTCTGCTGCGCTTGGCCACCGTCGCCGCCGACGGCCAACCCGATGTCGATGCGGTTGGTTTTGTTTTCACCGGCGACGCATTTCGGATTGGCGGCAACAAACTCGCTCAGTCGCGCAAATACCGCAATGTTGCTGCGGGCAACACCAAAGTGTCGCTGATCCTCGACGACCTGGCCAGCGTGCAACCCTGGACGCCGCGAGGGATCAAGATCCACGCCGTTGCCGAAACATTTGCGGGTGAAGGCCAATTTGGCCCCGGCGACTATTTGATCGTCCGCCCGCTAGTGTCGTGGAGCTGGGGCATCGAAGGCGCAAGCTTCCGCGACGGCAAATTCACGCCGCACAAGACGATCTGGCCGACGGAGGCGGAAACGGAAGCCGACGCCCAGACGACCGCGCCGACCGAGGCGGAGGCGGAAACGGAAGCCGACGCCCAGACGACCGCGCCGACGGAGGCGGAAACGGAAGCCGACGCCATTCGCGCCGAACTCGCCGCTGCCGCCGACGGCCTTTTGGTGACGAGCGAGACCGACGCGCCGCTCACCCCGTATACGTGGCCCGGCGCCGATTTGCCGGCGCCTGAAGAGTTGCTGCTTGCGCTGGGTTTACCGCCCGACACACTCGTCACGACGCTCAGCGTAGCCGACTTTTTCGCGCCGCAAGCCGCCACCTATGAATGGAACGATGCTGCCGAGCTCGCGCGCGCCGTACGTTTTGCCGAGTTGCGCGATCTGGTGCTGGCGCGCCTGGAAACGCCGCAGGTTTATCGCGTAGGCGAGATTGAAATCATTGTGCTGATCCTGGGGCGCGTCAACGACGCCGTGATCGGCCTGCGCAGCCTGCTGGTCGAGACGTGAGAAGCGGGAAAGCGGGCGGGCGAGCGGGCGAGACGTGAGAAGCGGTTGGCGGTTGGCGGTTGGCGGCAGGCGGTTGGCGGTTGGCGGTTGGCGGTTGGCGGTTGGCGGCAGGCGGTTGGCGGTTGGCGGTTGGCGGTTGGCGGTTGGCGGCCAGGGCTTCAGCCCGCCAGCAGCGCCCCCTACTGAGTAGCGCCCTTCAGGGCGCGTTGCGCTTAATCATCATTAGGGCGCGATTGAGCCCACACCCCATGAAACAATCCCGCACTCGACCACTGATCATGCTCCTGATGACGCTCGCCTTGCTCCTGGGCGTCATGCCGCTCCGCGCCCAACCAGTAAGCATTCACCTCGCGGCGGGCAATCCGAGCGACGCCCAGAGCGATCTTAATCTGCCGGATAACTATTTACTCATCCGCGACCAGTACGCGCTGAGCTATGACCGTGATCGCGGTACGCCGAATTGGGTGAGTTGGCGGCTCACCACGGCCGACCTCGATCGGAACGATCCGCCCTTGCCGCGCTGCGATGCGTCGGGCCAGAATCCGCCCCTGCCTGGCTTTCAGCCCGACCGCACGCTCCCCGAAGGATGGTATCGCGTCCGTTCGGCCGACTATACCAACTCCGGCTTTGATCGCGGCCACATGGTGCCCTCGGAGGATCGCAAGGCCACCCAGGAAGACAATTGCGCCACCTTCTTCATGACCAATATTGTGCCGCAGGCGCCCACGAACAATCGCGGCGTCTGGGCGCAGCTTGAAGCGTACGGTCGCACGCTCACCGCAGACGGTAGTACGCTCTATATCGTGGCCGGCGGCGAGGGCACGCGCTTCACAATCGCCGACGGCAATGTGGCCGTGCCGGGGTACATGTGGAAGGCTATCCTCGTGCTACCGCCCGGCGTCAGCGATCCGGCCCAGGCCACCGCAGCGACAGCGATTGCGGTAAGCATTCCCAACCTCAACAGTGTTGGATCGGGCTGGGCGCGCTACCAAGTGAGCGTCACATGCATCGAGTCGCTCACCGGGCTGAGCCTGTTCAGCGCCCTGCCGGCCGGTGTTGCCGAAACGGTAAAATCCTCCGGCCCAGGTTGCGTGCGCGTGTACCTCCCGCTCCAGCAGGCCCGCGCTGCCGAACCCGATCCTCTGCCAACGCCCGATCCCGTTCCTACGCCACTGCCAACCCCTACCCCTGATCCGACGCCTGCGGCGGTTCAGATTGCCTTCATCGAGTACGATCCGCCGGGCGATGCTGTAGCCGGCGAGTATCTGCTGCTGCGCAATCCAGGTGGTAGCGCCACTGAGCTTACCGGCTGGACGCTCAACGACGCGACGAATACTACCTACACTTTCCCGGTCTTCACACTGGCCGCCGGCGCGGAAGTACGGCTCTGGGTACGGGTAGGCGTCGATGATGCGGAAAACCTCTATTGGGGTCGTGCGCAGGCGGTATGGAACAACACCGGCGATACGGCAACTCTACGCGACGCATCTGGGGCCCTGGTAGATCTGTACACCTATCCGTGAACCATTGCCCAGCGCCCGTCGTCCATCGCCTGTCGGGGTAAGGCCGAAGCGGCGCCACCTGCGGATTCGATGCGGGCTCAAGGACTCATCTGGGAGCGCTGCGTCGGCCGTACGTTCCGCGTCCGTCGCCCGCGTCCGTCGCCCGTCGGCGGTCGTCCATCGGCGGTCGGCGGTCGGCGGTCGGCGGTCGGCGGTCGGCGGTCGGCGGTCGG
>JBBRUG010000257.1:0-8881 GCA_038247995.1 Chloroflexales bacterium | reverse complement strand
TAGCGGCTTCAGCGCCGGTAGCACCCCCGCCGACCCCGCCGGCAGTAGCGGCTTCAGCCGCGCTGCCGGCCCCAACCTAAACGCCCGCGACTTTAGTCGCAGGGCGCTCCCCAAGGCGCTCCGCATCTGGGATTTCAAGGCCAGCCAGGAAGCCCGCCACGAACATTTTATTCAGGTGGCGTTCTATACACTGCTGCTCGAAACTGCCCTCGCCGTACTCGGCCCGCCCGGCTTCAGCGTCGATACCGAACACGGCATAATCCGCTCCTACAAGGGCATCGAGGAGTTCGAACTCGCGCCCTATCGCATGGCCGTGGCCGATTTTCTGCGCCACCAGGTGCCCGCGCTGCTCGCCACGCCCGCCGCCGACGCCCATTTTCACTTCAACGAAGGCTGCTCAGTCTGCGTGTATGGCGCCTACTGCCGCAACGAAGCCGAGGCCGGCCACGATCTCTCGCGCATCGCCTATATCAGTTCCGAATCAAAGCGCCGCCTGCGCGCCGCCGGCATCAACTCCCACCGCGATCTCGCCGCGCTCACGCCCACCGCCGATGCCGACCTGCTGGCCTCACTGCGCGGCGCCGGCCACGATCTGCAACTCAACCTGGAGCGCTACATCGCCACCGCGCACGCCCTCGCCGACGGCGCACCCCGCTCGCTTGCCGCCGGCACGCTGCTCATGCCGCGCTTCGAAAGCATCCGCGTGATCATCTCCGCCGAGCAAGACGCCGTCACCGGCACCGTGTTTGCCTTGGGGTTAAAGATAGTCGCCTGGTCAGGCGGCGCGGAGCGCTCGTCTGACCAGGCGGAAACAGAACATGTCTTCATCGCCACCAGCCGAGGCGACGAGGTAAGCATCCTGCTGCCCTTCCTGCAAACCCTCAACGCGCTGCTGGCCCAGGTTGATGCCGCCAACCGCGCCCTACCGCCCGTCGAAGACGACCCGGCTGTCCAGGCGGCGCAGGCCGCAGTGATCGCGGCTGAAGAGCATTTTGCGCAGCACAAAGCCGAATACCCGCGCATCGTGGCTAGTCGCCCCGGCGGCGCGGCCCTGCGCGAAGAGCGCGACCGGCGCAGCGACGCGATCAAACTGGCCAAGGAAGCCCGCAAAGAGGTGATCCGCAGTGTGGGTTCAACGCGCTGGCAACAGCAGCAAAGCTTGCACTTCTACCTCTACGATAACCTCGACCTCAACGCCCTGCGCGCCCTCGTCGAGCGCCATCTGCTCGCCCCCGAACCGCCCGAACTGCTCGTCGAACTCACCAACCTGATCCGGCTTTTCCCACCCGAATCAGTGCTGCAAGACGCCGACACCTTCCGCAGCATCCCCGGCACAGTCGTTGTGCAGGCATTACGCCAACTTGTCGCGCTGCCGGTGCCCTACAGCTTCGAACTGCGCCGCGTCGCCGATCTGTTCCGCCCGCGCAACGCCGCCGGCGCGGAACGCGGCAGCGCCTTCTTTCCGCGCCGCGGCTTCGGCTGGGACTTCTCGAATCAGGTTGCCTTCGAGCGCATCCACGATGTCTGGGACGGGAACGAGTACATCGACGAGCCGCGCCGCTACAGCCCCGCCGCAGTGCTGGCCGAGATCGAGCGTACCGTGCGCATGAAACTGCGCGCCGTCGATTCGGTGCTACGCCGGATCAAACAGGATTTTGGCGCACGCTTGCTGTTGCGCAAAGAGCCCTTCCGCCTCTACGCCGCCTTCGACCCGCTCGAACTCCCGAGCACCACAGCCTTGCGCGTCTTCACGCTGCTCGAAGCCAGCCTCGCCGAACTGCACGTCAAGGCGCTGCACAGCCTGCCTGCCGCCGATCGCGCCGCCAAGCTGGAGTGCATCCGTGATCTACGTTTGGAGCGCGAAGAACTCGACGGAACGCTCTGGTTCAGCTTCGACCCGGCCTGCCGCGATGCGCGGATCGAGGTGGGCGACCGCAATCTGGTGCTCACCGTCGAGGCCACCCCCGAGCAACTCTTCGGCGAGGTGGACGGCGAACTCTTCAACCCCTCGCGCTGGCGGCATGCCGCGTTCGAAGTCAATCTGGTCGAAATGGACGCCCAGGCCAACCCGCCGCGCCTGCGCCTCCGCCCGCAGAAACCCGACAAACTACGCCAGCGGATCGATCTGACGCAGCCGCTTGTGCTCGACAAAGTCTTCACCGATGTGAACTCAGGCCGCGTGATCGACCTGATCCAGCGCCTTGGCGCCGCGCCTGAGGGCGCCCGGCATATTCTCGAACTGGTCGAGCGCGCCGACATCACCGGCTGGCAAGCACCCATCGCCGATCTGGCCACGCTGGAAGCGACCCTCCGCAACCGGATCAGCGCAAGCGGCGCCAACCCCGACGCGCTGCTCAATTCCGGCCAGTGGCAGGCCTGGCGCGGTGTGTTCGGTGCGCCCTGCACGCTCGTCTGGGGGCCGCCGGGCACCGGCAAAACCCACACCATCGCCCATGTGCTCGTCGGCTTCGCCCTCGCCGCCCGCCAACTCGGTCGCCCGCTGCGCATCCTCGTCACCGCCTTTACTCACCACGCGATTGTGAATGTGCTGCGCAAACTGGGCCAGATCGCGCCGGGCTACGGCTTAGGCGTCGAAGATCTGCTGATCGCCAAAATTGCCGCCAATGGCGGGCACAGCGCCGACGATGAACGCGGGCCAACTGTCGATCTGCTCCCCGACGCCGACCTGGAGCGCGCGCTCGACCGCGCAGCACAGTGTGTGGTGATCGGCGCCACCGTCTGGGCGACCTACAAGGCCATGCACAACACCGGCGGTGCGCCGCGCCCGTGGTTCGACGTGGTGCTGATCGATGAAGCTTCGCAGATGAAACTGCCCGACGCCTTGATCGCGCTGGCCGCCAGCACGCCGCAGGCCAACATCATCCTCGCCGGCGACGACCGCCAGCTCCCGCCGATCATCCTCGGACGCTACCCGGAAGCGCAGGCGCACCTGCTCGGCTCGGTGTTTGCCACCGTGCGCCGGCGGGTCGAAACGGCGGATGCAGCCGGCGAAGCGCGTTCGGAACGGGTCATCTTCCAGTTGGAAGAGAACTTCCGCATGAACGAACCACTCACCGCCTACCCGCGCGATGCGATCTACGGCGGGCGGTTCTTCGCCGCACGTCCGGCTGTGCAAGCGCGGCTGGTGCGTGCCCTCCGCCCCGCTGATCCTGTGGAACGGTTGCTTTTCCCCGATCAGCCTGCCGTTCTGGCGACCTACATTCCGCCGCGTAGCTTCACGGCACGCAACCCGCTCGAAGCCGAACTCGCCGCCGCCATCGTCGCCCGCCTCGCCGAGTTGCTGATCGACGAGCGTACCGGTGCGTTGTACACGCCCGCAGCACTCGCCGCCGAGGGCGTGGCCGTGCTGGCGCCGCACCGCGCCCAGAACAGCGCGATCCGTCAGGCGCTGCTTGCGCACGGCTTCGGCACCGAAGCGCGCCCCATGCCGGTCGTCGATACCGTGGACAAACTGCAAGGGCAAGAACGCGATGTGGTGATCGTCTCGTATGGCGTGGCGGATGCGGAATACGCCGAGGCCGAGGCAGCCTTTTTGCTGAGCAGCAACCGCTTCAACGTCGCTGCAACGCGGGCACGCCACAAACTGATCGTGCTCTGCGCTGCGCCGGTGCTCGGCGTTGTCCCCACCGACCGCACCGTCCTGCTCGACGCCATGATGCTCAAAGAATTCCGCGCCTATTGCAACAGCGGGGCGAATCAGCTTACCTACGGGGAGTTGGAGTTAACGGTAGCCTGGAAAAGCTTCGCTGCCAATCCGTCAGTCTGACAGTCCATTGTTCATCGTCTGTCTATCGTCCGTGCGGCAATCTGCGCAATCTGCGTCATCTGCGGATTGGATCGGGCTAATACACCCACGGCACCAACCGCCATGTTCGCTGCTGATACGCGGCATAAGCCGGGAAGCGCGCCGCAAGCAAGCCTTCTTCATAGCGCAACTTCAGCACCAGATCGATCAGCAGCGCCAACCAGATCAGCCAGCGCCACCAGAGCGGTGCCGCCAGCACCAGCGCCAACCCGAAGACCAGCAGGCCGCTATACATCGGGTGGCGAATGAGCCGGTACGGCCCGCGGGCCACCAATTGCGCATCGGGGCGCGGGTGCGGCAGCACATGCACCCGTCCGATACCCATCGCCAGGACACCCCACACGCCGAGCAACAACCCGGCCACGGCGAGTAGCGCCAACACCGGCTGCGGCGGCAAAATGGGGCCGCTGATCAGCAGCAACCCCAGGCACAGAAATTGAATTGCGACCAACAAATACGAGCGCACCGGTACTCCTCAGACAATAGGCGGCAGGCGGCAGGACGCAGGCGGCAGGACGCAGGCGGCAGGCTGACAGTTCCCCCTGTCCCCCTGTCGCCCCTATCCCGCTTCACCGCTCTACCGCTTTACCGCTTTACCGCTCATCCGGCGCGCCTTGCCCACCAATACACGCCGCACCCGGCTCAGGGGTTTGCGCGCCCTGGCGATACTTGGTGACAAACTGCCCCAGCCGCTCGTCAGATGCGTTATCGGCCGTAAGCTGCACCCCCCAGGCGCTCGCTGCGATCGGCACCGGCAAATCGGGGTAGGGCGAAAGCAGGGTGTACGTGCGACCACGCACCAGGTTCTTCAGCCGCTCCACTTCATCGGCGGGCAGATCGGGCTGGTAAGTAATCCAGACCGCGCCATGCTCCATCGAGTGAACGGCGAGTTCGTTCTGAACCGGCCGGTTGTAGATGCCGCAATTCAGCCACGTGGCCAAATGTTCGCCGCCGGTGGGCGGTGTCTGCGGGTAGTTCACCTCATTCGCCACATGAATGTTCGCCGCAAATGGGCCATAACGCTGCACCCCATCGACCACCATAAACTGGCGGCTCAAATTCATAATGAACACGCCCAACAGCGCAATACCGCCCACAACGGCGGCGATCATAATCCAGTTGGGCTGTTTGCGCTTGCGGCGCCCGGCCGGGCGTGCGGTGCGTTGGGACTTCTCATCGGCCACAGCCGGCTGAATACCGGCGTCCAGTGCTGCTTCTTCCGTAGGACTGAGCGTCTGTTTCGGCGGCGGGGCGTTCCGATTACCTGATTGATTGCCACCACGTTGGCTGCGTTTGTTCGAACGTCGACTCATGGCTCCCACTACATCATCTTCAGGCCGCACAAAGCGGCAGCGGATCCACGTCTCTTATCCTACCACGCTACGTGTGAAGCGGTAAAGCGCAAAGCGGTAAAGCCCTTGAGCAGGAAGCCGCCTGACTCCTGACTCCTGACTCTTGCGCTACAATCATACGTATGAGTGAACGACTCCGCGTTCTGCTTGCCCAACTGCCGGTGCCCAACAACCCCGGCCTGAATACACCGCTTGCTGCGGGCTATTTGGTTGCTTATGCCACGGCGCAAGGCCTCGCCGCTCGGGTCGATCTGGCGATCCTGCCGCGTGCGCTCGCCGATCACGCCGGCGATGCAGCGCTGGTTGCCGCAATCGTGGCCCACGCCCCCGATGTGCTGGGCCTTTCGCTTTACACCTGGAATAGCGAGCGCAGCCTGCACATCGCCGCCCGCGTCCGCGCCCAATTGCCCAACCTGCGCGTGATCGTCGGCGGCCCGGAAGTTCAAACCGACAATAGCTGGGTACTTGCGCATCCTGCCGTCGATCTGGCCGTGATCGGCGAAGGCGAGCAAACGTTTGCGGCCGTGCTCTCAGCCCTCAGCGCTCAGCCCTCAGCGCTCAGCGTTGAGCAGCATTCCGCGTTCAGCCATATTCCCGGCCTCGCCTACCGCACTCCCGCCGGCGAACTCATCTTCACGGCGGATCGCGTGGCCCTGCAAGATCTGAGCGGCATTCCCTCACCGTACCTCAGCGGACTGCTCGACGACACCCCGCCCGACGGCATGCTCATGGTCGAGGTATCGCGCTGGTGCCCGTATAGTTGCAGCTTTTGCCTCTACGGACGCAACATGGGGCCGCGCCTTGGGAGCCGCTACTTTGGCATAGAGCGTTTGCTCGCCGAGATCGTCTGGGGGCGCACTCACGGCCTACGCACAGTGCATTTTGTTGAGGCGAACCTCAACCTGGTGCCGGTGTTCTGGCCGCTGATGCACGCGCTGGCCGACCTGAACGCCGACAAGCAGCTCACCTTCTACGCTGAATTACGCGCCGAACACCTGACGCCCGAGGTAGTTGCCGCTCTGGACACAGCCAATGTGCGCGTGGTTGAAGTGGGGCTACAAACCGCCAATCTCACCGCCCTGCGCGCGAGCCAACGCCGCACCGACCTCAGCAAATGGGCCGCCGGGACGCGCCGACTGTATGCCGCCGGCATCGAGGTATTGCTCGATGTCATCCTTGGCTTGCCCGCCGACGACCGCGCAGGCGTGGCCGAAACGCTCGACTTCTTGCGCCGTGAGCAGTTGGGCGCCTACGATATTTTCACGCTCCAGGTGCTGCCGGGCACAGCAGTGCGCCGCGAAGCTGCCACGTTCGCCATGGCCTACCAGGATCGCCCGCCGTACTATGTGCTCGCTACCGACCAACTGGATTACGCCGCGCTACGCACTTTGCGCCGTGAACTAAAGTATGGCGCCGATCTCGATCCCGACGCCATCGAAGGCATGCCCGCGCCCCGGCAAACCGCGCTCGCACCCAACACCGACGCCCCATTTGCACAGCTCCAACCTCAGGAGGTAGGCAACCAGCTTGATCTGGTGTTGGCAGCACACGAACTCCCTACGGCCACAGCGCACCTCGCCGGCATGATCGCGGCCAACCCGTACACCGTGATCGACGTGTACCTGCACTGCGTCACCGATCCGCCGCTACCGGACGAACTCACCGCCTGGCGCAACAGCCTGCCTTTTACGCCTGGTTATCTCGATCGCGTGGCCGTGTACACTGCGCCCGCACCCGATCCGCCGTGGGTACGGGTCAGCCCCCGGCTCTGGCTCGTTCTGCCCTGGTCGCTGAATTGCAATCCGGAAGCATATATCGGCGTTGCCGGTGTAATCTGGGCGTTCGATCTCGAACCCGGCGCGGCGCTCCCTCTGGGTGCATGGCGCGCCGCCGGAGGCGCGGGGATCTGGTTGCGCTGCGCGTCGGACATGGCACGCGAAGAACAAGCTGCCGCCCTCCATGAAGCGCAACGCTGGGCCACAACTACAGGACGGCTCATCTACACCTCATCTCCGTAGGGCTGCCCCTGCCTTGCCCGCCGCCGCCTGCCTTCCCCTGCCGCCGCCTGCCTTCCCCTGCCGTACAAACAGCGCCCCCTTGCCTAACCGGCAAGGGGGCGCATACTCAGTTCAGATTACACAAGCCATTGCAGGCATAGGCCGAACGCTTCCAGCTCGGCCTATGCTGCCTCGGCCCTGGCATGACCGCCCACATCAGGATGAGCCACAATTTACGCCCGGGCGCTACCGCCCTTAATTCCGCTCAATGTGCGCTCCATCGCCTCATCGTCGGTGCCGGGGTTGCGCAGGCTCTCCACGAGATCCTGGATCTCCTGCGGCGGCGGCGGCGTCAGCAAGCTGACTACAACCATCAGGATAAGCGCAACCGGCAGGCCGAAGATGCCCGAACCCAGGTGGTTGATCCCGAGCACGTTGAAGGCCGGGTTCCAGTAGTTCATCACCATGTAGAAGAGCGTCACGACGAGGCCGCCGATCATTCCGGCGATCGCACCGGGGCCGTTCGCGCGTTTCCAGAAGATGCCCAGGAGCACCACTGGGAAGAATGTGGCGGCCGCCATCGAGAAGGCCCAGGCCACCATCTGCGCGATCAACGCCAGGCGTGGCAGCGCCAACAGCGCCGCAACGGCTGCGGCAACGATGATCATAATCTTGCCGAGCCACATGCGCGTCGAGAGGCTCGCCTTCGGATTGATCACCTTGTAGTAGATGTCGTGAGCGATTGCCGAGGCGATCACGACGAGCAGACCATCGGCCGTGGAGAGCGCGGCGGCGAGGCCACCCGCAGCTACGAGCGCGCCGATCGTGAAGGGCAGGCCGGCGATATCGGGGGTTGAGAGCACCACCAGGTCGCCGTCGATGCCGGGGCCGGCCGGGCGCCCGAACTCTGGCAACTGTAGCACACCGTCAGTCGAAGCGACCGTCACGGCGCTGCCCGCGATCTCGCCCGCGACGCCATCGGCAAACGGCGCCAGGTTGATCACGCCATCGCCATTCGCGTCGTTCACCACCACACCACCGGAGGTGATCAGGTTCTTCACCCAGGTCGGCTCACTGCCCACCGCCACGCCCTCGATCGTGCTAAAGTCGCGGATGGCGATCAGGCCGTTGCGGCTCCAGCTTTCCGTCCAGGCGGGCAGCGCGCTTACCTGCTGGCCCACCACATTTTCCAGGATCTGCCAGCGCGAGAAGGCGGCATAGGCCGGAGCAGTGAAATAAAGCAGGAAGATGAAGAACAGCGACCAGCCCACGCTCATGCGGCTTTCGCGCACGCTTGGCACCGTGTAGAAGCGGATCAGAATGTGCGGCAGACCGGCCGTACCAAGCATCAGACACGCCGTGAGGGCCAGGAACTGCCAGGGCGTCGAGCGCCAATCGCCGAGTTCAGGGCGGTTCGCATCAGGAATGGCCTGCGCCGCGGGCGGCGTGAGGCCCAAGCCAAACTGGGTGTTCAACTGCGCCACGGCACCAATTGCGGCAGCATTGTTAATGCCCTCGTTAAAGGGCGGAATATAACCGGTTGTGACAAATTTCCCTGGTGTAACCGGCGATTCGGTGGTCGTCGAGATGCCCTGCTCTTGCTCCAGGCGCGTAATGTTCTGTAGCGCCTGCCCGTACGAGAGCTGCGGGAGCGGGCTGCCCGTCAGTTGGAGCGAAAGCGCGGTCACCGGGATCAGGTAGGCCGT
>JBBRUG010000256.1:0-9024 GCA_038247995.1 Chloroflexales bacterium | reverse complement strand
GTGCGGCGCCCTGGTGCGGCGCCCTGGTGCGGCGCCCTGGTGCGGCGCCCTGGTGCGGCGCCCTGGTGCGGCGCCCTGGTGCGGCGGTGCGCTTCAGCGCGGCGCCGCACCCACACCAAATACCGCAGGCTTCAGCCTGCGGCAAGGGAGGTTGCAATGGCGCAGTCCATAACCGAAGTACCCGTTCACCGCTTTGGCGCCCAAGCGCGGGCCGATCCGTGTGATCATCTGGCGGTCGAAGAGCCGTTGGAGATCCGCCTGGAGTACGGCCCCATCGGGGCGCGCGTGCGCAAGAGTGTGGCGATCACCATGCGCACGCCCGGCGACGATTTTGCGCTTGCCGCAGGCTTCTTGTTCGGCGAGCAGATCGTGCGCCGCCCCGCCGATATTACGCGGATCCGCTTCTGCGGCCTGCCGGTTGGCCCGCAACGCCTGCGCAATGTCGTGCGCGTGAGCTTGCACCCCGATGCTGAAGTGGCGCTTAATCGCTTGGAACGCCATTTTTACACCACATCGAGCTGCGGCGTCTGCGGCAAAACTTCAATCGAAGCGCTCCGCATCGATAGCTGCCCCCCTCTTCCCAGCGACGGCCCGATCTTCCTGGCCACAGTTATTCATCAACTCCCGGCGCGTCTGCGCGAAACCCAGGCGATCTTCGACCATACCGGTGGGCTGCACGCCGCCGCGCTGTGTAGCCCTAGCGGAGGGATGGAGCTTGTGCGCGAAGACGTTGGTCGCCACAACGCCGTCGATAAACTGATCGGCACGCGCCTGCTGGCTGGCGACCTGGATTTCAGCGCACGCCTCCTACTCGTCAGCGGACGAGCCAGCTTCGAACTGACTCAGAAAGCCGTCGTCGCCGGCATCCCCATCCTCGCTGCCGTCGGCGCGCCCTCCAGCCTCGCCGTTGAACTCGCCGCCGCCCACAACCTCACCCTGATCGGCTTCGTGCGTGATCAGCGGTTTAATGTGTATACGTGCCCATGGCGGATCGTGGCATAGTAGGGGCGACCCCGCACGGTCGCCCGTGGGGCGGGGCGTGGTCGCCCGTGGGGCGGGGCGTGGTCGCCCGTGGTGTGGCATCGTAGGGCCGAAGCAGCGCTACCTGAGAATTCTGGGGGAACCCGGAAACTGCCCAAAGAGCGCCGCTTCGGCCTCACTCACCGCCCACATGTGCCGCATCATTGGCGGCCCAGCGTCCGTCGTCCAGCGCCTATCGTTCAAGGAGGAACACCATGGCAACCGATACCCCACCCGATCCCCGCGACGACGTCCGCAGCGAGCCGCCCACCGCGCATACCGGCCTCAAGCAGAGTGTAATCAAAACTGTCGCCGGTGGCCTGCCCGCCGTCGTCTCCTCGATGCGCTACGTCTGGGAAGAGATGGGCGTGTCGCGCGGCGCGCAAGCGCTGCTGCGCCTCAATCAGGTGGGCGGCATCGACTGTCCAAGCTGCGCCTGGCCCGACCCCGACGCGCAGCGGAGTGTGGCCGAGTTCTGCGAGAATGGCGCCCGCGCCGTCGCCGACGAAGCCACGCGCAGCCGGATCACGCCCGCCTTTTTTGCCCAGTACAGGGTTGCTGAACTTGCCGAACAGTCAGATCACTGGCTCAATCATCAGGGCCGGCTCACCGAGCCGATGTACTTGCCCGCTGGGGCCACGCACTACCAGCCGATCGGTTGGGACGCTGCGTTCAACCTGATCGCACATGAATTGCGTAGCTTGCCCACGCCCGACGCAGCGGTCTTCTACACATCTGGTCGCACCAGCAACGAAGCCGCATTCCTCTACCAGCTTTTTGTGCGCCAGTTCGGCACCAATAATCTGCCTGACTGCTCGAACATGTGCCACGAGTCTACGAGTGTGGCCCTCGCCGAAAGCATCGGCATCGGCAAAGGTACAGTGACGCTGGAAGATTTTGAGCGGGCCGACCTGATTTTGCTGATCGGCCAGAACCCCGGCACGAACCACCCGCGCATGCTCACCGCGCTGCAATCCGCCAAGCGCAACGGCTGCACGATCATTGCTGCGAACCCCTTGCCCGAAACCGGACTGATGGCCTTCAGCCACCCGCAGGAAGTGCGCGGCATGCTTGGGCAGCGCACAGCGCTCACCGACCTGTTCCTCCAGGTACGCATCAATGGCGACATGGCTCTGCTGAAAGGGATCATGAAGGCGTTACTGGCGCTGGAGGCCGCCAATCCCGGCACAGTGCTCGATCCGCAGTTCATCGCCGATCATACCAGTGGTTATGCCGCGTTTGTGGCCGCGCTTGAGGCCGTGCCGTGGGACGCGATCATCGAGCAGAGTGGTGTGCCGCGCACGCAGATCCAGGCTGCCGCTGTGCGCTTCGCCCATTCCCAACGCACAATCACTTGCTGGGCCATGGGCCTCACTCAGCACACCAATGGGGTCGCCACAATTCAGGAATTGGTCAACCTGCACCTGTTGCGCGGCCAGATCGGCAAGCCCGGCGCGGGGTTGTGCCCGGTGCGCGGCCATAGCAACGTTCAGGGCGACCGCACCATGGGCATCTGGGAACAGCCCAAACCCGAGTTTCTTGATCAGCTCGGCGTCGAGTTTGATTTTGTACCGCCGCGTCACCATGGCTACGATACAGTGAATGCGATCAAGGCCATGCACGCCGGTCATGTGGGCGTCTTTTTTGCTCTCGGCGGCAATTTCCTGTCTGCTACGCCCGACACGGCCTACACGGCAGAGGCGTTACGGCGCTGCAAACTCACCGTGCAGGTCTCCACCAAGCTGAATCGCGCTCATCTTGTTACCGGTGCACAGGCACTGATTCTGCCCTGCCTGGGACGCACTGAAGCTGATGTGCAGGCCGGCGGTGTGCAGTTCGTCAGCACCGAGAACTCGATGGGCGTCGTCCAGCGTTCGCAGGGCAAGCTTGCACCGGCCTCGCCACATCTGCGCAGCGAAGTTGCCATTGTCGCCGGCCTGGCGCAAACTGTTTTGTCTGGGCTGAGTAATGTGGAGTGGGCCGGCCTGGCCGCCAACTACGACCGTATTCGTGAGCATATTGCGCAGGTGGTGCCAGGCTTCGCGGCCTATAACGCGCGTGTGCGGCAGCCCGGTGGCTTCTATTTGCCGAACGCGGCGCGTGATCGGAGCTTCGCTACTGCCGATGGTCGGGCGCAGTTCAGCACGCACGCCATGCCGATCCACCGGATCGAACCCGGCCGATTGGTGATGATGACCATCCGCAGCCACGATCAGTTCAACACCACCATCTACGGCCTCAACGACCGCTACCGGGGGATCAGCAACGAACGCCGCGTCGTGCTGCTCAACGCCGCCGACATTCATGCTGCCGGCCTCGTGCCGGGCGATGTGGTTGATCTGGTGAGCAACTTTAATGGGGTCGAGCGTGTCGCCCAGCGCTTTATTGTGGTGGAATACCCCATTCCTGAGGGCTGCGCGGCTACCTATTTTCCTGAGGCCAACGTGCTCGTGCCAATCGATAGCGTCGCCGAACGCAGCAACACGCCCACCTCGAAATTCGTGGTGATCCGCCTTCGGCTGCCTGGCCATGTGCCGTAGCAATGCAACTTGTTGCATTGCTACGGCATGATCCGCTTCGCCATCAAAATATCCGGCTTACCAATGCCGTTCGCATCAGGAATCACGCCAACGATGACAAAGCCGCATTTCTGGTAGAAGCTATATGGGTGGCCGCGCAGGTTGCGGATGGCGGTGATATGCGTCCAAACGTCGGGGTAGAGATCGCCGCCGCTGAGCGAGGTCATGGCGTCCTCGTCGTCGCTGCCGAGCATGATCGTCAGCCCGCCGCGCGTTGCAACCTGCGCCTCCAGATCCGCCATCAGCGCCCGTCCAACGCCCGCGCCCCGCTTGTCACCCCGCACCACGAGTGGATGCAACTCCCACACCCGACCGTCGTACTCCGGCAGTGCGCCGATCCAGCCTACCAGCGTGCCAGTTTCGTCAAACGCCGCCCGGCAGATCTTCCCCGACTCCAGCGCTTCGTGTACTTCTTCCAGCGCTGCAGCCAGATCCGGCCAGGCATTGGGCCAATGTTCACGAAATCCGTCAACCAGGAGTTGCGCCGCTGCGTGAATGGCGGTTTTGTCATTTGCACTGAGATTGTTGATGGTAATCATAAGTGCTGGCTGCTGGCTAATGCTTGCTGTGTTATTGCAGGTTATCGCTCTCCCGCTCTCCCGCTCTATCGCTCTATCGCTCTACCCGCACCACAAGCTGCGCTGTCGCCTGAATCCCCTCCGGGCTGACAACGCGCAGCCGCAAGGTGTACTCGCCCGGCGCGAGGCCGGCGGTTGTCCAGAGGCCCAGTAGGCCATTTGTTACCGGCAAATTGCCTTGCCCGATTGGCTGCCACTGCTGCGGCGCTGGGCCAACGCCGTACTCCAGCGTAAAGGCGCCCGCCGCATTTCCACTAATGAATGCTTGTGCGCCGGTAATCTCCCCAGCGGCGCCGGGTGGGTCGATGCGGGCCAACTCTACACTCGGCGCTTGCGGCGGCGCGCAGAGTTCCGTCGGCGGTTGCGGTACATTCCGCGCCGCCCAATCGCGGAATTGTGCCGGGTAGAAGGCATAACGCGCCTCGCGCACCTGGTTGGCGGGCGTGTACGGCGCCGCCAGGCAGCTCCCATCGCCCGCGACGCGCACCGTCGTCCAGGTCACGTCCACTTCGCCGGGCACGTTGCCGGCCACAAACAGTTCGCTGATCGGGCGCGGACACGCCTCGCCGGCGCGCCCGCCGGTATCGGCGCAGACGGTTTCCGCTATTACGCCCTGCGGCATTGGGAAGGGCAGTGTCGGCTGTCCAGCATGGTACCGCAGCATCAGTTCGCGCCAGATCTGCCCCGCGCCATTTGACCCGGCCACCTCGGCCATCGGCGAACTGTCGTTGTTGCCCACCCAGACCCCGATCGTCACCGCAGTGCTGTAACCCATCGCCCACGAGTCGCGGAAATCATTACTCGTGCCGGTCTTCGCGGCGGCCACAATGTCGGGCAGTTCCATCACATTGTTGCGCCCGAACATATACCAGCGTGCCTCGTTATCGCTGAGCATGCTCGTGACAAGGTAGGCGATCTGCTCGCTCTGCGGGCCAAAGGCCGGCCGGCCGCGTTCGGGTGCCCAACGTTCCACCACTTCGCCCCGGCTGTTCGTGACCCGCAATACCGATACCGGGGCGACATAACGCCCGCTATTGTGCAGCGTGTTATAGGCGCTCGTCAGGTCGAGCAGACGTACTTCGTTGCTGCCGAGCGCCATCGCCAGCCCATACCGGCTTGGATCGTCGAATGTGCTTACGCCCACCCGCGCCATCTGCTCGACAAAACCCTCCACGCCGACGTGCTCCAGCGCCTTTACGGCTGGAATGTTCAGCGAGTTCGCCAGTGCCATACGCATGCGCATCGGGCCATGAAACGAGTTGTCGTAGTTCTGCGGCTTATAGACGACCCCGTCGCTGTTGACCCACTCGCTCGGTGTATCCCAGATCACCGTCGCCGGTGTCCAGCCGCGTTGCAGCGCCGCTGCGTACACAAACGGCTTCAACGCCGATCCGGGCTGCCGGGGCGCCATGGTCACATTTACCTGCCCATCGGGGGCGTTATAATCTACGCTGCCCACCATCGCCAGAATCTGGCCGTCAGGAGCCATAATCACTACACCGGCGTTTGAGGCATTACGTTCGCGCAGTCCGGCGATCTGCGCTTGAGTGATGCGCTGGGCTTCCGCCTGCCAGGCCGGGTCGAGGCTCGTCACCACGCGCAATCCGGCCCGGTAGAGCAGATCGGGGCCGTAGCGGGCCTCTAGTTGATCGCGGATATAAAAGACAAAATGCGGTGCAATCAGATCAGTCTGCGGCGGCGTCAGTACAATCGGCTCGGCGAAGATCACGTCGGCCTGCGCCTGACTCAGATAGCCTGCTTCGACCATCAACCCCAGCGTAATCTGTTGGCGCGCCCGGGCGCCGTCGAAGTTAACGAACAGGTCGAGTTGCGATGGCGATTGAGGCAAGCCGGCGATCAATATCGCCTCGCCGGAAGTTAACTCACCCACCGATTTGCTGAAATAGGCCTGTGCAGCGGCTTCGACGCCATAGGCTTGCGCACCATAATACACTTCGTTGAGGTAGAGGCTCAGAATCTGTTCTTTGCTATAGGTCTGCCCAACTCGAACAGCCAGAATCGCCTCGCGCAGCTTACGTTCATAGCTGCGCTCACTGCGTTCTTCCGGGCCGAGCAAAATATTGCGCACCAATTGCATGGTGATCGTCGAGGCGCCGCTGACAATCTCGCCGCTCTGATAGTTCTGCCACGCCGCACGGACAATGCCGCGTAGATCGACGCCGGGGTTCGTGAAGAAGCCGGCATCTTCCACGGCCACAGTTGCATCTTTGAGCATTGGTGGGATCTGCTCATACGGCACGGGGGTACGCCGTCCGGCCTGCGGGCCGATCAGTTCATAGAGCAGGGTTGTGCCGTCGCGGGCGTAGAGTCGCGTCGTCTCGAAGCTGCGGTATTCGCTGATTCGCTGCGGGTCGGGCAGATCGCTGCTGTACCGATAATAGAGCCACATCGCCCCGGCCACGCCACTCAGTCCGACCAACAGACTCAGCTTAACAAACGCCAACATAAGCCGCCCCAAGAAGGGCAGCACGGCATAGGTAGTGCGTCGGCGGCGCGGGCGACGGAGGAAGCGTGGCGGTGGCGGGCGGTATGTCATGGCGCATCAAAACGCAAAACGCAAAACGCAAACCAATGATACAAACGGACAGATGTTTCGATAGCCGTATTATATCATGGTGCCGCTTCAGCCTGCCGGATATAACAAAACCCCGCCTGCACGCCAAAGCGTACAAGCGGGATCAGTGTCTTACAGCGCAGGGCAGATCGATTAAGTCAGACGATGAATGGTGCGAGCGGAGCGAGCCGCCCGGCTCAGTGCCTCAGTGCGCAGTCGTTTTGCTCAGTGCGAAGTGATCTACCGCAACCGCACCGTCTCGCTGGTGCTCGGCTGCTCATTGTTCACAATCGTCACACTCGTCGGCGTGCTCGGCGTGCTGAATGTGCGGCGGCGGCTAGTGATCTGGCCGATCACGCGCTGGGCGCGGACATCGGCTTCCTGCTCGCGGCCCCGCAGCAACAGGCTCGCGCCGGCCAGCAGCAGCACGCCGGGGAAGATCGCGCCAATCAGGTAAAGCACCGCCAGGCCGAGACCCCACAACGCCGCCTGAACTGCTTCGCCGGTGCGGCCGAGTGTGCGCGAGCGGCGGTAAGCAAAAACGCCTGCGCCACCGAGCGCTGCGGCCGGAACCAGCCACCACAGGTTGAAAATCGCGACCACACCCAGTACGATCAAGAAGATACCACCGTTACGGGCTTGGCTCTGATTGAGATTGATATTCATCGTGGCTCCCATTGTTGTTGCGCGCTGCGGTCTCCGTCGCCCGTGCGCCGGCCCGCTCTGCGGTTCTGTATCTTGTACGTTGGGTGTTCGGCAAATGTTGCGGATATGACGAAAGACGAAGGACGAAGGAAGTTTGTGGCCCTCGTCCCCTTGCCCCTTGTCCCTCTATTCCGTGGTACGATATGCCTGGGTTTACACTGGAATTCTGCAATATCAGGGGAACAACATAATGCAAAAACTGCTTCGTTTTGCCATCTGGGGCTTCGCTGGGATAACGCTACTTGGTGTACTATTGACGGTCGTGCTGGCAATTGCTGCGCGCCGCGTCGGGGCGCCCGCCACGATCGGCGTGCGCGATGCCCGTCTGGCTGCGTGCCCAGTTTCACCGAACTGCGTGAGCACCCAGGCCGAACGCCCCGATCAGTATCTTGCTCCGTTGCCGTTTGTCGGCTCGCCCGAGGCCGCAATCGAAGCTGTTGCCGCGCTCGTTGCTGCCGAGCCGCGCGCCGAAATCATCGTTGTTCAGCCTACCTATCTCCATGCCGTGTTCCGTTCGCCCACAGTTGGTTTTCCCGACGATGTCGAGTTTTACGCCGACGAAACTACCGGCTTGCTGCATTTCCGTTCCGCCGCGCGTCTGGGCTATGATGATGCCGGTGTGAATCGGCGCCGCATGGAACAACTCAGCGCAGCCCTTGCCGCCCAACTCGTCGCCCGTTGATCGTTGGTTCCATCTATAATCGAACTGGTGACCCGGTGACATCTATATAAATGTGAAATATCACCCACTCATCTACTCAAAGTTCGTAATCGTATGGCCGATCTGTCACCCCCAATCACCAACGCCGCGATCGAGACCTGGATCAGTGAGCCATACCTGGGCCGTGGGCGAAAATATGCGCGCCAGAATGCCATCTTTGACACCCGCCGCGCTGGTCTAACGATCAGCGCCCGCTGCTACGGCTCCAGTGCGCCGTACTATCGCGTTTCGGTTACGCTAACGCCCAATGGCACGGTGCGCGCTGCCGATTGCAATTGTCCTGTCGGCGATGGCGGCCAATGCAAGCACGTTGCCGCCCTGTTGCTTACCTATCAGGCGCATCCGCAGGTTTTTCGCGTGGTTGAAGCGCTTGCCAGTCGGCTTGAGCGGATGGACAAAGCCGCGCTGATTGCATTGATCATCCGAATGATTGATCGAGAGCCGGAATTAGAGGATTTACTCGAATTGCAGCTTCAGCCTGCCGACGCAAGCCCGGTGAACGCGGAACTGATCCAGCGTCAGGTGGCGGTTGCCGCGCATAGTGCCGGCGATAGTTGGAACGCGATCGATGCGTTTGCCGATAACTTGCGCCCAATTTTGGAATTGGCCGATGCCCATCTGCGCCGCGATAATGTGCCCCAGGCCGCGCTGATATTTGCTGTGTTGCCCCTCGCGGCGCTGGAACATTACAGCGAGTTTCACGACGAGAGCGGCAGTTTGCACGAAATTGTGAACGAGTGTGTGCATGGCCTCAGCGAATGCCTGGCCGCCACGGATGCTCCGCCGCAGCGGCAGTTGATGTTGCAGGCGCTCTTTTCGATCAAGCGCTGGGATCTCGATTATGGC
>JBBRUG010000255.1:0-9034 GCA_038247995.1 Chloroflexales bacterium | reverse complement strand
TGGGAGTGGCAATCTCGCTACGGGGAACCCTGAGGCGCTTATCCAGTTTACCGCCCCTGCAACGGATCGTTACTATGTGGTTGCACGGGATATTAACCAACACTACGGCATTGATGCATCCTATGATCTCCTGGTACAACGCCCCTGTAACGATGCCCGTGAACCAAACAATTCCCCAGCACAGGCAAATTCCCTCTTAATTAAAGGTTATTCCGATTTAAGCGAGAGCCGTCCACGGATGTAAGCGGAGCCGGAAATTATGGAGGCCGCAGGCGACTTCCATCACGAGATCACGAATGATCCCGCGCCAGAGGCGGATGGCGTCCTTGACCATGCGACAGCGTTTGACACTGCTGTTGACGTGTTCAATCCGCACGCGTCGTTGCGCGAGGGCACGATTGTGGGCTTTCTGTTCCGGCGTCAGGACGCCCCCGCGGGGCTTTTTGGCGGGCTGGAGCAGGGTGACGCCGTCGAGATCAAAGGCCAGAAATCCCAGGTCTTGCAGCAGATGGCTGTCCGGAGGCAAGGGATAGGCGCTGTAGTCCGCAATCCGCTTGTCATGCACGCGACCTTCAAACGTGGCGCTTAAGAACACAATCTGGAGGATCGTATCAATCACGAGCGTGTTTTTGACGGTATGGTCTTTGGCCTTCCCGCTGTAATGGAGGGTTTGTTCAGCCGGGTCCGTGGGGCGCGGGATGGCGCGTTCGGTGGCGTCGTGGCAAAAAGGGGGGCGGTGGCGTCTTCTGGTGGTGGCCCGTCATCAGAAACGTGGCTCGGCACCAGCACGGTATCCAACCGTTCGGCAAGTGCCGCCTGACTGCGGCTTGGCGCATCGCCGGTTGCCCGCAACGTCGCCCGCAATACGGGGAAGAGCGTATGCACCCACTGATTGACCTTACACTGGGGCAGCGCGAACAGGTGTCCGTGATACGTTTGGGTCGGATTCTGCTTGAGGTAGCTCAGAATGAACAGCAAGCGATCCTCCGGCGTCGGCAGCGGGCTGTTGGTATAGGGCGTATAGCGTCGGTTCTGCCGCCGTTTCCCCTCCAACGTCCATGCCGCCATATGCGCCTGAAACGCCGTCTCAAACGGTTCTACCAACACCTGAAACTCCTCGACCGTCAGACTCGTCAACGCCAGCACCTCCGCCGGCTTCCCTGCCACCTCGGCATATGTCAAGCGTCCCATTTCCTACCTCCTGTATCTCAGGAGGACAGTATACCATAAATCGGAATAACCTTTAATGAAACGCTCCTTATTCATGTAACGAATCGACTTGTAGCGCATTGGCTCAAAGATTTTGCTGAATATGACGGAGTACAGTTCGATGCGATTGATCCACAGGCCGACTATCGGCGGGTATTTGGTGGTGAGCCGACGCCACCTTTTACCGCAGAATTACTTATCACCATCGATATTGCCAACTTAGATGCTCCGCTCAACAGCGATGTTGATCCTGCGCAGTGGGTATTGGAAAGGCGACTCGATCCGGTGTGGGGCGCTTCTCAAGGGAACCAAACTCACCTAGCATACCTGCTGACCTGGATCATCAAACACGCGGATCAGGTCAAGCCCGATCTGCTGCCTCTCATCCAGCGCTGCTTCACCCGCTGGACTGAAATGAATTCGGTCTATGGCTATCTTCACGCTGGAAGCTTGTCCGCTGATGCGACCAACCTCATTCGTAGCACCGCTTTACAGCGCTATGAGTCTTCCTGGCTGCGTGAGCAAGGTCTTGATCAATTGCCGGTGATCACCACAAATCTTGATCACGCGCTATGGGCCCACGCCCTCCAGCCGATTGAACCCGCGCTTGATCGCTATTGGCGTGAACGGATCGCTCAACATACCGTTGATCGTGCCTTTGTTCAAGCCAGTATCGCCCAGATGTCGGGTAGGAGCGCAACTGAATTGCGCGTGGTTGAAGCGTTGATGCAGCAGCACGCGAGTTTACTTGATGCGGCATTGATGCAAGCGATTCGGCAACGCTTCGAACATGTGCCTAGATCAACGGCTATCCTTGATGCACTTGAGACCCTCATTCCGCCGCTAACGCCAGAATTGCCCTCTGAGGAATGGGATGATCCGCAATGGTTACGCTGGGCAACAGAAGCCTACTTGCCCTATGCGAGCTGGATTATCCGGGCCAAACAGCCCCGCAACGATCAAGAGCAGTATGTATTGATGTATGAACAGTGGTTAGTTCAGCGCTATCCAAAATGGCTGACTAGTACCGAAACGCCGCTGATCACCAAACAGTTTACGCTACTGCGCGACATCTTGGCGGCACAGCCTCAGGCAGTTGTCGTCTGGCTGGTTGTTGATGGCATGACGTGGTGGCAAGCACGGATTCTGCGCGACATCTGCCGACATCAGGGCCTCTATCCCCAGCGCTATGAAGCAAGCGTATCAATGCTGCCGTCACTAACTAATATTTCAAAGCGGGCGCTTGTTACCGGCGTTGCGGTCAGGACAGCGCCTCAAATTTCTATTGCCCAGGCTACCCAAGAACAGCTTGCACGCTCAGGCATTCGTGGTGTGGTTAGCTACGATCAAGGTGCCTTACTTACAGCAGTACGTGAAACTGAATTACCCCAATGCCTCGTTTGGTTTGCGAACACGCTCGATACCCTCGCGCATGAGCGATCGACCTTTGCCGACGATAGCACGGTGCGTGGGTATCTCAATGATCTTGCGACAGTTCTATACCAGATGCGCGTGACATGCACTGAGCGAGGGCGACCGTTTCATGTCTTGATCGGCAGCGATCATGGAAGTACCCTCCTGCCAGAGAATGCGCCTACCCGTCGCATCCCGCAAGCAACACGTGAGGTCATTGATGTATGGGATGAAGGCAAAGATCATACCGCAAATACACCGGCCTCAGCACGGGCGGTTCAAGTCAGCGACCCGGAGCGTCTCCAGATTGATCATAACGAGTGGTATTATCTCAATCATCTGGATTATGAACTTCCATATGACTATCTGGTGCCCAAAGGATATGCAGCCGTCAAACGCAGACCCACAGGCTGGACCCACGGCGGTCTTTCACCCGAGGAAACGATCGTTGCGCTCATGCACCTTGCGCCAGAACCATTAGAACTACACCCCTTGAACATTTCAATCGGTGGACGTGTTCAACCACGTAAAGGGAGCAGCTTGACCGTGCAGATTGTCAACCCTAATCCTGCACCGCTTGAGAATCTCATATTGCAAATTGATACGCTTACACCGCTCCAGATCGACCATCTGGGTGCCAATGGGCGCTACAATAGTACGCTAACGTTTCCAGCCCGCTCAATCGAGGGATCGGAGCTTGAAATAGTCTGGTCAATTACGGGTAGTGCGCTTGGCGTTGAACATCGGCAGCAGGGCGAAACGCGGATCATAGTGCGCCGGCTGCAAACTGAAGATAGTCTCGGCGACATGTTTGAATAGGGACATCGCATGGTTCAGCTTAAACGCTACGAAGAAAAAGCTCTCAACCTCTTCGGCGAGGTCTGTGTCAATAAAGCGCTGGTACAAGAAGCCGGTTTTGGCACGCGCAGTATTCCTGTGTTCGTCAGCGAATGGATCGTCACCCGGCATACGCCTAATGGCATCCTCGATGATGAAGCGCGCCAGCGGATTCGTACGTTTCTCAATAAACATCTTCCAACGCGCGATCAGAAAGAGCAACTTAAAGCGCAACTGCTCAACGGTGAGCCGCTCACAATCCTCGACCAATTTAGCGTAACCGTAGATGTACAGCGCAATGAGTTTCGGCTCAGCGTGCCCTCGCTCGATGAGCGCAAAGCCGGCATTGAGCGCCATATCGCCGATCAGTATCCGTTGCTATTTGGCAGTGGTGTTTGGGGTGTCGGCAAGCTGCAATATTATCCGCCCGACTCGCTGCGGAAAGAAGGTCAAATCCAGTTAGTTGACTTCCGTCCCATGCAAAATGCAAGCCTCGACATGGATCTGTATTGCGAGCAACGGGCTGAATTTACGCTTGATGAGTGGCGCGATCTGCTGATCTCCAGCATGGGCTACAACCCCGATGCTTACACAATCCCCCAACAACTGCTTTTGCTGACCCGCCTCGTACCTCTGGTGCAAGAGCGGATCAATATGATCGAATTGGCCCCCAAAGGCACTGGCAAATCATTTGTCTTTCTCAACCTCTCGCGTTATGCTCGCCTCGTCTCTGGCGGCAAGGTAACGGCAGCAGCGCTCTTTTATAACAATCAAAATCGTCAACCTGGGTTACTAACTCACTACGATTTGGTTGTCTTCGATGAGGCGCAATCACTCTCCTTTAATAATCCAGGCGAGATCATTGGCGTGCTGAAGGATTACTTAGAGTCAGGAAGTTTTGCCCGTGGTGGTGTCCAAAAAGTCGAAGCAAGCGCAGGATTGATGCTCCTCGCCAACATCCCGCTTGATGAATATAAGCGCCCACGGTACGAAAACCTTTTCCGTGAACTCCCTGAATTCTTAGGTGAAACGGCATTTATTGATCGTATTCACGGCATTCTGCCAGGGTGGGAATTACCTCGCATTGAACAATCCTTTATTGCTACGGGAGTTGGTTTCAAAGCCGACTTTTTTGGCGATGTGATTCACAACTTGCGCACTCGCGCCGGATACGAGCAGATTATTCAGCAGCGCAGTTCGATCACCGGAACCAATGATCGGCGTGACATCGTGGCGATTTCACGCTTAGCAACCGGGTATTGTAAGCTCCTCTTCCCGCACGGCGAACTCTCAGATGAGGATTTTGTTGAGTACTGCCTGAATCCAGCCATTAGTTTGCGCCAACGGGTGCGGGATCAACTGTCTATTCTTGATCCAGAATACGCTCGTGTGAAAATTGGCTGTGCCTAACTTCTAGCTATAAGTACTTCGCCGCCGTCGCCCGCTCAACAGGTATTCACCTTGTCCTGGCCACCCAGCGCCCCAGCGCCGATATTGTCACGTCTACACTTAAGGCCAACTTGCCTACGCGCATCGCCTTTCGGGTCGCCTCAAATACCAACTCACGGGTAGTTCTCGACGCACCTGGTGCGGAGAATTTGCTCGGGCGCGGTGATATGCTTTTTCATCAGCAAAGCGGGGATATTACTCGCCTCCAGGCGCCTTTTATGGAAGAGCGACAGATGCAGGCCTACCTTGCCACGTTGCCGACGCTCCACGCATAGAGCGCGATAAATCAAGCGCAGTCCAGAGCCATTTACCCGCGCCACCCGCTTTACCGCTTTATCGCTTTATCGCTCATAAGTGGTGTATACTCACCTGCACAATGTTCGCCTATCATCACAGGTATCGGTGATGGATCACTCACCCGAACTCCTGCAAGCCCTCGTCGAAGCCTCGCCTGTCGCAATAATCGTGGTCGATTTGGCCGGGCACGTTCAGCTCTGGAACCCTGCCGCCGAACAACTCTTCGGCTGGCCCGCCGCCGAAGCGCTCGGTCGGATCGCGCCGAATGTGCCGCCTGAGCAGCAGGCTACATTTATCGACTGGCTCGCGCTTGGGCTGCAGCAAGCACAGCGCCGCGATGTTGAGCGGATGCGCAAAGATGGCACCCGGCTGCGGCTGCGCGTCCTCACGGCGCCAATCCGCGATCTGCATGGTCAGGTTGTTGGTGTGCTTGGTATGCATGCCGATCTGGCAGCGCAGGCGATCGCCGAGGCTGAACTGCATCGTCAACGCCAGTTACTCCAAACCATTATCGACAATATCCCGGTGATGATTGCCTTCTTTGATCCGGAGGGGCGCTTCTTGCTCGTCAATCGCGAGTGGGAACGAGTGCTGGGCTGGGATGTGCATGCCATGAACGCCGAGCCCGATATGCTGACGCTCTTTTACCCCGACCCTGCGTATCGCCAGGCGGCGCTGGCCTATATGCAAGCCGCAACCGCCGAATGGCGCGCCTTTACTACGATGACCCGCTACGGCACGTCAATCCAGTCTGTCTGGGCCAATGTGCGCCTCCCCGATGGCACCAGCATCGGAATCGGTCAGGATGTAACGGCGCTCAAACGGCAGGCCGATGCGCTGCAACATCAGTTGGATCTGATGCACTTGCTCCTGGAATGTATTCCCTTCGGCTATATTTATGCGGAAGCGCCCTCGGGAAAGCTTCTGCGCTTCAATACGCAGGCCGAGCGCATCCTCGGCCACCCGATCGTGCCGGTCGCTAGCGTCGCTGAATATGGCGCTTATGGTGCGCACCATACCGATGGCCGTCCCTATGCGGCCCAAGAGTATCCGATTGCCCTGGTATTGCGCAGCGGCGAGCCGGTGCTGGGCATGGAAATGCGCTATCTACGTGGCGACGGGCGCTGGATCACCTTGCGCAATTCGGCCTTGCCTGTACGCGATGACCAGGGCGCAATGATTGGCGTGATCAATCTGTTTGAGGATATTACCGAGCGGTTGCAGCTCGAAGAGCGCTTGCTCCAATCCCAGAAGCTGGAGTCGATTGGCCGCCTCGCCGGCGGGATCGCCCACGACTTCAACAATCTCCTTATTCCGATCATCGGTTATGTTGATCTGGGAATGCAGAGCCTAACGCCGGACAGCAAGCTCTATGAAGATCTACAACAGGTAAGCCGGGCTGCTGAGCGGGCCGCTGAACTTACTCAGCAGATCCTCGCCTTTAGCCGCCGCCAGATGCTGGAGATGCGCCTGATTGATCTGAATGAATTGGTGCTTGATTTTCAGAAACTGCTCGAACGCGTGATTGGTGAGGAGGTTTTGATCCAGGTCAATGTAGCGCCCGATCTACCGCTGATCCGGGCCGACAAAAGTCAGATCGATCAGGTTCTAATGAATCTGGTGATTAATGCGCGCGATGCAATGCCCAGCGGTGGTCGGCTGCTGATCGAGACCGGGCAGGTCGATCTCGACCAGGAGTATGTTGAAACCTATGCCGATGATCAACCTGCCGGCCCGTATGTGCTGCTCGCCGTAAGCGATACCGGCCACGGTATAGACGCTGCAACGCAGAAGCTGATCTTTGAACCATTCTTTACTACCAGGCCGGTTGGCCAGGGTACCGGCCTGGGCCTAGCTACGGTGTTCGGGATCGTCAAGCAACATCAGGGCTTTATTGTGGTGTCCAGCGCACCAGGGCAGGGCGCTGTCTTTAACATCTATCTGCCGCAAGCTCAGGAAACCGTTCAGACGATTTCTTGCCCAAACCCTTCCCCTTGACCGAACTCGCACGGAACGTCCGTCAGGCCCTTGATCGCTCAGGGTTCATAAAGAAATGACTTCCCTCACCCCCGCCGTGGGGTTCAAGCTCGCGTTACGAAGGCCGCCTGCACGGCCTGCCGGAACAGGCTAACGCCGGCTTCGTTGGCCGAGCCCGCGGGATCACCGCAGGGCGAACCCGTGAGGGCCTTAGTACTACAGTTGTAGTTCGGAAATTGAGCGGGCCGGAGAGCGAAACTCCTTTTCAACAGCAAGGGTAAACCTGCTTCGCCGGTAAGTTTTACGCCCTCAAACCCCCACCAGAAATGGCGTTGGGACAACTACAACTGTAGTATTAGGAGGCGTATGCTTTTATGAGCCCTCAGCCCTCAGCCCTCAGCAAACTTGCGGCGCCTGCCAACCGCCCAGGCCTGCTTCCACGACACCTGCCGCTGCCAGCGCCACGTCGTCGCGCCAGGGCCGAGCCACCAACTGCACACCGATCGGCAAGCCGGCGGCTGTTGCGCCCGCCCGCACCACCGCCGCCGGCCAACCCAGTAGGCTGTAGGCCAGCGTGTATGCGATGCTCCCGCCCGGAGTGCCATGCGGCGCTGCCGGTTCGGCCGCCGCCGGAGTCAGGATCAGGTCGTAGTCGGCCATGAACGCCGTCAGCGCCCGCCGGAAGCGATCCCATTCAAACAGGTGCTGCTCCACTTCCAGGCTACTCAGGTGGACGTCGCCGTCGGGTTGCCACGCCTCAGCCAAGGCCGACTCGGGGCGCCGCCAGTAGCGTCGCGTCAGGCTATAGGTTTCTTCAATGCGTGGCGGCAGTATGTCAACCACGCTTGCGCCGTATGCAGCGAGCATGTCGGCAACCGTCCGGCACACCGCCGCCGTCTCGGCGGTCGGTTCAGCCTCGTCGTGGTGGGTGTAGCAGGCGATGCGCAACCCACGCACGTTCACCGCACGCCAATCAGCCAGCGGCATCGGCACAACACTCGGATCACGCCAGTCCGGCCCGCCGATCACCGCCAGCGCCAGCGCCAGATCTTCGACGAAACGCGCCATCGGCCCGATCGTCGTGCGTGGGTCGTTCATAGCGCTGATAAACGGAAAATGCCCGGTCAGCGGCACCCGGCCCGTCGTTGGTTTCAGCCCGGCGATCCCGCACACATGCGCCGGCTGGCGGATGCTGCCGCCCGAGTCCGATCCGAGGCCCAGCGGCGAGCCGCCCGCCGCAATCAACGCCGCCTCGCCGCTGCTGCTGCCTGCCGGACTGAGATCCAGGTTGTAGGGGTTGTTCGTGCGTCCATACACCTCGTTTGCTTCGAGCGCGTTCGTCTTGCCGAGCAGGATCGCGCCCGCCGCACGCATCCGCGCTACAACCGTTGCATCAGCGGCCGGAATGCGCTCACGAAAGGCCGGATCGCCCCCGGTACACGGCAACCCGCTTGTATCGATCCAGTCCTTCACACTGAACGGCACACCGTGCAACGGCCCCACCAACGCACCGTGCGCCAACGCCACATCGGCGGCGCGTGCCTCGGCGAGCGCCTGTTCGCCTGCCGGCGCCACCAGCGCGTTGAGCAAGGGGTTCACCGCCGCGATCCGGTCGAGGTGGGCCTGCATCACGTCAAACGCCGATACCTCGCCGGAACGAATCTTTCGCGCCAACGCCGACGCCGATAGTGCAACCAGTTCGTTCACGGCGCAATCTGCTACTTTCTACGTACCCGAAAGTACGCGCTAGAAATTCCTGCTTCATCCCAGCGTGCCATCCGAGGATGGTCTTACCGTCAGTCCACAGGCCGGTTTTACGTCTCGACGTAGCCACAACCGAGACGGCTGGTTC
>JBBRUG010000254.1:0-9124 GCA_038247995.1 Chloroflexales bacterium | reverse complement strand
TCTGTAACTCCACGGTATTGCTGCGTTGCTGCGCCATGGGCCCGATCGTTGCCAGAACTTCTTCCAACAGCGGCCGGACGTGAATGTGTTCAAGGTCGAGTTCCATGCGCCCGGCTTCGACTTTCGAGAGGTCGAGGATGTCATTGATCAGCGCCAGGAGATGCTTCCCGGCGCCGGCAATGCGGGCGAGATCGGCGTGCGTGGTTGAGTCCTGCTCGCTGAAATCTTCTTGCAGCATCTCGCTATAACCGATGATCGCGTTGAGCGGCGTGCGCAACTCGTGGCTCATATTTGCCAGAAAGGCGCTCTTGGCGCGATTGGCTGCTTCAGCGGCTTCTTTGGCTGCCTGCAACTCTTGTTCGGCCCGCTTCTGCTCACCGATGTCGCGTAATACCAGCAGGCGCCCGGTTGCGCGGCCGCGCCGCCCGCGCACAGGCGAAATGCGCAGATCGTAATGTTCTACCCCGTGCCCGCGATCCAGGCTGATCGTCGTGGCGGCGTGGTCGACACCGGCAAAGCGCGCGATAAGTTCGGCTTGATTGGGCAGCAGATCAACCATTGTTCGCCCCAGCACTGCATGTGCGTCAACACCACCCAAGCGTAAAGCGGCCGGGTTCACATCGACAATGCGCCGGCTTGCGTCGAGTACAACGATGGCGTCGCTCATATATTCGATCACCGCATCGCGGGCAGCCGGGATCAGGTCGAGCATTTGGAAGCGCGCAATCCCGATCGCAAAGGCGACGCCGCTCAGGGCAAAGCCGAGCGGCGTGAGATCCATAAAACCGAAAGGTCGTACGCCGGTAACAAATAGAACACTGGCGATCCACGGTAATAACACGCCGACGAGCAGTGCGGCGCCCTGACGCCGGTAGAGCGGGGGCGCGCGCAGCAGCCCGCGTACGATCAGCACCGTGCCGATCAGCGTGAGCATGTAACTGATGAAAAGATGCCAGTACCAAATCGGCCCGAAGGCGCCGCTGAGGATGACTGCATTCGGCAGAGTTACGAGGTTCAGTTCGCTCCAGAAGCGCCAGTGGAGCGGGTTGGTTGGCGCGCCAAGAAATGTCGGCAGTTGTAAAATCAACAAGCCGATCACAAACCGTCGCGTCACCAGACGCTCCCACCCGGAGTAGCTTAATGCAAAGCATAGCCAGGCGATTGGAACCGTTGCAATGCCGTAGTACTGCACGACAGTGAAGACGAACTTGCCAGTGTACGAGCGATGTGAGAGTTCGAGCGCTTGAAAGGTACACCAGAGGATCACCGACGCCAGCAACAGCAAGAATGGTCGGGCGAGGGGTGTATCGCGGCGCTTCCAGACCAACGCGAACACGGCGGCTGAAATGATCGCTGCAACGAGGGGGATAAGCGCATATGGGGTCAGATACCAGAGCATAGCCCTCGATTGGTGGTATTTTAGTTGGCGAGAAGAGGACCAACTGATCCCCAAAGAACAAACGTCATTCGACGGCGTTACTCACACGTCTATTCACGTAAGCGCAGAGCGGCGGCGATCTCGCGAAGCGCGCTGCGCTCGGAGCTACTCACCCGATTGGTGAAATTGAAGGGGCCGCTCTCGCTGGCCGCTTCGGCTACTTGTGCGGCGATCTGCATGACGAAGGCCGTGTAGGCCGCTTGTTCGTCGGGTGACGTGCGCTGGGCAAGCAGATCAACGGCGGTCATGCACAACTCAACCGCCTCGTCGCGGATGGCGTCGGGGCTGGCAGGGCGTTGGGACGCGGGTTGCTCCTGGTTCGCCCGATCTTGCGGGTCCATCGTTGCCACCAGATCGCGGATCAATTCCGTATCGGCGAAGGCTACGGCTGCCGAGCGCCACCCGGTGACGATCGCGGCAGCCTCACGTTCTCCGCCCCCCTCATCCGCGAGTGCGACGGCGGCTGCGGCGGCAAGTGGCGTGTCGGCGAGCAACCGCCACTCGGCGGCGCTATAGTTGCTACGGTTACTCATTGAGCCTCCACGAACTATGTGATCAACGCACCGTATTATAGCAGGACGGGATCACTGACGCACTGAGGGGGTGCGACCACTGAATCCGTTCTCGTACCGCACTCAGTGCTTTCACGCCCTCACATCCTCAGTGATCCTGCCCTGTGCGCGTTACCGGCGTCGTGGCACATAGCGGTCGTGGGTGCGATAATCGCCGTAGATGGTGATGCCCAGGGCGCGGAGGAAGCGCTTCCCACTCGTTACGCTCCAGTCGGCAATGGTGTGGGCGGCGCTGCCAAGGCAAAAGCCGATCAGGAAGGCGAGCGTTTTTGCCGGTTCGGCAGCGGTGGTGCGCTGAATCTCCAGAGCCAGGCGAGTGGCGTAATCGGGCACTGCCAAGCCGATTTGCGCCAGACCCCACGCACCAAAGAGCAAAATCCCCATTACCATAAAGTAGAAGTAAGCCAGGCGCAGCAGTGGCGCAAAGATCAGGCTGTGGCTCCAGAAATGGCGATGCGGCACAGCCCACATGTAGGGCCGCCACAGTACAAACAACACGCCCCAGCGGTTGTCGATTGCTGAGTCCAGGTCAAGATCGGGCGAGAACATGAGCCCGGAAAGCATATGCGCGGCCATAAGCCAGAGCGTGTTGGCCAGTGCTTCGGGGTAGGGCTGTTCGAGCGCATTGGCGGCGACGTTGTACGCAACCGGCCCAAGGGCAATGCCGCTGGCGACGGTGATCAGATCGTGGGTGCGGGCATTCGGCATAAGTGTGTAGGGTGAAGCATTTGCCACTTGTGGCAAATGCTTCACCCCTGAGCATATGGTAAAATACAAGGAATACAATAGCCCATCCGTGCGGAATATGCAAATGCAAGCAGCTGAACTGATGATATTTTTGGGCGAGCCCGAAAGCGACCGGCTGGCTTTTCTGCGTGAACGTGCGCGGCTCGACGAGGTGGCTGAGACGCTGGTAGCGTTTGCGAATCGCAGCGGCGGCACACTGATCTTTGGGGTAAGCGGGCGTGGCCGTGCGCGGATCGAGGGCCTGCGCGAGCCGGCGGCAGTGCGTGAACTGGTGCTCGAAGCTGCGCTCGCATGCACCCCGCCGTTAATTATGCCCCTGCCGGATGTTGTACAGCACAATGAAGCAACCCTGCTCATTGTGACGGTGCCGGCTGGTCTGCCGCAAGTGTATGCGCTCCACGGCAAATACCTACGTCGCGAGAGCGCGACGAATCAGCCGCTCACGCCCGATGCGCTGCGCCGGTTGTTGATTGACCGGGGCGATATGGCCTGGGATCGCAGTACGGCGCTTGTCGGCGCCCTCAACGACCTCGACCCGCAGAAGATCGCCGCTTATGCCGCGCGAGTCGCTGCCGATGGCGCAAGCGATCCGCTGGCTGTGTTGCAGCGGCGCGGGTGTGTGGTGTGGGTACAAGAGTCAGGAGTCAGGAGTCAGGAGTCAGGAGTCAGGAGATGGGCGGCGGGAGGCGGGAGTCAGGAGGCGGGAGACGACCTTCAGCCCGCAGCCCGCAGCCCGCAGCCCGCAGCCCGCAGCCTTCAGCCTTCAGCCTTCAGCCCGCAGCCCGCAGCCCGCAGCCCGCAGCCCGCAGCCCTTGCTCCCACCAACGCCGGCCTACTGCTCTTCGCCCGGAATGTAGAGGCGCACTTTCCGCAGGCCGAGATTATCCTGGTCCACTATCGCGGGCGCGACATGGCCGATGCGTTTGAGCGCGAGGACGTGCGTGATACGCTGCCGGAGGCGATCCGCCGCGCTGAACGCTGGCTTACGGCTCATATGCGCAAAGGCAGCCGGATGATCGGCCTGGAGCGCGAGGACTGGACGCAGTTCCCGCAAGGTGCAGTCCGTGAGACGATTGTTAACGCTGTGGCGCACCGCGACTACAGCGTGCGTGGCGAGGGCGTGCGGGTAAGTCTGTTCAGCGATCGCTTGGAAGTATACTCACCAGGGCGCTTGCCGGGCCACGTTACGCTGGAAAATATTGTCGCTGAGCGTTTTTCGCGCAATGAAACGCTGGTGCAGGTGCTGGCCGACCTTGGCCTGATCGAGCGACTGGGCTACGGGATCGACCGCATGCTGCGCCAGATGGAAGATGCCGGTTTACCCCCGCCGACGTTTCGCGAAACGGCAGCGGGCTTCCTCGTGATCCTAACCGGGCAGGGTGCTGACGAACTCCCCCCCGACAGCGTCGATCTGCGCGAGTGGGCGAAGCTGGGCCTTAATGAACGTCAGATCGTTGCCCTCGTCTACGTTACTGAAGAGCGCCGGATCACCAACCGTGAATTGCAGGAGCGTTACCCTGCGGTCAGTGGCGAGACGATCCGCCGCGACCTGGCCGATCTCGTCGAACGCGGTATGCTGCTCAAAGTGGGCGATAAACGGGCGACGTATTATATTTTGAAGTAAAGGCGTGCAAGACGTAGCGCCAATTTACACGAGGTAAGACATGCTTATCGTGTCCGGTCGCTTATACCTTCAACCTGGAACGCGTCAGGACTTCCTGGCGGCGTCGGCTGATGCGATTGCTCAGGCACGCCGAGCACCGGGGTGTCACGATTTTGTCGTGGCTGCCGATCCGCTCGAACCGGATCGGGTCAATGTCTACGAGGAGTGGGAGTCTGAGGTGGCGCTTCTGGCGTTTCGCGGCGACGGGCCCGGAGAAGACTTAAGCGCCGCCATCGTTCGGGCAGAGGTTGCGCGTCATGTGATTGCTTCCAGCGGGCCGGCATAGATCCTTGGGGGAACGGGGGACAAGGGGACAGGGGTATGGTGAGACGCTTGCGCAAGCGTTTGTCTTCTTGTTGCTGGGTTTCGCCCCCTTGACCCCTGGTCCTCTTGTCCTCTTGCGCCTGTGTCCGCCACGCTCTCCCGCCACCTTCACGCCTCCAACGTAATCGTGTTCAGAAACTTGGCCGGGTTGCGGGCGAAGCGACCTTTGCAGCCGGGACAGCAGAAATAGTAGGTTGTACCCTCGTGTTCATACGTATGCATGGTTGTCGCGACCTCCACCTCCATATGGCACACCGGGTCGATTGCAACCCCCGCTGACGTCGATTCCTCCGCTTCAGCCGGCTGCGGCTGGGCGGCATAACGTAACTGCACGATCTCGGCCATAATGCTCAACGCGATTTCGTCGCCGCGCCGCGCATTAATGGGCAACCCTGCCGGCGCACGCAGCCGTTCCAACGCCGTAGCTTCAATGCCCATCCCCGCCAGAAATGCCTTCACCTCGGCGCCGCGCTTGCGACTCGCCACTAGCCCGATGTAGCGCGCCTGGGATTTGATTAATAACTCTAATGCCGGCTCGTCGTACTGGCCGTGGGTTGCCACCACCGCGTAGGTGTCGCCCGCTACAAGCTGCGGAATGCGCCGCAGATCGGTGATCACCGACTCGTCGGGCAGCAGTTCCGGGTCGTGGGATGGGTCAACGACCATGATCTGATAACTCATTGCCCGGCCAAGCTCGGCCAGTGCTCGCGCTGCCGGTAGGCTGCCGACGATCAACAGACGGGGACGGGGCTGTTGCGGCTCGATGAAGATCTCCAACGTCCCGCCACTAAAACAACTCATCGCGACGTCTTGCAGGCCGGGTCGCGGCGTCTGCGCGCCTGGGTCGGGGCTGAGCCGAATCAGCCGACTCGCGCCATCAACCAGCGCTCGCTGGGCTTCGCGCACGACGGTTGGTTGGGCGCAACTGCCGCCGATCCAGCCGTACATCTTGCCGTCGGCGGTGATGATCGCCTTGTCACCCGGCTTCCCCGACGTCGGCCGTTCGGCGCGCACAACGGTTGCGGTGGCGAAGGCGCTGCCCTGTTGGGTAAGCTCGTGGGCTTTGGTGAAGTAGTTGTCAAACATCATGCATACCTGTAAGGCCGAAGCGTTGCTTCGGCCTTACGCTAAGCCTACTCAGTCACCCCATGCTCACGCAGCAGTTTACAGACTTTCTGCGGTGTAATCGGGATGTCGATGTGGCGGACACCGAGGTGCCAGAGTGCATCGACGACGGCGTTGGCGATGGCGGGCGGCGCGCCGACGGTGGGCGACTCGCCGACACCCTTGGCGCCGATCGGGTGGTGCGGCGAGGGCGTGATCGTCTTGCCCAGTTCCCACTTTGGCGTCTCGACAGCGGTGGGCAGCAGGTAATCTTGGAAGGTGCCGGTGATGTTCGTGCCGTTCTCGTCGTAGACGATCTCCTCGAACATTGCCGGGGCCAGCCCCATCGTCAGGCCGCCCTGGATCTGCCCTTCGACCACCAGCGGGTTGATGATATTGCCGCAGTCGTCGACGGCCACGAAGCGGCGGATCTTGATCTCGCCGGTGCCGGTGTCGATATCGACCACGCAGATGTAGCTGCCGAACGGGAAGGTCAGGTTCGGCGGATCGTAGTAGTCGGTCGCTTCCAGGCCGGCTTCCATGCCCTGCGGATGGTTCGTATAAGCGGCAAAGGCGATGTCCTGGATCGTCTTGGCCTGTTCGGGCGAGCCCTTGACCTGCCAGCGATCGACATTCCACTCCAGGTCGTCCGCGCCTACTTCGAGCAGGTAAGCGGCGATCTTGCGCGCCTTGGCCTTGATTTTGCGCGCCGCCATCACTGCGGCGGCGCCGGCGGTGGGTGTGGAGCGGCTGGCGTAGGTGCCGAGGCCGTAGGGCGCGGTGTCGGTGTCGCCCTCCTCAACCTCGATATCGTTGGCAGGCAGGCCCAACTCCTCGGCAATAATCTGGGCGTAGGTGGTTTCGTGGCCCTGGCCCTGGCTCTTGGTGCCAAAACGCGCGATCGCCTTGCCGGTGGGATGGATGCGGATCTCGGCGCTGTCGAACATCTTGATTCCGAGGATGTCGTAATCGCGCGAGGGGCCGGCGCCAACCACTTCCGTAAAGCTGGAGATGCCGATCCCCATCAGTTCGCCGCGGGCGCGTTTCTCGGCCTGCTCCCGGCGCAACTCATCGTAGCCAAGCATGTCCATCGCCAGTTGCAACGCAGCGTGGTAGTTGCCGCTGTCGTACTCCCAACCCGTGGGCGATTTATAGGGGAACTGCTCGGGCTTAATAAAATTCTTCATGCGGAAGGCGGCCGGGTCTTCGCCGCGCTCGTGGGCCATGATGTCGGCCATGCGCTCGATCATGTGGACAGCTTCGGTGACGCGGAACGAGCAGCGGTAGGCCACGCCGCCCGGTGGCTTGTTGGTGTAGACGCCGTCCACCTCGACGTGTGCTGCGGCCATGTCGTACGAGCCGGTGCAGATGCTATACAAACCGGCGGGGAACTTGCTCGGGTTGGCGGCTGCGTCGGCTGCGCCATGGTCGGCGAGGGTACGCACACGCAGGCCGGTGGTCCGCCCTGCGGCGTCGGCAGCCATTTCGGCGCTGATGTGATAATCGCGGGCGAAGCTGTCGGCCTGGAGGTTCTCCGAGCGATCTTCGATCCACTTCACCGGCTTGCCGGTAACAATACTCGCCACGATGCAGCAGACATAACCGGGATAGACCGGCACCTTGCCGCCGAAGCCGCCGCCGATATCGGGCGAGATCACCTGGATCTTATGCTCGGGGATGCCGCTGACGAGGGCGAAGACGGTGCGATGGGCGTGCGGCGCCTGGCTGGTCATCCAGATCCGCAGCTTACCGGTAGCCTTGTTGTAATCGGCGACCATGCCGCAGGTTTCGATACTAGCGACGTGGATGCGCGGAATGTGCATCGACTGCTTGACAACCGTAGCCGCTTCGGCGAAGACCTTAGCGGTTGCGTCGGCGTCGCCGGCTTCCCAATGCCAGATGTGGTTCGTCTTCAGCTCTTTGTCGTCGCGAACGATTACCTCGTTCTTGAGCGCCTCAAGTAGAGCGCCTGCGAGACGTCGATACCCTCGTAGCATTGGAGCCGGATCAATGGCGTGGCAAAGCTACGGCTGAGTACCTTGGCCACTTCCGTCTTGCCGACGCCCGGTTCGCCTTCCAGCAAAAGGGCCTTACCCATGCGCAAGGCGAGGAAAAGGCTCGTGGCAAGCCCTACGTCGGCAATATACCCTTCGGTCGCCATGACTTCGGCAGTGGCTTCGACAGAATGCGGTAGCATAACGAGTAGCTGTGCGGCGTCACCAATGACACCGACAGTCGCTAGATTATCTGCACAGTGCAGATTAATGCTTCATTGCTATGGGCTAAAATTCCTTCGGTAGAATCAGTATACCACTTTTTTTGGCTCTTTGGGAATTGGCGGATTAGGCAGTTAGGCAGTCCATCTAGGAGGCCCCGACCATACAGGCAACCGTGCTCGGCCCCGCACAATCCAGGGTCAGGCGTTGCCAGAAACGCCGCAGATTGAATAGCCCGTAGCAGCGCCGGGTCAGCGCCGCGCTGTGGTGTTATGCCTGCAACAAAGCCGCTGCTGGAACACTGTGGTGGGCGTAGCTGAACGGGAGGGGCAGGCAAAACGCTTCGGGCGCACACGCAGAACGACCCGTCGGCTTTACTCGCCTACAGCCTGAACTTGTACGCGCGCGAGGAAGAGCAGTTCAGCAATCACAATTGCAACGAGGATAAGCAGCAGGCTCGCCCAGGAAAGTGCGTTCAGCGAAGCCAGGGCGGCGGCGGCGGCGAGGAACAGCCCGACCTCATAGGCTTGCCGGCGCACGCGGCGCTGGTCGAAGGCGCGGGCACGCTGCTGGAAAAAGCGTCGACTCAGCGCGGCGATGAAGGGGCGCGCTGCAGCGGCGCCGGCGATCAGCAGAGCGATGAAAAAGAGGCCATAGATGGGGAGATCGGCAGGTTCGAGCAGCCAGCCCTGTGGAGCGGGCACAAAAGCCAGGGTGTACGCCAGCAACCCAAAGCCAATCACTCCCTCAACTGTCAGGCCGGTCAGGTTCAGGCGCGCCTCGATTGGCACGAAGGTAAATAGGGTTGCTCCAAGCACCATCCCATAGTAGAGCAGGCGTTCCGGCGCAAGTGGATTCGTCAGACGCTGCAAATCGCCATAGATCAAGAGCGTGAGGGCAGCTGCCCAGCAGATCCCGGCCGCCGCAGCGGCGATCAAGGGGAACTGACTGCGCAACTGGCTCATTGGGTTGCTCCAATCCTGGCGAGTGCTGGACGCTGGACGAAGGACGCAGGACGAAACATAATGTCCGGCTTTGGTCATTGGTCATTGGTCATTGG
>JBBRUG010000253.1:0-9181 GCA_038247995.1 Chloroflexales bacterium | reverse complement strand
CTTCATCCTTCATCCTTCATCCTTCATCCTTCATCCTTCATCCTTCATCCTTCATCCTTCATCCTTCATCCTTCATCCTTCATCCTTCATCCTTCATCCTTCATCCTTCATCCTTCATCCTTCATCCTTTCAAAACGTCTCCAAATCCACCCGTGTGCGCTCGACTTCCTGCATCAGCGCGGTGTCGGCTTCACCCTGGACGGTGGCCTGAGCGCTCACAAAAGCGGCGATGTCGGGGCGGGCGATATTGGCGCTGTAAGCGGCGTCGATCAGGGCGACGGCCAGCGCTTGCTCCAGATCACGTCCGAGGCAGGCGGCATAACCCTCAACGCCGCCGGCCTGCACATACGCCTCAGCCACGAGCACCTCGCCAAGGTAGAAAGTCTCGCCCTGCACAGTCTCTTCCATAGGCAACATCGCCAGGCCGGTGCGGTTTTGCAGCACACTGATCGGCTCGAGTTCAGGAATCAATGCTTCAGCGAGCGCCTTCACCGCCGCAGGCTCGGCGCGGCAAAGCACGCTCAGGTAGTGGCTCTGCTCCAGTGGAGGGATGGTCATTGTAGAATTTCCTTCTCTATGGGGGCATTGGAGCGGACACGCTGATCCACCCGCCGCCTGCGCCCTGCCGCCTGCGCCCTGCCGCCTACTACTTGCTGGCTGGCTCTTCCAACAGCGCAACGCGTAGTTTATGCAAGGTTGGTTCGCTTAAACCGCAGGTGCGCAGGTAGTGTAACACGCCCCCATGGGCCTCTTCGAGGTAGTTCAGGTTCTCGCCAATCAGTTCGGGCGGGGCACACAGCAGATGCCCATAACCGGCCGCCAGCAGGCGTTGGCGATGGTGCGCGAAGGCGGGGGCGGCAGCGAGCGCCGGTTCGCTCAGGGCGAAATCGGCGGCAATGACATGGTTGGGCACATCGGCGAGACTCAGCAGCAGCGCCACAATCAGGCCGGTACGATCTTTTCCGGCGGTGCAATGGATCAGCGCCGGCAGCGCACCGGGCGCAGCCAATTGGGTAAACACGGCGCCAATCGTTTCGCGGCAGTGATCGAGCATATAGCGGTAAAACTCATTCAGGCCGGAGAGCGGCTGGTTTTGGGGGCGCAGCGCATTGACAAGCGCCAAATTTACGTACGTTATGTCACTTTGAGTCACAAACTGGTTTGGTTCAAGCGCAATCTCAGTCGGTGTGCGCAGGTCGATAATCGAGCGTAAACCCAGCTCGGCGAGCGCATCATGCCCAGACCCACTCAGCGCGTGCAGCGATCCGGAACGAAGCAGCGTGCGCCAGCGGGTACATTGGCCCGGGGCGGCAGCGTAGCCGCCGATGTCGCGCAAATTGTACGCGCCCTCAACGCTGAGGAGGCGAGTGTGATAGATAGTAGACACAACTACTCCTTCAACAGCCTTAAGGCGACGGGCTCTACCCGCCACCTCAAGGCCGGAATATCGACCGCCGAGCTTAACCGCCGAGCTCCTGAAGGTCAAGCTCCAACAGTTTCGCAATGTCGCGCAGCGAGTTGTAGTAGGCATCCACGGTCGGCAGGTTCAACTCAGCAGGCGGATCGGCGTACCACTGCTTGAGCGAAGCCACCAATTCCGGGTCGCCGCGTACTTCGAGCAGGATCTCGCGCACAGTCTCTTTGAACGATGCGGGCAGGTTTTGGCGCACAGCAAAAGGCGTATTCGGGATCGGATCTGTGTAGGCGAGCATAACGATGTGGCCCTCGGGGCAGGCATCGTAGAGTGCTTGCACCTGCTCAGGCGTGCGCGGCACGCCCGAAAGGCCATCCTCGAACCCACAGAATTCGATCTGGCCTTCGGACTGGAGGCGATAGAGGTTGCCCTCGAACGTCGCACCGGCCTCAGTCGTATCACCCCACACCGAGATCACAGCCGAAGGATGGCTACCGGCGAATACTGTGTTCATCTGCGTATCCGGGTCGAGACCGAGCTTGATCAGCGTCGTCTTAGGTGCCAGATGGCCGGACGTACTGGCCGGATCGACAAAGGCAAAATTGCTGCCTTCCAGGTCGTCAATGCTTGTAATGCCGGAACCCTTCTTGGTGAAGATCACGCTATAGTAGGCCGCCGGCGCGCTCGGATCGTAGACCGGGTTTGCTTCGTCTTGCGGATAAATACCGACCGCCAGCGCTTCAGCCTGCGCTTCCTGTACTGCCAGCACGTACGAGAACGGGCCGACTTCCATCGCTTCGACGCGCCCACCGCGCATAGCTTCGATCACGGCCGAATAGCTGGTGCCGGTCGTTACTTCAACCGGAATACCCAAGCGCTCTTCGAGCATCAGGCGAAACGGCTCGGCATCATTAATTACCGCGTTCGCATCATCGCCGCCGAACATGCCGATCCGAAAGGTTTCCGGCCAATCGGTGCGGTCGATTCCGTCAGTTGCCGCAGGCGCAGCCGGGGCATTTGCCGCAGGCGCGGCCGGGGCGCTGCCACAGGCGGCCACAACGGCGGCCAGGGAGATCAGGGCCATGAGTTTGATCGACTTGGCGAACATAGGTGTTTTGCTTCCTCTCGACTGTTGTTCGTAGGCGTGGCGCGACATAGTCACTTCACACCTACAAAGATCAAATAATCCGTTTACGCAACATGTCGCTCAGGCGGTCGATTACCGTTACCACAACAATGATGAAGATCAGCGCACCCATCAGTTCGCGGTATTGGAACAGGCTGATGTACTTCTGCAAAATAAAGCCGACGCCGCCGGCGCCCACCAACCCGAGGATGGTTGCCGAGCGCACATTGCCCTCGAAGAGCAACAGCGAATAGGTCGCCATTAGCGGCAGCGCCTGCGGGATCACGCCATAGAGAAAGGCCTGGAGCGGCGAAGCGCCAGTAGCGCGCACGGCGTCAACTTGCTGCGGATCGATCTGCTCGATCGATTCGGCATACAGCTTGCCGAGCGTGCCGATCGCGCCGATGCCAAGCGCGAGCACGCCGCCGAACGGCCCGAGGCCCACCGCAGCCACGAAGATCAGCGCGAAGATGATCTCCGGCACCGCTCGGTTAACATTCAGCACGAGCCGGGCAGTCTGGTAGACCCACGGATACGGCGCGACATTGCGCGCCGCGAGCAGTGCAAAGGGCAATGCCAGCACAATTCCCAGCAAGGTGCCGACAATCGCCATCTGAACGGTTTCAATGATGTAAGGGATCACGCGCGGCATCTCAAGCGTGACCTGCTCGCCGGTGATGATCGAAAGCGGCCAGGGTACCGCAAGCGGCGTGGCGGCAACATCAAAACGCGGCGGGAAGAGGCGAGTCACAAAGTCGACCATGTTCGGTACGCCTTCGGCAAGCGTACCGAGATTGGCGTTGGTGCCATTCAGCGACCAGAGCAGCACCAGCACTACGACAACCAGTGTGATGATGCGCCGCGAACTGATCTTCGGCCAGGGGTTCAGCAACTCATCGCGTGTCGGGAGCGCAATTCGTACCGTGCGTGTCGGCAGTTTCGCTTCGGAAGCCATGCGTACCCTTTCCCATTCATTGGCGTAATGCCTGATGCACCCTGAGTAGTGTGTAGCGCAGGGTGCCTGCCGCCTGCCCCTTACACAGCCGCCGCCATGCCGATTTCCGCAGCGCGACGCGGTTCCTTATCGAAGCGATAAACTTTGTCGAGCACGGCTTCAGTCAGTCCATTCGGCAAGCCGTCATAGACTACTTCGCCGCGGGCAATGCCGACGACCCGATCGGCAAACTCGCGGGCCAATTCAACCTGGTGAATATTGATTAGCGTGAGTACACCCTCTTCCCGCGCCACACGCGCTAGGTCGCCCAGCACCTGCACGGCAAGTTCAGGGTCGAGGCTCGCCACCGGCTCATCGGCGAGCAGGATGGTGGGTTCCTGCGAGACGGCGCGGGCGATCGCGACGCGCTGTTTCTCACCGCCGGAAAGTCGATCAGCGCGCTGGAGGGCCTTGTCGAGCAAGCCAACGCGCTCCAAATTGCGTACGGCAACTTCACGCTGGGTGCGGTCGAAGTGGCCAAGGATCGGTGCGACACCCCGCGTGTGCGCCAACCGACCAGTGAGCACGTTCGTCAGGGCCGAAAGCCGATCAACCAGGTTGTACTCCTGCCAGATAAAACCAACCCGACGCTGGAGAGCGCGCAGCTTACGCCCGTGGAGCGTAGTCACCTCAATGCCGTCCAACAAGATCTGTCCCGCTGTGGGCTTTTGCAAGCCGCTGATACAGCGCAGCATCGTGCTCTTGCCGGCGCCGGAGCGGCCAATAATCGCCACGATCTCGCCCTGCTCGGCGCGCATCGACACCGTCTTCAAGGCCTCGTGACCATTCCCGTACACCATCCCTAGGTCGCGTACCTCAAGCAGTGCCATTAAGTACCTCTGGCGCTTTCCATTGGGCTATAACCGAATTTCGGCCACAGCGATCCATCGCGCAACTGCGGCGCGCACGAGCATGCGTGAGCTAGGGGAGCTCACGCCACAATGCGTTTAACAACAAGCTTGCGCTGAGCATAGCGCTTAGAGATTAAGCCGGAGTTAAAACCATGCAAAGAGATTGCGAAGCGTCGAAGAAGAGCTGAGGAAAAGCAGCAGGAGCAGCGCTGGATGTCCACCCAACAACCGGCGGCGGGCGGTCAGTCGATCCGCCGCCGCACGATCCGGATCGTGCCGCCGGGTTCAATCGCGATCAGGTGGCCGCGCCAAACAATGCGCTGGGGCGCTACAAGGGCGAATATGATCTGGGCCGGCAGCAGTAACTGAACGAGCGGCAGCAGGCCGGCCCAACGCAAGGGGATGGCGTTGTCCAGGTAACGCCGGCTCAGCCAGAGTGGCCCGAGCCAACTCAGGCCGAGGTAGGCCAGGCCGCAACCGCGCGCCGCCGGATGTCCACGCAGAACTGCGTCGGCAGCAACCCAGGGTGCGAACAGCGGCAGCACGGAAAAGCCATAAAAGCGTAACGTATCGAGCGGGCCAAGTCGGCGCATCAGCGACTCGCGGGGGAAGATCAGCCAGCGCTGCATCAGCCGCCAATACTGGCCCGGCCCGCTGATCTGGGTGCTGATCGCGTGACGCACAGGGGTTTGCACAAGCCGGTAGCCGGCAACGCGCATGCGCTGGGCCACGGCAAAATCGTCGGCGACAATCCGTTCCAGCCCAGCAAAACCGCCGACGCGCTCGAACACCTCGCGCCGGATCACATAACACATCCCGTTGATCGTCATCGGTTCGGCCAGCAGCGCGGCCGGAATGTAGGTCGGCAGGCTATTGCTGTTCACAAAGAGCGCCGTCAGCGCCGACCAGAGGTTGGCAAAACTCACATAGTAGGGCAGGCCAAAGGCCAGGCCCGCCCCAGGTTCCGCCAGCGCTGTAATAAGTTGATCGAGGCCGCCGTCGGGCAGGCGCGTGTCGTCATCCAGCACACACAGAATTGTGCCATGGGCCGCCGCCGCGCCCACGATCAGCTTGGCCAGTTTGGGGTTCTGATCGAGGCTGGGCGGCTCCACCAGCATCACGCGGATCGGCACTGCCGAGTAGCGCGCCTGCAACGCCGCACAAAGCGCCTGCCCCACCCGATCATCGGTATCGAGCAACCAGAGAAATTCGCGTGGGTGAGCGCTCGCGGCCCGCAGATTCTGCTCCAGGCTCGCGGCCAGGGTTGGATCGCCACTCAGAATAGGTTGCATGATACTCACGAGCGGTAATGGCTCGGCGGGCAACGGCAGCAGCGGACGCGCCAGGAACCGCCGGATCGCAACGTAGCGGATTAGCCGGTCAATAATGGCGATCACGAGCATGAAGGGCCAGAGGTAGCGCATCGATTAGTTTAGCGCACTGAGCACCACGCGTGAGCCGCTGAGCGACTGAGCCGCGTGGCTCGCTGCGCGCGCGTCGTCCTGATGCAGGCTCAATGGTGTTGGCTGCGGCTATCGTAAAGCAAATCCCGAACAAAGACCTGTCAGGGCTCAAACGCGATCACCCTGCCCGACTGCTTCCCGGCGCCACCACCAGCCGCTCAGCTTCAGCATAAGCGTCCATGCCATCGCGCCGATAAACATAGGTGCGCCCAGGAATTGAACTGACGGCGCACATCTTCCCGCTCCGGTCGATCGCCACCAGGTTCATCAGCAAGCGCTCGGGCGGCACGCCCAGATCGTCGAGATCGGCGAAGGCGGCTCGGCAGGCCTCCTCCAGAGCAATACCGTGTTTGAGGTACAGCACCAGGCTACGCGCCGTTGCCGCGCGGATGGCCAGTTCGCCATAGCCGGTGCAGGCCGCAGCGCCATAGCGGTCGTCGGCGTAATTCCCCGCGCCGATGATCGGCGAGTCGCCCACCCGACCAGGATACTTCCAGGCCCAACCGCTGGTACTCACGGCTGAAGCGATCCGGCCCTGATTGTCCTGGGCAATGAAGTTCACCGTTCCAGCGGCCTTCTCAGGGTCGGTCGCCAGCCCAGCCGCCCGGCGCAGCACTTCACCCACAATCCCGCCATGGCCGTCGTGGTACTGCGGCGGCAAGCGCCCAGCCAGGCCTTCCCGCCAGACGCGCTCGGCTTCAGGACTCAGCAGGTTTTCGGCGGTCATCCCCAGCTCAGCTGCAAAGCGCGCCGCGCCCTCGCCCGCCAGCAACACATGCGGCAATTCCTCCATCACCCGCCGCGCAACGCTGATCGGGTGGCGATAACCGCGCAACGCCGCCACGGCCCCGGCGCGCAGGCGCGTGCCATCCATAATCGAGGCGTCGAGTTCCACTTCGCCAAGCAGATTCGGATAGCCGCCATAGCCCACTGTATGGTCATCCGGGTTGTCCTCTACCGGCCATGTAGCGGCCTCAACGGCATCGAGCGCACTACCACCGCCGGCCAGGATGGCCCAGGCCGCATCCATCCCTACAGCACCATTGCTGCTTGCTACGAGTAACATCAAGCGTCTCCTTCTGTGATCCGTTCAACAATTCCATCGCGCCGAATGCGCAACCATTGGCCGCGCCAGAGAATAACCGGTTCGCCCATGCTCGCTGCGATCATCTGCAAAGGGGTCAACAACGCGGTGATCAGCAACAACGGCCAGCGGCGCGCCGGGGTGCCGCCGCCGAGGTAGCGCCGATCAAGCCAGGCGTAGCTGCCGAAAAACAGCAGCAGGCAGCTGGCCAACGCCGTAAGCGAACTGCGCCGGCGCCGGACCAGTGCCAGGATGAGGGTCAGAGGCGGTAGCAGGTTCCCCACCGAAGCCAGGGCGGTCAACGCTCGTTCGCGCCGCGTCAACTGCGGCAGCATCGTCTGACGCGGCAAAATGAACCAGCGCCGGAACTGCGCATGATGCGCCTGCGCCGTCGCCAGGCGGTTCTCGATCGCATAGATCAGCGGCGTTTGCACACAGCGTAAGCCGTGAGCGCGCACCCGCCGGGCCAATTCGTGATCGTCGTCCACCCGCTGCGCCATGCCGCTCAGGCCGCCGATTGCCGCGAAGTGATCGCGGCGCAGGGCAAAACAGTGGCCGGTGATCGTGTACGGCTCCATTAGGTAGCTGAGCGGCACATAACTTGGTAGCGCCCAGGCATTTACAAACAGGCTCATCAGGCTCGACCAAGGCGTCTCCCACGCAGTATAACGCGCCAGTCCAAATACCGCCCCGACACCCGGTACCTGAAGGTAGCGCACCAAGATCTGGAGCGCATCGGCAGGCAAGCACACATCGTCGTCGACAAAACAGAAAATCGCCCCTTGGGCAATCGGGAGCGCTGTCTGAAGCTTGGTAATTTTCGTGGCAATCGCACCGGCGGCGGGCCGAGCAAGCAGCATACGCGCATTCCAATCCGGCTGCGCGGCGATCACATCGCGTACCAGCGCCTGTGTAGCGCTATCGCCCAGATCACAAACGAACAAATGCTGCACTGGGGCGGGATAATCCAGACCAGCATGCACGGCCAGGGCCGTCCGCAAATCGTTCGGGCTGCGCGTTACCGGCACAATCACCGTAATCGACGGCCAGACCGAAGGCGCAGGCGGTAGCGGGCGGCGAAAAAAACGGCTGATTGTCGCAAGCCGGAGCGCACGATCGATGGCGTACAGAAGGGGAACAAGCCAGGTCAGTAGTTGCACGGGTTCGGTTGCTCGTTGAAACGCTTGCTACCAGGGAACTGTTCTACTATTGTACGCCCGATCACGCGTGCAGCATGCAGGAAAAGAAGGCAGCGCTGACCCTGCGATCCGCGCCTCGTGCTACTCAAAGGATATTCAGCTCTGAGCAGTGCCGGGCCTGTTCAACGACGGCATCGAGGATGTGCTATGCTACGCAACACGCAACACTAAAGGTTCTCATCCATGCGCGAACAAGAGCTACAATGGCCTGAACCAACGCCGGCGCCCGCGCCGATGAACGCCGGGCCGGGGTGGGGTTGGCGCGATGTGGCCGCCGCACTGCTGGTCTTTTTTGTCGGCTCCGGCCTAGCGGTACTGCTGGTGCGCCTCGGAGCCGGCTGGTTGGGCTTCACCGAAGCAGGGACAAGCTTTACCGCGCCGACGGTCTACCTCGTTGTCGTCGGTGCGTATTGTTCGATGGCGCTGGGCGTGCTGATCTTCGCCCTACGGCGCGGCAGTGCTACCGCGCTCGGCCTGCGCCTACCGCCTGCCCGCGAATTGTTGATCGTGCCGTTTGTTTTTATCGCTGGCATATTCGCTTTGCTGCTGGTGAACGGCACGATTGCTCTGCTCAATGGCGGCAACTTCGACAACCCGCAGGCTGAAGGCATTACCGGCGGCAATGTGCTGACGCGGGGCGAGTTTTTCGCCCTGCTCGTACTGATCGCCGGGCTCGTGCCATTCGCCGAAGAACTGCTCTTTCGGGGCATGATCTACCCACTGCTGCGCCACCGCTTCCGCCCGCTGGCCGCGATCCCGCTCAACGCAGCAATCTTCGCCGTTGCGCACGTCGTGCCGCTTTTGCTGCCCGGCCTCTTCGTCGTTGGTTTGTTCCTGGCATACCTGCGCGAACGCAGCAACTCGATCTGGCCGAGTGTGTTCTACCACATGCTCCAGAATAGCCTGGCCCTGATCGCCATCGACGCCGCGTTACGGATGGGTGTAGATGTTTGATGCCTGCTGCCTCACGCCCTCACCCTGCTTACACCCTCAAGCAGACTCACCACATTCCGCCCCAACGCCTCCACCGCATACCCGCCCTCCTGCACG
>JBBRUG010000252.1:0-9182 GCA_038247995.1 Chloroflexales bacterium | reverse complement strand
TTCCTTGGTTCCTTGGTTCCTTGGTTCTCTGGTTCCTTGGTTCCTTGGTTGCTTGGTTGCTTGGTTGCTTTGTTCCTTTGTTCCTTTGTTCCTTGGTTCCTTGGTTCCTTGGTTCCTTGGTTCCTTGGTTCTCTGGTTCCTTGGTTCCTTTGTTCTCTGGTTCTCTGGTTCCTTTGTTCTCTGGTTCTCCAGCCTATGCCTACTCACCCCACCAAAGCCAACGCCGATGCGCTTGTCGCGCGCGGGCGCGAACTGATCAGCCAGGGCAATTTGCCGCAGGCCACCGACCTGCTGAATCAGGCAGTGCAGATCTATTGGGATCTGGGCGATTTTTATGCCGCCGCCGCGCAAACCGGTAACTATGGCTGGCAGTTACGCCGCCTCGGCCGCGCCGACCTCGCCAAGCCGTATCTCGAACGCGCCGCCGAGATTTTCGAGCAGATCGGCCTGAATGAGTTTGCTGAACGGCATCGCTTCGCCGCCGCCGACCTCGCTGCCGATCTGACGCCCGAACTGCTCACCAGCTTGCCGCCCGCCGTGCGTGGCGCACTCGAACGCGGTGACGGGACCGCGCTCCAGTTTGCGATCGACGCGCTGCCGGTTGCCGAACAAGAGGTGATTGTCGAGCGGCTCACCGCTGCCGGCGTGATCAGCGATGTAGCGGCGCAAACTCCCGACGACACGTTGCGCCAGTTCGAGCCGCTGTTGCAAGGCATTGCCCAGGTAGCCAACGGCAATCTGAGCGAACGCGCCGAGATCGAAATTGCGCTCAACGACCTGGAGCAGAAAGGCTGGCGCATCCGCAAAGCCGTGCTCAAAATCTGGGGCGGCCAGCGCAAAGACGGCCCACTCACCTACAGCCTCGACGATCTCGACGCAGCCCTCATACGGCGGGTACTGGCGATTCTTGAGAGGGGATGAAACCTAGAACTGCGAACGCCCAGACTGCGAACTGCATGGCTAGCCTCCTCACGGCTCAGGCATCACCAGCTGTTGAGCCTGGATCTCGCGGCTATGAATGACCCGGTTACGCCCCAGCGCTTTGGCCGAGTACAGCGCGGCATCAGCCTAGCTGATCATTTGTTCCGGCCCCTGCAAAGGCATCACGGTGGTAACCCCAACACTTATGGTAATGCTCCGTCAATCATCCTATGGATCGATCCGCCCGGCCCACGAGCGTTGTCGCCCGCACTTCCACACACTCTGCCTGCTGCCCCAACTGCTCCACCGTGCCTGTCGCCCCAGTGTCGATACTCTCCTGCACGGCTGCAGCCAAAATCGGCAGCGCTGCTGCTAGCGTCTGGCCGATGTGAGCGGTGTTTAGCCCGATAATGTGCAAAGCTGCCGGGTTATAATCCACAACGCGCTGCTGTTGATCGAGTACAAGAATACCATTCCCAATCGCGATCATGAGCAACGCTAGCTCGCTGCGCCCAACAAAATAGCGGCGTCGGGCAATTGCCCAGGCCAGCGCAAAAGCGATCCCGGTAGAAAAGAATGCTGCAACAACCATAACAGTCAGGGTTTGGGCGCAGGCAATGTCCATGCCAGTATATCAAAGCAGTATAGCTCGGAGTATGTCAGGCCTCCATGAAGAACTCCCGCAAAGCCGTATACGTCGCTTCGGGCGCCTCTTCGGGCAGAAAATGTCCGCCTAGCACAGCGTGGCCGCGCACATCTGCGGCGCGCTCGCGCCAGACTGCCGGCACATCGTAGCGCTGCCCGACAAAACCTTGCGCACCCCAGAGCACCAGCAACGGGCAACTGATCTGCTGTGCCATGTCGGCTTCGTCGTGGCGCAAGTCGATCGTGGCCGCCGCCCGATAATCTTCGCAGGTGGCGTGGATCGTCGCCGGATCGCTGAAGCAGCGCAGATACTCGGCAACCGCCGCGGGCGTGAAGGCCGTCGGCGTCCGGCCCCACTGGGCCAACTTTTTGCGCAAGTAGTACTCCGGGTCGGCGCCGAGCAGCCGCTCGGGCAGATCATGAGGCTGGATGAGCAAGAACCAGTGATAGTACGCCTCGGCAAAGGCGCGATCGGCGGTGGCGTACATGTGATGCGTCGGCGCAATATCGAGTACGGCGGCGCGCTGCACTACGGCCGAGTGATCCAGGCTAAGCCGGTGCGTTACGCGGGCACCGCGATCATGACCGGCGACCATAAAGTGCGCGAACCCGAGCGTACGCATCAGATCGACCATATCCTGCGCCATGGCGCGTTTGCTGTAGCCGGCATGGTCGGGGCCGCCGGGCGGTTTACTGCTATCGCCATACCCACGCAGGTCGGCGGCGACAACCGTGAACTCCTGCGCGAGGCGCGGCGCGATCTTGTGCCACATGGCATGCGTCTGCGGATAACCGTGGATGAGCAGCAGCGGCGGCCCGCTCCCGCCGATCGCGCCGGCAATGCTGACGGCGTCAAGTTCAACCTTGATGGAACGGAAACCGTCGATGATGGTCATCATACCCCCGCCTGGATCACATCGTGCAATCTGCGCAATCTGCGGATATAATCATTGTACCTATTTCATTATGTCACTGGAGCCGCTGTGCTGCCCCGCCTGCGTAACCCATCGTTGATTCGCCCTTTGTTGGGCGGTTATTTGATCTTTGTGATTATGGTGCTTGGCGCGGGCATGGCCGTCACCGCTTATGTGCGTGGGCGGCTTCAGGCGCAGGTGCAGGCCGCCGATCTCGCGCTCGCCCAGGCTGTTGCGCTGGAGCTTGATAATAAGTTGCAGAGTGCGCAGAATGCCCTGGAAGAACTCGCCCGGCTCGATGAGTTGCGCGAAGGTGATCAGGCGGCGATTCAGCGCGTGCTGCGCGCATTCAAGGCGGCGCGGCAGGACACCGACAGCGTGTACTGGCTCAACGCCGAGGGCTTGCTGGAGGTGTCGGTGCCGAGCAGTCCGCGCACTGCGGGCATCGATTATTCCGGCGAACAGGTCTTCCTGAGTGCGCTGCAAAGCGGGCAACCGCTCGTCGCCGCCGGCGTGGTCGATCTGACAACCTTCAATCCCGTCGCTGTGCTCGGCCACCCGGTCTACACCGGCGCAGGCGGGTTTCGCGGCGTGGTTGCCACGAATGTGTTGCTCGACGAACTGAGCGCGCCGCTGCGCACAATCGTCACCGAGCAGGGGCGCCCATTGCACATTCAGGTGCTCAACGCCGATGGCTTACTGATCGCCTCCGACGACCGGGCGCGCTTGCTGCAGCCGCTACTCGGCGAACTACCCGGCGCTGCTGCGGCCCTGGCCGGACAACCGGCGACCAGCCTGGGCACGCGCCGCGATGGCAGCACGTGGCTTTTTAGCGCCGAGCCGGTCGCCAATATGGGCTGGGCGGTGGTCGTGCAACGCCATACCAGCGATGCCTTTGCCGTAGTGAGCGACTTTAGCCGTTGGCTGAGCGCCCTGGCGTTATTGTTCGCCGGCGGCGCGTGTTGGGTTGGTCGATGACCTTCATCGGCCTGTTTTTTGTGCTGTATTTGCGTTTTGGCTTTATCCTCTACGACATTCCAATTTTAGAAACGTTTGCCCATCGCGGCCAGCCCTGGCAGCGTGTCGCTACGGTGCTTTTCCTCGATCAGGAGGGCGTCTTCGGCGTAATGGCCAATGTGCTCGTCAGTTAGGTTATTCTCTTTATCTTCTTTGGCGCCTTCCTGAGCAAATCCGGCGCCAGCCGCTTCTTTATCGATGTACCGCTCGCCCTCGCCGGGCGCTCCACCGGCGGCCCGGCCAAGGTGGCCGTGATCTCCTCGGCGCTGTTTGGTTCGATTTCGGGCAGTGCGATCGCCAATACGGTGAGTACCGGCACGTTCACCATCCCGCTGATGAAGCGCGCCGGCTTCCGGCCGCACGTCGCCGGTGCAAGCGAACCGGCGGCCTCGCTCGGCGGCGCGTTTATGCCCCCGGTGATGGGCGCCGGCGCGTTCCTCATGGCCGAACTGACCGCCACACCCTACTCTACGATCGTGCTGATCTCGATCGTACCTGCGATCCTCTACTTCCTCTCAGTGCTGACGATGGTACACTTCGAGGCGAAAAAACTCGGCCTGAAAGGGATCGACGTTCAGACAACCGCAGGCGAGATCCTGCGCAAAGAATGGTATCTCGCGCTGCCGCTGGTGGTGATTATCGGCATGCTGGTTGCCGGGTTTTCCCCAGGCTATGCGGCCTTCTGGTCGATCATTTCGTGCGTCTTCTTGATGTATACCATGCCCGCCAACGCCGCCGACTTGCGCAAACCCGGCGCGCTCGGCGGTAATGTCTTCAGTGCGATCGGGCGCAGCACCTGGCGCGTGATCCGCTCCAGTATCGAAGCCATGCAGCAGGGTGTCCGCGATACGCTCGTGATCGGTGCGACGGTTGGTGTGATCGGCATGATTGTCGGCACGATCTACGCTACCGGTATTGGTCAGCGCTTTGCCAATATCATCGTTAACCTAAGCGGCGGTAGCATTCTTGCCGCAGTCGTGCTGATCGCCGTGGCTTCGTTGTTGCTCGGCATGGGTGTGCCGGTTACAGCCGCCTACCTGATCGTCGCCGTCATCACTGTTCCGGCCCTCACCGACCTGGGCATCGCTTTGATCGCTGTCCATATGATTGTCTACTGGTTCAGCCAGGACAGCAACATTACGCCGCCGGTCTGTGTGGCCGCATATGCCGGAGCAGCCATCGCCGGCGCTGATCCATGGAAAACCGGATGGACTGCCTTTAAATTCGCGAAGCTGCTCTACGTTGTGCCGTTGCTGTTCGCCTTCACACCCGAAATTCTGATGATCGGCGAAACAGGGCGTCCACTGGTCGATGTCGAATGGAGTAAAGTAGCGATCTCGTGGTTCTCGGCCACAATCGGTACAATTGCCTTCTCGGCGGTCTCGATGTTCTACCTGGTACGGCGCACCACCTGGTGGGAATGGCTGATTGCCGCGTTCGGCACGTTCCTCTGCTTCTGGCCGAACCTGCTCACCGATGTCGTCGGCATTGCGATCGTCGCTGCGGTCTGGTTCTGGCAGGCCTATGATGTGAAGCGCCGCGGCGCCCAGGCTACTCCGCCGCCCCGCACAGCGTAACTTGTGAGTCAGAGGGCAGGGGGCAGGGATCAGTGGCCGGAGATCAGGGGCATACGGATCAAGTTAAGCAGCAGCATGTCTGTCCGAAGATGTTTTGATCGCGTCCCAACGCCAGATGTCCCGCATCCCCCCAGCCCCCTGCTCCATCTGCGTGGAGCAGGGGGAAACGCCGTAATTCGTCGTCCTGATGCTCTCCGAAGCCCCTCTCCCGCGCTCAGGGAGCGGGGTTGGGGTGCGGGCTGGCGCGGCGAAGATTCTTAACATGATCCGTATGGGATCAATGATCAAGCAGGCATCCTCTGGGGTCGTGCATACCCCTGCCGCCTGAGGTACAATACAACCATGAGGCGGCAATAGTTCAGCAGTTCAGTGACTCAGTGATTCGAGGTATTGCGATGCGTGAGATTATCGACGATATTGACCGCTGGCTGGCCCGTGGCGAACAAGTCGCTGTGGCGACTGTCGTGAAGACAATGGGTTCCTCGCCACGCCAGGTCGGGGCGAAGATGGCGGTCGCCTCAGGCGGCGCGATGGTCGGCTCGGTGAGCGGCGGCTGCATCGAGGGCGCGGTGTTCGAAGCCTGCCAAGAGGCAATGGCCAGCGGGCAAGCGCGCTTACTCCACTTCGGAGTCGCCGATGAGACGGCCTGGGAAGTCGGCCTCGCCTGCGGCGGCACGATCGATGTATTGGTGGAACCGCTCACCTAAGTGGCGAGCATGACGCTTGAGCCGTCCGCTTGGCGTGGGGCGGCGCGCCGCACGCCCACCAGGGGCGCAGTGGATGGGCCCACTGCTATAAGTATGGCCGAAGCATGCTTCGGTCGGGCATGAGCTTATGGCTATCTTGTATTCCATCCTCCAGGCCGCTATCCGCGCCGCTGAGCCGATCGCCAGCGTGACCCTGGTTGCGGCGGATGGCCCGATCGGGGCGAAGATCCTGGTGACGCCGGAAGGTTTACGCGCCGGCGATCTCGGCGATCCCGTCCTCACCGCGCGCGCCGTCGCCGATGCGCAGGCGCTGCTCGCCGCAAGCGCCACCCGCATGCAGCCCTACGACGACCTCGGCGTGACCGTGTTTATCGAGAGTTTTGTGCCGCAGCGCACGCTGTTTATGGTCGGCGGGGTGCATATTGCCGTTGGTTTAGCAGCGTTGGCCAGGGTGCTCGGCTTCCGCACCGTGATTATCGATGCACGCACGGCCTTCGCCAACACCGAGCGTTTCGCACACGTGGACGAACTGGTGGTCGCCTGGCCCGACGAAGCGCTGGAAGGGCGGCTCGACGCGCGCAGTTGTGTGGCGGTGCTCACCCACGACCCGAAGCTCGATGATCCGGCGTTACACGTTGCACTGCGCTCACCGGCGGCGTACATCGGTGCACTGGGCAGCCCGAGCACGCATGCCAAACGCCTGGTGCGCCTGCGCGAGGCGGGCTTTAACGAGGAGCAACTGGCGCGCATCCACGGCCCAATTGGCCTGAAGATTGGCGCCAAAACACCTGAAGAGATCGCCTTGAGCATCCTCAGCGAAATCGTGCAAGTGCTCCGTACTTCGCATAAGCCCACCGACGCACAGAGCAGAGCCGCTTCAGCGGCCGATTAGCGCCGACCGACACACGGCGCTGGAGCGCTGTGCGCAAGGAAAACCCTATGGATCCACATCTCGCCGAATTGCTCTACCAAGGCGCGCTGGCGCTACAACAGGGCGATAAACCGCGTGCGCTCGGCCTACTCATGCAGGTTGTCGAGGCCGACGAGACGATCGAGGAAGCCTGGCTCTGGCTGAGCGGCGCCGTCGACGACCCGGACGATCAGCGCACAGCGCTGGAGAATGTGCTTGCGCTGAACCCCAATAACGAGCACGCCCATCATGGCATCCAGGTACTAGACAATCTGTAAGGCCGAAGCATCAGCGCAGTTGATGCTTCGGCCCGATGAAACGGTACCAGGCTCCATACACAAACGGCCCAGGCAGATTGCCTGGGCCGTTTGCATTCCGACAATAACGAGCGCTACTTAGGCGTATACCAGTTCGCGCTCTTCCTCATGGTCGTAAACCGCCGTGGCGGGTACCGGCGCCGGGGTGGCGACACGGCGGGCGGCGCGGCGCATCCGCGCCTCGATCTGGGCCAGCAACTCATCGGGCTGCACGCCGGCGGCGAGGGCGGCCTCGCGTAGGGTCATGCGGTTCGTACTATCGATACGATGCTCACGCAGAATGGCGCGGGCCTCGGGGAGCTTGCTGGCGACAGTCGTGGGGGTGCTCAACTCGTAGCTGCCGTTGCGCATAAAAACCTCCTAAAACCTCTCATACGTCTTCATTGTCGACCCGGGTGCCTCATAGGAAGGTTTCCGGGATGCCCGGCTCCATTGCCTGGCTGTAGCCAGAGTATAGCAGGTTACTTGTACAATAGCAACAACTACAAGGTTAATATATTTGTACAAAATGTACAAATCTGAAGGAAGGTGCCTTGCTTTAGTGTTGAAGTGCGTCGCGATGCGCCCGCCCCTTGTCCCCCTCTCAGGTGGAGGGTTTTTGCCGTTGCCCGCACACCCAACCCCCTTCGGCTACGCTCAGAGCAGGCCGCTCCCTGAGCGGGAGCGGGGCTTCCGACAGCATCAGGACGCCGAATCTGCGGCGGCTCCCCCTGCTCCACGCAGATGGAGCAGGGGGCTGGGGGGATGCGGGGAAAGCGCATTGGGACGCGATCCTGTAAAAACCCTCCACCTACAAGCCCTTGTCCCCTTGTCCCCCACCCCGCTCTCGCGTAGAATAGAGCTAGTTCCCCAGGCCCCGCGAATGCATACCACAAGGAGGTGCGCTCATGCAGTTCCAACTGAATGAAGATCAGCAGATGTTGCGCGACATGGTGCGCCAGTTTGCCGAGCGCGAGGCCGGCCCGACCGCTGCTGAGCGTGACGAGCACGGTATCTGGCCGACCGATCTGGTCAAAAAGATGGGCGAGTTGGGTCTAATGGGCGTGGCTGTCGCCGAGGAGCATGGCGGCGCCGGACTCGACTATATCTCGTATGCGATCGTAATCGAAGAGTTAAGCCGCATCGACGCCTCACTCGGCGTGATTGCCTCGGTGAACAACTCGCTCTGCTGTTACGGGATCGAAAAGTTCGGCAGCGAAGCGCAGCGACGCGAACTGTTGCCCGCCCTCGCCGGCGGGCGTGCGCTCGGTGCCTTCTCACTCTCAGAACCCGGCGCCGGCTCCGATGCCGCTGCACAGAAAACCACCGCCGTGCGCGATGGCGACGACTATGTGATCAACGGTGTGAAGAACTGGGTGACCAACGGTAGTCACGCCGACACGATCATCCTCATGGCCCTCACCGACCCGAGCAAAGGCGTGAAGGGAATTACGGCCTTCCTCGCCGATCCGCAGGCGCCGGGGTGCAGCATCGTGAAGGTGGAGAACAAGCTCGGCATCCGCAGCGCCCACAGCAGCCAGATGGCCTACGACAACTACCGCGTACCGGCCTGGCGCCGCCTTGGTGCAGAGGGCCAGGGTTTCAAGATCGCGATGACGATCCTCAACGCCGGGCGAATCGGCATTGCCGCGCAGGCGCTCGGCATCGCCCAGGGTGCCTACGAAACCGCCCTTGCCTACACCAAGGTACGCGAGCAGTTCGGCAAGCCCATCCACGAGTTTCAGGCCGTCGGCTTTACTCTGGCCGATATGGCGACACGGGTCAAGGCCGCCCGTCTACTCACCTACGAGGCTGCCTGGCGCAAAGATCAAGGCCTCGATTATGTCAAAGATGCCTCAATGGCCAAGCTCTTCGCCTCCGAGACAGCGATGTGGGTCGCCACGAAGGCGATCCAGTTACACGGCTCCAACGGCTATTCGAAGGAGTATCCCGTCGAGCGTTATTTCCGCGACGCCAAGATCACCGAGATCTACGAGGGCACCAGCGAGATCCAGCGCCTGGTGATCAGCCGCGAGATTACACGGGGGTAGGGCACAGGCGGCAGACGGCAGACGGCAGACGGCAGACGGCAGGCGGCAGACGGCAGGCGGCAAGCGGCAAGCGGCAGACGGCAGACGGCAGACGGCAGACGGCAGACGGCAGGCGGCAAGCGGCAAGCGGCAGACGGCAAGCGG
>JBBRUG010000251.1:0-9187 GCA_038247995.1 Chloroflexales bacterium | reverse complement strand
GGGGTTGGGGGTGCGGGCAACGGCAAAAACCCTCCACCTGAGAGTACGGGGACACGGGGACGAAAGCCCGTAGCCCTCGTGACTCAATCGCGGTTGCCGGATCATTACTACGGGTAGCACGTATAGGCCGGCTGCGGTATCATAAGCTACGGTATGCTATCGTCAACGCAGCCACTTCAGCGTGGAAGGAGGCCCCCGATGACACTCAGTACTGCCAGCCCCAGCCGTGTGCCCGCCGAGCAGGAGATCCGCTACTTCATGCGCGCTCCGGCGGTGACGATCAACCTCGCGGCGCCGCTCAGCGATGCTCTGGCTATGATGCGTGAACACGATGTACGCCGTTTGCCGGTAATTGTTGATACGGGCGAATTGCGCGGCATGATTACCCAGGGCGATATTCGCGGTGCCGATGTGATGCGCGTTGCCGGCCTGGAGCCGATGGATATTGCCCACGCACTGCAAGCGGTAAAGATCTATGAGGTTATGAGCGAAGACCCGTTGGCCGTTACTGCCGATACGGGTCTGCGCGAGGCGGCGATGTTGATGATTGAGAATAAGATCGGCGGTTTGCCGGTTGTAGACGAGGAAAACCGCGTGATCGGCATCATCACCGAGAGCGATCTGTTCGAGGCGTTGGTGCAACAACTTGATAGCTGAAATCAAAACGGGGATGAGCAGTAAAGCTGCCCATCCCCGTACTTTTTAGCTGCCAATCAGCGGCAGAGCCAGCAAGAACGGGGTCGGGCTGGCCATGCTGCGCACCGGCGCACCGGCGATCAGGCCGATTGGCGTGATCCGACCGGTTGCCAGATCGACCACACCCAGTACCGAACTTGTGCCGTCGGCGGTGCTGTAAGCAATGTAGACCGTGCCGTTGCGGCTGATATCGAGCGTGGTGCGCTCATCGACACTCAGGCCCAGCGTGCCGATCGTGTTCAGCACGCCGTCGTTGGGCGGGTTCTGGAGCGCCAGAATATCCAATTCGGCGTCCACCACATAGAGCGCTGTGCTGGTTGCGCCGCGCACGCTATTGGTGTAGCGTGCGGCGACGATTGCCGGCGTCTGCCCGTTGTTGTCGTCACCTGCGGCATATGCCAACTCCCCATCCACGATCACCGTGCCGTCGCTCGGATTGGCGCGCAGGTTCTGGTCGCCGGCCATAATCCGGATGCGGTCGGGCACCGGGTTGAAGTCGAAGCCGGCCACGTCACCGCTTACGGCGGGTTCGATTGGGTCGGCGCCGATAGCGGTTGCCGCGCCGGTCTGGGCGTCGATGTTATAGAGCCGGCTTGCGCTACTTACCGCGAACAGTTGGCCGGTCGCTGGGCGAAAATCGATCCCGCGCAGGCTCTCGTCGGCGGGCAGGCCGGTGATTGGCGTTTCGGCGAGAATAGTCGTCGGGTCGTTGCTGCGCAACTGCACCAGCCGATTATCATCGGTGAGGGCGTAGAATCAACGCGCCGTCCATCTGCGCAGCGACGGGAGCGCCGCGTGCAGCAACAAAGATAAGCATAAGTGCGGCGATGAATAGGGCGGTCAGCGTACGGTATGTGCGATAGGTCAACTTCATTGTAAGATTTCCGCCTACTATGTGAAAGGGGCTTGCATTGCGGAAATGAGCTGCAAGCGCTTCAAAATATGGCTGCGATGAGCAACGCCATCTGGACGTTGCTTTGGCTGGTTCACTTGCCTTTGCGTAGCTTTAGGGACAATGAATCTCTTTAACATGTATTTTTGCGCGGCATGCGTGCTCTGTTTGGCAGATAGGTTGCAGTAAAGGGGGATCAATGGCGCAGGCGATGGGGCGACGGGCGGGAACGGCACGCGAGGCGGGGCAGACGCAGGCGGCAACCTGGATCACACGCTGGCGCGACTATCTGCTGGCCGACGTCGATGGCGCAGCGCTAGGGGTGTTCCGCATTCTTTTCGGGCTGATCATGTTCTGGGAGGTGACGCGCTACGTCCGCTTCGGCTGGATCGCGCGCTACTACATCGACCCGGCCTACAATTTCAGCTACCTGCCCTTCATTCAACCGCTGCCGGCGGCGGGAATGTACGCCCACTTCGCCGCCCTGGGCATCTTGAGCCTGCTAATCGCGCTGGGGATCTGGTATCGTGCAGCAGCGTGGTTATTCTTCGTCGGCTTTACCTATGTGTTTCTGCTTGATAAAGCCCAATACCTCAACCACTTCTACCTGATTAGCCTGATCAGCTTCCTGATGGCTCTGGCGCCCGCTGATCGCGCGCTGGCGTTGCGGCGCACCTGGGACAAGGATTCTAGTGCGGGGATGGTGCCGCGCTGGAGCATGCATCTGCTGCGCTTCCAGGTGGCGATCGTCTACTTTTTTGGCGGGATCGCCAAGCTCAACGCCGACTGGCTGAGCGGCTACCCGTTGGGCGATTGGCTGCGCGCCGGTTTGGATATACCGATCCTGGGGGCGATTGTGGCGCAACCCTGGGCCGGGACGCTCTTTGCCTGGGGCGGGTTGTTTGTCGATCTCACCGTGCCGTTCCTGCTGCTCTTCCCGCGCACCTTCTGGCTGGGCGCCTTGATGGCGCTGGGGTTCAATCTGCTTAATGCGCGCCTGTTCAGCATCGGCATTTTTCCCTGGTTTATGCTCGGCGCGCTGGCGCTCTTCCCGCGCCCCGACTGGCCGCGCATGCTGCTCGGCACGCCTACCACGCGGCGGCGCGTAGCGGCGCAGACCACGCGTGCCGTGAGCCGGGGCGCGCTGATTCTGCTGATCGGCCTGCATGGGTATGCGGCGGTACAGTTTACGTTGCCCTTCCGGCACTGGCTGTACCCGAGCGATGTAGCCTGGAGCGAAGAGGGGCACCGTTTCGCCTGGCGGATGAAGTTGCGCGACAAGAGCGCCGCAGTTACTTTTTACTCCACCGATCCGCAGAGCGGCGAGCGCAGTGAAGTGCGGGCGCAACAGTGGATTTCTTCGCGCCAGGAAGGCAAAATGGCCTCGCGGCCGGATATGATCCACCAGTTTGCCCACTTTGTTGCGGATCAGTCTGCCGCTGAGCATGGTGTACGCCCGGTCGTCACCGTTGACGCTTTTGCCGGCTTGAATAGCCGTGAGCGCACCCGCATGATCGACCCAACAGTGGATCTGGCTGCCGAGCCGTTTGGATTGAGGCGCAGTGCGTGGATCGTGCCGATGCCGTAGGGGTAGGCAGGAAGCAGGCGGCAGGGGGCCAGCGGCAGGGGCGCCCCGATTTGCGTGCTGCGGCCTTGCGTTTATTCCGCCACTTGTCCGGTGGCGGGTGTAGGCATGCGTAAGGGTGGGAGGATGAGCATGAAGTGCTCGATGGCGCCCAGGCTGATCAGGGTAGCGATCAGCGCCAGGCGTACCCCGGCCGGTTCGCCGGCATGCACACCGACAGCCAACCAGAGCATAATCGCGAGCATGGTATACACCGAGACGGAAGGCAGGAAGAAGGCATTCCCGGCGCGGCGACGCCAGTAGCTGCCGAGGTAGCGCATATGTTCAGGGAAGAGGCTTGGATCAAGTGAACGGACGCCGAGCAGCACATTCAGCTTCGCACTGTGTTGCAACGCCCAACTCAGGCCGAAGGCGAGTGGGCCGAGCAGATTTGTGGCGTCGTGGAGCAGCACGATGAAGAAAATTAGTTCCACCAGGCAGGCGATCTCGTGGTAGAGATGCGTGCCGAGGGCATACTGAAAGCGCACAAAACCGCGCGCATGCGGCGGGCAGGCGGCGCGCCACGGCCCGCTGAGCACGCCGCTGTAGAAGGCTAGTTCGTGCCAGGCCCAGATCAGCAACCCGGCCACAAAAGCGCCATACGCTCCGGTAATACTCAGATCGTGGCGGGTGTTCCAGAGCAAATGGTGGGCCAGGGCCAGCAGCGGCAACGCTGCCACCAACCCGATCCGCGCCGCCCGTAAGCCGAGCCGGTTCAGCCCCATCACCCCAACGGTGAGCGGCACCCAGAAGCCCAGGGTGAACAAGGGCGGAAAGACGTAGACTTGTAACCATGCGGGTAGACTGAGCAGCATCAGTTGTTACATTTCATAGCTATTGGTTGCATGAATCGTAACACGACGCCGGGAGTGTGTCAACAGGATCACTGAGCCACTGCATTGGGATCACTGAGCCACTGCAGTGGTGATGCCACTAAGCCGTACCCTGGACGACGCGCCGGCGCTGCCGTAGCGTCACTCATTCACCCCCACTCAGTGCTTCCCCACACAGCACGACACAAGGCGACGGGGCGGGAACCCGCAGCCCAATCAGTGGGAACCAGAGCCGCGTGTCGCCATTCAGGGTGAGCAAGAAGGGGCGTGTGTTGTCCCAGACGGTTACATTCGGCAGTACGGTGCCATCGACGCGCCAGCTAATCACCCGGCTTTCGCCGCCGCAGCCATTGAAGGCAGCGCGATCGGCCTCGACCTGGACGACGAAGGCGACACGCTCGTTGTATACCTGCGTTGCCCCAACACCACAGACCTTCCCGCCGATCAGTGCTTCTACGCGCAGCCCTGCCCTCGGCTCGATGCCCGCGCCGGGCAGTAGTTCGCCGTAGTAGGTTGCCGGTGGGCTTGGAATGCTGCTGCTTGCCGGGCGTGGCGTAGCGGTTGGCGTAGCCGTCGGTGTGGCGGTGAGCTGGATCACCGGCGATGGGATTGGATCAGTAAGGACGGCGGCGGGAGTGCCGATCGGCGGGGCGAACTGGCTGCTCACCGCGCCCGCCGCAGTCACATTTACCCAATAGCCGCGCCCATAGTTCAGCCGGTCGAGGCTGTTTACCAGCCCGGCCCACGCGCCGAGACGATTGTCGTAGATGCTCCAGCGCCCGGTTGGGTCGTCGTAGCCATAGACGGTGGTGTAGTGGGTTGCGTTGGCGTTCAGGCGGGCGAAGGCTTCGGTAACGCTCTGGTCTTCACTGCGCCAGGGGTAGCTAAGCAGGTTCCAGCCCTGTTGGGGCGCAAGCGTGGTCAGCAGGGCATAGAGGCCGAGGCCGCGCGTACGGGCGGTAACTTCGTTGCGCGACGCATCGACGCGGGTGAGTGGCAGGCGTTCCCATTCCTGGCGAGCCAGATCCCAGAAGAAGATCGCCAGGCCGCCCTGCGTGCCGGGTGGCAGTTCGCGCTCCAGGTAGGCGGCGTTGTACGAGGTGTTGCGCAACCGCTCGCCGATCCCGATTGGGCTGCCGTCGAGCCAGTAACCCGTACCGACCGGCTCGCTCCAGGGTGGCAGCGGCCGGCGCAGTTCGCTGGCGGCCTGGAAGGTAAAGAAGTCGCCCGGGTCAAGGGCTTCGGTGGCGCCGTAGAGCGTGGCCTGGCCGTCGTTGGAGGCCGGTGCTTCGCGGGAGGTTGGGGTGCGCCGCGGACGTGGCGTCGGGCAGGGCGGGAAGTCGTCCCGACCGCACTGGCGCGCTTGGGTAATCGGATCATCCAGATCGGCGGTTTGCGTTGCCGGCGCAGGCGCCGTGGGCGGGCCGATCCGGGCGAGGCCATGCTGAATATAGTCGGTGATCGCCTCGCGCCGCGGCAGCGGTGCGCCGGTTGGGGTGCGATTCGGCTCATCGACGATCACGCGCAGCAAACCCTGCTGGATTGGCATCATCCGCCCGGTGACCTCGATTTCGCCGGTGTAAAAGGCGCCGGTATTCACGAGTTGCGTCGTAAAAAAGGCATCCTGATCAGTTGGGTAGAAGCGCGCATCAATGCGGCGATTAGCCAGGTCGGCAGCATCGATTCGCATCTCGATGCGGATCTTGGTTGCGCTCAGCGGGATGATCCGAATGTCGGGGCGCCAGGTTGGCACGCTGAGCACCGGTAGACGGCTGGCTGTTGGCCCGGCCGTGCTACAACCGACCTGCCCCCGCACGCGATCATAGACGCACAGCTCATCGTCGGCGCGGATGCCGCGCGCCGTTACCTGATCCAGTAACGGGCTGCCCAGATCGATGGCGCGGTTGCTCTGGAACAGGATCGCGCGCGAGCCGGCGGTGGGCAGTAAGCGCTCGCCGACTCTGCCGACCGTCGTGAAGAAGTTCTGCGCCAGCGTTGTGGGCGGGGCGGCAGGGTTCTGCTCGTTGATCAGCGGCAAGCTGAAGGGTTGCACTTCCGGGCCGGGATTGGCGTCATAGGCTGTGGGCGCTTTCAGGGCCGGGTAGAAGGTTCTGATTGTTGCCCAATCGGAACGGCCGGTGTAGAAGCCTGAAAAGGTGCGTGCACAGCGGGTGAGCCAGTCGGAATCGGGATGGAATTCGCTCTCATCGCTGCGGTAGGGGTCGAACATGGCGCCGCGGCAGGGCGTGGCGAGTTCGCCGGGGATTGGAACGCCAATCACATTCCCTTGCGCATCGAAGCCGAGATAGTTCTCGTCGAGGTAGAACAGGTAATGGCCCAATTCGTGGGCCAGCGCGCGCGGCCAATCCTCGCCGAGGGTGCCCGCCGCCGCGCCGTTGCGGTTCCAGAGCGATCCCATGCGGATCTGGCCGGGAGCATACACGACATCGGTGTTCTCAGGTTCGTTGCGCAGACCGGCGCTCACGCCACCCTGATCGGCATTCGGGCGCAGCCGGTTGCTGGCATAGATGCGCAGATCGGCTGAGTTCCAGCGCTCGCGGTCGTGGAAAATCGTGTACTGGAGCACGGTTGCCTGGCCGTCGGTCAGGTCGTACAGTAGTTCAGCCGCGCGGGTCAGGTCGAAACGCAGTTGTTGGAGAAAGGCTTCGTCGTTGCGCGCATCCCATTCCAGGGCGACATCGAGATTGAAGAGCAGCAGCGGATTTTGATCCGAGACGCGCACTTGTTGCGGCTCCAGGACGTTGCCCACGATATCGTCAACCGTGACGCTGCCGTCGTTCTTCACGGCGGCATTGGTGTAGTAGAGTGACGAGTCGGCGATCCGGGCAACCAGTTGCCATCCGCGGAGCGTGCCTGAATCAAGGGGTGCTAGATCGGCGATCTCCAATTGCCAGTCGCCGCGCAACTCTTCGCCGACAAAGCGGGTGAACGGATCGGCAGGCGCAACGATGGATCCGCTGCTGATCGGACAGGTACGCACGATCTGCTCGTCACTCACGGTGATGTCGATCGAGGTCGTGTTGTTGTTCCGTCCGCATGCCTGATCCAGCAGTACGGCGCGCGTGCCTGCCGGGCTGATCAGGGTCACAACCAGATCACCGAGGAAGGTATGGTCGATGCCTAATTGCTCGACGCGCAGATCCTGGATCCGGCCCACATCGGCGATCTGCAAGGTAGCGGTGACGATCTGATTATCGCGGATGGGCAGCGGCAGGTCGGCCGTTGCCGTTGCACGAATGGTTGTAGCGCTGCCGCTTAACACCGGGGCCATGGCCAGCAGGCTATCGCCGGCGCGGAGATCGTCGCGCAGCAGATCCAAGAACCCCTCGTTGTCGGTGGTGAGCAACCGGCCCGTGCGGGGATCGCGGTAAGGTTCATAGCTGATCTGGTTCGCGCGGCGGCGAAAGATAAAGGCCCCGGGTTGCCCCTCGGCCAGATTCAGCACCTGGATCACAAAGGCAGTGACTTGCAAATTCCGATAAAAAGCCACTCCAAAGCCTGGGGGGGTGCTTACACGGGTTGAAACTAGCAGGTCGAGCGATCCATCACGCGAATAATCGGCGAGGAGCGCCGCCCCCAAGGTCTGATCGGCCTCCGCAGCGCTCGGTACCACGCTCCAGTCCTGTTGGGTCAGGCGGAAGACGTTGTTCTCGACGGTGCTGCGGAAGAGCGCGCCGGCCAGCGTCGGCGTGCCGGCGGCATCCTCCTGATAGTGCAGGCTGAACAGGTCGTCGAGGCCGTCGCCATCGACATCGCCGACGGCAATCGCCAGCGTGCGTTGTTTGACCGGCGCAACCCAAGCCGGCGTGGTGGCGAGGGCGTAGGGTGCGCCGGGGTTGTTGGCCAGATAGACGCGATCGGTATCGCCGTCATTGGCGACAAAGAGATCGGGCCGGCCGTCCGTGTTCGCATTGCCCCAGGCGACGGCAACCGTTGGGCCGGCCACCGAATCTTGCCAGATCGGCGGTTCGATGATGCCGGCAGCATTGAGTTGATACACGGCGCTGCGCTCGTCGCCGCCGGTGTCGGCCACGCCAACGGCGAGCAGATCGGGGGCGGTTGCACCGCTGCTGCTGGTGAGGCTCAGGCTCTGCACGCGGGTTGCGGGTGCGATCGTCTGGCTGAGCGTATACGTGCGCCCAGCCGGCAGGTCGCCGGCGGCGGTGTACACGCGCACCCCGCCCTGCTCGGCGCCGATGATCAGATCCTGACGCCCGTCGTTGTTCAGATCAGCCCAGGCCAGGCTGGTGGAAGTTGCCGGCACACCAAGCGGGCTGCGCCAGATCTCAGTCGCGCTGAAAGCGAAGATATCGGGCGCGAAGTCGATCCGGAACACTAGGTCGGGTGCATTCTCGCGGGCTACGCCAAGCAGCAGGCTGCCCGCGCCGAAGCTGTCGCCTTCGGCGGCCCAGGCTACCTGCCGTGCGCCGAAGCTGTCACTCAGGTCGATCGCGTTGCCGCTGAGGAGATTCGGGAAATTGACCGACAGACCATCGCTGGGGATGATTGTCACCAGGTCATCACGCTTGCCGATCGCAAGCAATTCCGGCACATCCAGATCGGGGTCATCGTCTGGGTTAAGATCGTACCAGGCGAGTGAGGTGGCAAGATTAGGGAAGGTGATCGGGACATCGTCGAATTCAAATGGCGTACGTACGGCGCCGGCGGGGCGCGCGATCATCCCGAGCAGTATGAGGCCGATCAGTGCCGGTAGGCTCAGCAGCGCATTGCGGCGAGTGAGCAGTGTTGCAGGGAACATAGTTACCTCCGGAGCCAGGACTCAGGACTCAGGATTCGTCAGTCGTCAGTCGGCAGTCGGCAGGGGTCAGTTGTCAGTCGGCAGTCGTCAGTCGGCAGTCGGCAGGGGTCAGTCGTCAGTCGTCAGTCGTCAGTCGTCAGTTGTCAGTCGGCAGGGGTCAGTCGGCAGTCGGCAGTCGTCAGTCGGCAGTCGGCAGTTGTCAGTCGGCAGTCGGCAGTCGGCAGGGGTCAGTCGGCAGTCGGCAGTTGTCAGTCGGCAGTCGGCAGTCGGCAGTCGTCAGTCGTCAGTCGGCAGTCGGCGGTAGACGGAAGGCGGTAGGCAGGCGACAGGCAGGCGGCAGGCAGTGCAAAGCGGTGTGCCAG
>JBBRUG010000250.1:0-9189 GCA_038247995.1 Chloroflexales bacterium | reverse complement strand
GTCCCCGCCGACAGCGCCACTGTAGCTCAGGCGCACCGCGCAGTGGCTCGCCTGCGCGTGCCGCACCACGTTGGTCAACGCCTCCTGCGCGATGCGATAGCTGGCGACCTCCACGGCGGCCGGCAGCGGCAGCTGTGTGTCCGGGAGCTGGAGCGTCACCTGGAGTTGGCTATGCTGGAGGAGCACGCGCTCGACAAGCTCCGCGATCGCCCCGTGGAGCCCAATATCGTCGAGCACAGGCGGGCGCAGGCCGTAGATCAGCTCGCGGATCTCGCCTACTGCGGCCTGGATCTGCTCACGCACCGTCTGCAACAGCGCCGCCGCTCCGTCCGGGTCGTGGCGCAGCATGCGGGCGATCACGTCAAGCGTGAGGGTCTGGCTCGCCAGCTGCGGCCCGAGGCCGTCGTGCAGGTCACGGCGCAGCCGTCGCCGCTCCTCTTCGCGGGCGACGACGATCCGCTCGCGCGACTGCTGCACATCGGCGGACAGGCGCGCCGCATACACCGCGATGCTGGTCTGGCGCGCGAGGTCGCTGAGCAACTGCTGCTCGGCTGCGGTGATCTGCGCCTCGCCAGCCCGCGGTGTGACGTGCAATACGCCCACCACCTGCTCCTGGTGGCGGAGCGGCAGGCGCAGGAGCTGCGCAGGCGGATGCGGTGGCCCAGGAGTGCCCCGTGGGAAGACCGCCTGCAACTCGGTCTCGTCGGGACTCAGGATGGCCACGTAGGGCAGTTTGAGGCTTTGCCCAATAGTCGCGACGATCGCCTCGAACACGGCGTCGGGAGCGCGGGCGATAGTGAGCTCATGGCCGAGGGTTGCAATCACTGTGTATGGCTCGTTGCGCCGGCCGAAGAGCAGGCGCTCAACCCCACGCTGGAGCCACCGCGCGTCTAAAAAGCGCGGTGGCGGTGCAAACGGACGGGATCGCCGCAGATCTAGCGCTCCACGGCAAGCGACTCCTGGGCCGGTCGCTGGCGTACCAACGCAGCGATGTCACGCTCGATCTGCTCGGGCGTGTCGGTCGACGCGTACCGCCGGTGCACGACACCCGCGTGATCGACCAGAAACTTGGTGAAGTTCCACTTGATCGCCGCACTGCCCAGGAAGCCTGGTCGTTGGGCCTTCAGGTAGGCATAGAGCGGATGCGTGTGCGGGCCATTCACGTCGATCTTGGCGAAGATCGGGAAGGTGACGTTGTAGGTGCGTGTGCAAAACTGCTGGATTTCGGCAGCATCGCCGGGCTCCTGGAAGCCGAACTGATTGCAGGGGAAGCCCAGAATACGCAGACCGTCCGCCTGATACCGCTGATGCAGCGTTTCGAGCCCAGCGTACTGCGGTGCAAAACCGCACTGGCTGGCCACGTTGACGATCAGGAGCACTTGCCCCTCATAGGCCGCGAACGGCTGCTCGGCGCCGTCGAGCAGCGTTGCGGTGATATCGTAGATTCCCATAGCGTGTTACCTCATGTGTCGTAGGCGCCGGTTGGTGTCCACGCAGGATGCGTAGCCGAACAAAACCGATGCATTGTATGTGCAGAAGATGTGCAATCACAGCATACCCGGGATTGCCGCGCGTGGCAAGGGCAATGAACTGCGCGGGAAGGCCGAGTAACGCCGGGCCGATGCTCAGCCCGGCATAGGCGCCAATGACGACCGGCCCAACGGTGTTTCTGCTCATTTCGCCCAAGCGCAGGCCGAGGGAGAAGCCGCCCCGACGCCGACCAGCGCCGCGATTACGGTGAGCGTCAGGCCAATCTGTGTATGTCAAGTCATGTGCGCATTCCTCTTATTTGCGGGCGATCAGCGGCAGGTACAAGCGGTTACCGCCCGGCGCAGCGCTTGCTCCAAGCACAACGACATTTGAGACGCCGCCGCCCGGCCCGGGGTTCACGACTGATACCGATGTGCCGGCGCTGCCGAGAAGATCGGCGTCGCGAATGATCGCACGAACCTGCGTGGCGCTCCCCGTCGCCGGATAGTCGATGCCGTTGAACTGGATCAGAATGCCGGCCACAAAGCTGCTGCCGTTGACGCTGAGTTGCGTGCCCGTCAGCGTCGCCTGGGTGATGCTCGGTAACGGATTGGTGACGCTGAACGGCAACCCGTTGGACGGTGCGGCCGCCAGGCCGGGGTTGAACACCGTCATGTTGGTGGCGCTGGCCAGCGCCAGATTCGCTGCAGGAATGAGCGCTTCCAGTTGCGTAGCGCTGATTACGGTGGTCGCCAATGCGGCGCCGTCCATCTGCGCCACAGCGCCCGCCGCGAAGCCACTGCCGGTGATCGTCACGCTGGTAGCGCCGGCGCCAACCGGGGCGCTCGCCGGGGTGAGCGCGCTGATCTGCGCTACGCTGCCAAGCGCTACGGCGCTCCACGTACTGGGATTGTTCCAGGCGGCGCGGTGGGGCCAGAAGTAGTCGTCACCCACAGCGCCGACCGATGCCTGTTCCACACGCATGCCAACCACGCGATCCCATCCCCCGAACACGCTGGCGTCGATGCGCATCTCCGCCATCCACGTTGTGGCATTTGCGCTCACCTGCCCGCTTACCCCGCTCGGCCCCGGCGTAACATAAGCGCTTCCATTGCCTGTATAGGTTTTAATCACGCCATCCTCACCCATGACGAAGAGGTAATCGCCTGGTTGGGGCTGGGCATCGCGGCTGAAATTGGTGTCGACGCGCAGGCCCGCCAGAGTTCCCGGCGATGTGCCGCCCGTGCGCTTCATACCGATAAAGCAGGCGTAGAGCGCATCGTTACTCCGCACGAGGCGAACGAAGGCCTGCGATCCATCGCTGTAGGGTGCGAGCGGCAGCTGTGGGGCATCGGCGTAGGCGGCATCGTCACATGTGCCATCAAAGGTGGGCGCGCTGGCCTGCGGAACGACCAGCGCTGCGACAGTGAAGATCGTTGTTGCAGTAGCTTCTTTCCCTGCTCCGTCACGCGCGGTGAGTGTCAGTGTGTAACTGCCCGGCGCAAGGCCGCTGATCGTCTGCATCTGCCCTGTGCCGATAGCCGCCCCATCGAGCGCCCAACTGAGCGCATCGCCGCTCAGACCACCATCTTCGACATCGGTTGCGCTACCCTGCACGACAATGGCCTGCCCCGCCGGCAGCGTGGTGCTGCCGGGTGTGATGATGTACGGTTCCGGCGCGCGGTTCACAACGCTGAACGGCTGTGAGGTTGCCAGTGTGGTGTTGTAGCCATCGCTAGCCGCAACCCGGATCAGTCCACCGCTGCTGCTGGCCGGCATACCACCCAACTCGTTGAGGTCAAGCGTAATGGTATTGCTGCCCGAGCGATTAGGAAAGCCCGTCAGCAATGCACGCCAGTGCTGGCCGTTGTCGGGGCTGTACTGCACACTAAAGAGCAGCTTATCGTCCGCGTTGGGATCGCTCGCGCTCCACGCGAGCGTCATCGCACTATCGATTGTCTCGCCACCCGTTGGTCTGATAATGCTGACCGCAGGCGCGCTCTTACCGGGCTGTAAACTGGCGAGCACAGTCTCGCCACGCATCAGATCAAGGCGGACGACCGCTGCGGCAGGCGCGGGAAAGCTCAGGGCGAAGGCTTGAGCCGTGCCGTCATCGCCGTCCGATGTGCTTTGCAGTGTGATCACTCGCTCGTCGATCAGGCTGCCCGCAGCATCGCGCAGCCGTAACGTGTAGCTGCCATCAGCCTGGGTCGTCGCACTGCCCATTTGGACTGCGGCACTGCGTTCAAGCCTGGCGCGCATGCCCTGGCTGATCGCGTCAGCAGGGTAGACCCAGGCGTAATCCAGGCTGCCACTGGTTTCCACCGGGTCGATACTGCCGCTGATATAGACCATAGCGGTTGCGGCGGCCAGCTCCTGCCGGGTGGCTGCGTTCAGGGCGGGCGGTGTGTTGATCCTGCTGAACAGGCCGCGCCACGTGTAGTCGCTTATCCAAAAAGGCGCTCGGTAGGACATATAGTCGGCTACAGTAGCTGGGTCAATCGGCGTCAGGGTTGCGGTATCAAAGCCATAATAGCGCTGATAGGCAGGGATCGGGAAGAGCGGGCCGCCGCGGATCCCATCGTCAAGCACGCAGTTCGTGCCGTTCGCGTCGCGGTATGGGTAGCCGGCGTCGGTATCGGCTGCTCCGCCACAGTTGACGTGCTGGCGACCATAGTTGTGCGCCAGCTCGTGGGCCAGCGTGTTGAAGCGCTGCACCGTCCAGAACTGTGTCGTGTTGGCCAAGGTAGTCGGGTCGATCAGCTTGACATACAGGTTTGAGCCTGGCCTGCTACCATAGCCCAGGTTCTCCACAGTGCCAGTACTGGTATTCGTATCCGCATGTACCAGGCCAACATAGTGGGTGATGGCGTTGGCATCGTCGCAGCGGTCGGGATCGTCGGTAAGCGTCTCGCGCAGCCAGAGCGCGCGCAAGATCTCGTCTTTCTTCTCGGGCACGGCGTAGGGCTCATATTTCCAGGGCGGGATGCCGAAACGCGCCTCGAGTTGGGCGATGTCGTTATCCTGGCGGTAGAGCCAGACATCGCTAGTCGGCATCAGCCGGCGTGCGATATCGGCCATGCGGTACAGGCTTGGGTCGCTGTTTGAGGCGGCTGGCGCATGGGTACGCACCGGCACGGTTACCAGGCAGATCGGCGCTCGGCGCGAGAAGCTAAACGAGCCATTCGCAAGGCTGTTGTTACTTTGGTTCGCGTCACTCCAGATCTGATCGGGGTCGATCTGCGCGCGCAGTGTGATCGTCCCGAGCCCGGCCCACGACGCGGGCAGCAGGAAGAGCCAACTGCCCTGGATAGTTGCGCGGTTGGGGTCGGCATTGTTGACCGTAAGATCCTGTCCACCATTGATCGCTCGCAGCGGCGAGCCGGGCAGCGGCGTGTCATTGCTTCGCGTGCCATAGAGCACCGCTGCGACACTGCTGGTGTTCGGCCCACTCAGCTTGCGCCCGTAGAGCCGCACATAAGTCGGCTTGTCGGCGACGAGCGGCACATCGTTATTCAGGTTCTGGATGCCCTGTGTCACCTCGATGCTATCAGCAGCGAGATCGGCAGTGACTGGCAGCGCGTCGGTGCGGATACGGCTTATACCATTGGAAGTATCGAAGTAGAGCCAGCCATCGGCCACCGCAACCCCGCCAGGGGGGCCCTTGAGCGTATAGTTGGCAAAGCATTGCTTGCAGGCGATCTGCTGGGGACTATTGAAGGTGCTAGGGTCATCGATGATCGAAGAGTAGGTCAGCTTCCACTTCATCAGGCGGCCATTATCGCCATAGGCGCAGCCGAATATGCCGCCGCACACATCGGCTCGATTTTCGACCCAGAAAAGAAATTGCCCATCAGTGGCGAGCTCGCCCACCGTGTTGTTTAACCCAGAGCTGTAGCTCGTACTGGTTGAGCAGGTATAGCCGGTAGGATCAAAGCGACATCCGATGCCACGAATGCTTGTACCGCTTGTCCAGAGTGGGAAGGTTGTCAAGCCGAGTGATGGCGCTCTGAGCGTCACGTCGGTCACGCTGTTGCCATTCTCGCCCGCCACAACCTCTTTGCTGCACGCGCCGCCGCCAAAGCCGAGGCAGGCTTTGTCTGCCCGGTATAACACGCCATCAGCAAACCAGTAGAAAGAGCTATTGTTCGCGAACAGCAGGCTGTGGGCGTTTGCGCCAAGCGGCTCTGGCGCGGCCAACTGGCGCAAGGTAGCCTTGTGTGCGCTGTACAGGGTATCATTGGCGAGCCAGAAGATATAGTCGCGCCAGATCGTGGTGCCATTATTGAGGATAATCCGGCTGCGCGGCATCGCGCTCGGGGCGATTGTTTCTACCGCAAATGCGTTACCGGTGGGGCGACGCAGGATGTTGGCCCCATCGCCATAGTACAGCCCACTCTCATCGGCGGCCCAGGTGGTTGTATTCGTACAGAAGCGGCCACTGACAATCGTGACCGCTCGCCCGCCGCGCAATGGCCAGCGCCGCAAGTAACCGCCGCCCGAGTCAGCAGGCGGGCAACTCGCCCAGTACAGATAGCCGCCGCCAATCGTCCAGCCATCACTGGCGCTAATCAGCCCTTGCAGATCGGGCAGGTCGCGCAGAAACTGCGGCGGCGCAGGGTCGGCGTTGCGCTCCACTGCCGGTATGCTTACCGGCGTGTCTGGGGCAGCCTTGACCTGATCGGTAAACGCGAGCATAGCTGTGAGCAAGACGAGGAGCATGGCAAACCGAGTAAACAGGATGAGCGGTTTCACGTCTGAATCCTTTGCCGGCCTGGAAAAGATCGAAGAACCAAGAACGCCACAGCCGGACGATCACCGGGGGCTACGTCGTTGGCGGCCGATTTTCGTCGTAGCGGTGGCATGCACAGCGTAGCAAAGCGGTGGCTAAAGAAGGGGCTAAAGGGCTGTGCCGGCTTGAATAGACGCGGCAAGCGCCACCGTTTCCGGCGTGGGGGTCATACCCAGTTCACGGGCAAGGAGATCAACAACATGCTGGTAGTGGGCAAGCGCCTTGCTGCCTCTTCCCTGACGCGTCAGACTGCGGATCATGCCGCGGTGGGCAGCCTCGTTATAGCTATCGAGGGTAAGTGCGCGACGGAAGGCGTCGGTTGCGGCGTTATAGTGACACTGAACGAGGTGCTGTTCGCCAAGAGCGATCAGCACCTCTAATGCCTGCTGGTGGAGCCGCTCGCGCCAGATCACGAGCGCATCGCTTTCAAAGGCGCCGCCGGCCAGGTCGCCAACATACAGCGTTGCGGCAGTGCGTAAGTGCTTGGTCCGCTGGCCTGGTTCGCTCGTAGCCCGTTCCACTGCCTGCGCAAAGGCCGCAACATCAATCCAGGCCGGCAACGTGCGGTTAAAAGCATAAGAGCCATTGGTGAACGTGATCCAAGCGGTATGCCCCAGGGCGCGGCGGAGATGGTAGATCGCCATACGAAAATTCTGCCGCACATGCTTGACCGACGCGTCCGGCCAGAGCGCTGCGCCGATCTCGTCTTTGCGGGCGGATTCAACGTGAAGCAAAAAGAGCAGCAAATCTTTGGTTTTGCTATAGACCCAATCGTCGCTAGAGAGCTCACGCCCGTCGCGCACAACGCGGAGGTCGTCGAAGAGAAAGATCCGTAGTTGTGCTGGTCGTTCAACAGGCACGGGGCGTTGCGGGAGAAAGACCATTGATAACGCGAACGCTGCGGCTTGCGAGAGCGTCAGCGCCTGCCCATCAGCCACTGCTAATTCGTACTCGACTGGGGCCAGTGCATCCCGCGCCGCCATCCTAGATCGCTCCAATTGTTCGATGCTCGCTTTGCCGAGATAGGTGAAATCAGCGGCGCCCACGGCCTGCAGCCCGGCAACAAACAACGTCGTCGCCTGGGCAGGATAACCAAGCCTCCAAAGCAGTTCGGCACAAGCGTGTACCATACCAGCAGTACGCAGGGTTCGTTCCAACGGAAGGTAGAGCCGCAACGCATCACTCAGATACTGCGCCGCCTGTGCGTAATCACCGCGCTCAGTAGCCGTATGACCAAGGTGGCCGAGTAACTGCGCTTCCATTCCCTGCAGTCCCAGCGTGCGTGCTACACGCAAGCCGGTTTGGTAGTGCGCGGCGGCGGCGGTAAAATCCTTGCGGTAGCGAGCCACTTCGCCTAGCCCATTGGCGGCATAAGGGATATAGGAGGTGTGCTCGATCATGTGGAGGTGCATAAGGCTTTCGGTGTAGCCTGCTTCGGCTGCATCAAGCTCGCCGCTGTCCAGGGTGAGGTTGGCCATGCTGATCAAGAAGAGCGCAATCGTCAGGTGGTTCTCGTCGGCACGCGCCAGCGCGAGCCCCTCACCATAGTACTGGAGTGCTTCGGCTTGCGCGCCTTCGAGCTTGGCCACATGCGCTAGCCCATTTAGTACCTGGCTTATGGCATGCCGATCACCGAGATCGCGATACAGCGTGAGGCTCTGCTGATAGTATGCCCGTGCTACAGGTGCAGCACCCTTCACCTCTGCATAGATGGCCAGCCGATAGGCTGCTGTGGCAATGCCTTCGGTATACTGAAGCGTCATCGCTTCGTCCAGCGCTGCCGTAGCGGCGACGTGCATGCCTGCGTAGTCGCCCTGGCGATATGCCAGAAAGCTCGCGCAATTCCACGCCTTTACCGACACGATGGATGGCGATGCCGACGCAAGAGCACGGGCTTGGGTTAGCCAGGCGCGGCCTTCGCGCATCGAAATGCTATTCCAGAATGGCGCGAGGGCGCCTGCCAATTGCAGGAGACAGGTAGCGTCACCAGCCGCGAGGGCTGTCTGGAGGGCACTGCGGATGTTGTCGCGCTCCAGGATGAGCCGCCCCAGCCATTGTTGTTGATCTGTGCCAGTAGCTGCCCGATCAGTGCGCTCGGCCAGCGCAATCGCCCAGGCGCGCAACCGCTGCTGAACGGCCTCATACGCGCCTGATGCGTGGAGTCGTTCTGCTGCATACTGGCGCACGACAGCATGCAGGCGGTAGCGCGGGTAACGATCGTCCAGCAGTGCAACGACCACAAGCGACAGATCGATTAACCTTGCGAGCAGATCCAGCGGCCCCGGTACCTGGCAAACGGCCTCAACCGCGTCGAAATCGAAACTACCAGCAAAGACCGCCAGTTGCTCAAACATGCTCTGCTCGTCGACGCTGAGCAGGGTATAGCTCCAGTCAAGCGCAGCGCGAAGCGAGCGGTGCCGTAAGGGCCGTTGCGCCTGGCGATCCCCCAGCAGATCGAGGCTGTGATGCATACGCTCGGCGATCTGCACCACGCTCAGGAGTTCAACCCGTGCGGCCGCCAGTTCGATGGCCAGCGGGATCCCATCAAGTTGGGTGCAAATGGTGGCAACGGCGGTAGCCGTCGGCGCGTCGAGAACCAACGCAGGCCGTCGCTCGCTTGCCCGGACGCCAAACAGCAACTCCGCTGCGGCTGCGTCGAGCGCAGGGATCGGGTAGCATAGCTCGGTGGTGACACCAAGCGGCTCGCGGCTGGTCGCAAGGATCTGGATCTGCGGACAGGCCGTCAGCAGGCGTGTGCAGAGATCGGCGCAGGCAGCCTGCACATGTTCGCAGTTATCGAGCACGAGCAGCGCCCGCACCGGTTGGAGCTTTCCGATGATCAGCTCCATCCACGACTGGTCGTGCTGCTCGGCCAGCCCTAAGACTGCTGCAATAACTTGGGGAACCAATGCGCCGTTGAACAGGGG
>JBBRUG010000249.1:0-9266 GCA_038247995.1 Chloroflexales bacterium | reverse complement strand
TCAGGACGCCGAATCTGCGGCGGCTCCCCCTGCTCCACGTGAGGGAGCAGGGGGCTGGGGGGATGCGGGGAATAGCGCATTGGGACGCGATCCTGTAAAAACCCTACACCTGCAAGCAGGGGCAGGGGGCGAGGGCGTTTGGGTGCCTGCCGCTGACGTTGCATCAGCCCTGCCGTATCCCCGTTTCGGTTTGCCCCACTCCAGCCAATGGGCTACAATAAAGCATGTTGCACACAAAGCCCGCCCGCTTGAACCGCCTCTGGCTGAGTCTCACCGTGTTCGCCCTCGCACTCGTCGGCCTGATCGGGTGTGCCGCTGCGCCGTCGTCCGCCGCCTTTACAACGCAGCCCACAGCCGAATTACGCCCCACGCCGCGCCCAATTACGATCGTTACGCCACTACCGACCCAACCCGCACCGGCTCAACCCGCGCCCGCCCAGCCTACCGTCGCGCCCGCCAACGGCCCAACGCCCGTCTATAGCTATCGTGTCGTTGCCAGTTACCCCCACGATCCAAACGCCTTCACCCAGGGCCTCGTTTATATCGGCAACGACCGCTTTTACGAAGGCACCGGGCTTTACGGCCAATCTACCCTGCGCGAAGTCAATCTCAGCGATGGCTCGATCGTACCTGGGCGGTTGGTGAATCTTCCCAACACACCCACCGAACAATACTTCGGCGAGGGCATTGCAGTTGTCGACGGTAAGATCTTTCAGCTCACCTGGCAAAACTGTATCGGCTTTATCTACGACGAAGCCAGCTTCACCCAACTCGGCACCTTCGATTACAGCGAGCCGGATGGCAGTTGCGTCCAGGAAGGCTGGGGCCTCGCGTATGATGGCGAGCGCATGATTCTGAGCGACGGCACCGCTACGCTCACTTTCCTCGATCCCACTGCCCTGGCCGTAGGCCGCTTCGAAGTGCTCGGCACAGTAGACGTACGCGACGGCACAACGCCAATCGTCAACCTCAACGAGTTGGAGTATATCAACGGCGAGGTCTTCGCCAATATCTGGCAAACCGACCGGATCGCGCGCATCGACCCGGCCACGGGCGCGGTGATCGGCTGGATCGACCTGACCGGCTTGCTGCCGCCGGTTCCCGGTACGCGCATTGACGTATTAAACGGGATCGCCTACGATAGCGAACTCAACCGCCTATTTGTCACCGGCAAGTGGTGGCCGACGCTGTTCGAGATCGAACTCGTCACCCCGCCGGTGAACCTGCCGCTTGTTGGCGCAGGCTAAGGAGCTTTTCCGTGACCGCTTATCGTCTGCTGGCGCTGCTGCTGGTAGTGTTGCTTGCTGCTTGCGGCACCGCAGCCCCAAACGCCGCCCCCACTACCGCCGCCCCTGCGCCTGATGCCGGGGCATCATCTGAGGAGCAATCTGTGACGACCCCTTCCGGCTTGCAGTATACCGAGTCCCAGTCTGGTACCGGCGCTTCGCCCCAACCCGGCGATTATGTGGCGGTTCACTATCGCGGCACGCTCGCCGACGGTACGGTGTTCGACAGTTCGTTCGAGCGCGGCGAACCGATTCGCTTCCCGTTGGGGCGCGGCGTAGTAATCCCCGGTTGGGACGAGGGTATTGGCCTGATGCAAGCAGGCGCCACAGCGACCCTGATCATCCCGCCTGATCTGGCCTATGGCGCGCAGGGCTCGCCACCGCAGATCCCCGCCAATGCCACGCTGACGTTCGAGGTTGAACTCCTTGATGTCTGGGCCGGCACGCCGACAACGCTAACCGATGCCGACTACACCACTACGGCCAGCGGCCTGGAGTACCATGATCTGGTGCAAGGCGACGGCGCCACGGCCAGCACCGGCCAGACAGTGGTTGTCCACTATATCGGCTGGCTCAGCGACGGCACCAAGTTTGATAGTTCGATGGATCGCTTCGAGCCATTCCCGTTCCCGCTCGGCGGCGGGCGCGTTATCCAGGGCTGGGACGAAGGTGTGGCGGGTATGCAGATCGGCGGACGACGCCAGTTGCGCATTCCGGCCAATCTGGCCTACGGCGAAACCGGGGCCGGCAATGGCCTCATCCCGCCCGGCGCAACGCTGATCTTCGAAGTCGAATTGCTGGACATTCAATAGGGCGCACGTTAGCGATCCGGTTTCTGCTACCGCACAGCAAGGTCGGCGGGGGGTTGGGGGCGCAGCCCCCGGAACGATACGTTCCACATAGTTTCTTTTATGGAGTACAGCAGTTATGCGCATCGAAAAGATCGAACTACGCCGGATCGAGTTGCCTTTTGTTTCGCCATTTGAGACAAGCGGCTGGCGCGAACTCGCCAACCACTCATTGATCGTACGCCTCTGGGCCGATGGGGCTGAGGGCTGGGGCGAGGCGCCGGTCGGCATCGGACCGTGGTACAACGAGGAAACCCAGAAGAGCGCCTGGGTGATCGCTCAGGAGATTCTCGCGCCGCTGCTCCTGGCCGCCGATCTTCAGCGCCCCGAAGACGCTGACGCGGCCTTCACCCGTGTGCGCGGCAACCGCATGGCCCGCGCCGGCTTCGAGTTCGCCGCCTGGGATCTCTTCGGGCAGCTCAATGGCGTCAGCCTGAGCAGTATGCTCGGCGGCACGCGCACGAAGGTCGATGTCGGCGTGAGCGTCGGCGTCCAACCCGATATCGAGAGCTTGCTGCGCGTCGTCGGCGCCTACCTGAACGATGGCTATCGCCGGGTGAAGCTGAAGATCAAGCCCGGTTGGGACATCGAGCCGACCCGCGCCGTACGCGAAGCATGGCCTGATCTGCGGCTCCAGGTTGATGCCAACAGTATCTACACCCTGGCCGATGCCGCCCATCTCGCCCAACTCGACGCATTCAACCTGTTGCTGATCGAACAGCCCTTGCCCCACGACGACATCTTCGATCACGCCAAGCTTCAGCCGCAACTGCGCACGCCGATCTGCCTCGACGAAAGCATCGTCTCGCCCGATCATGCGCGCTGGGCGCTGGAGATGCATGCCTGCGGCGTGATCAACATCAAGCCCAGCCGGGTTGGCGGTCTCACAGCGGCACGCGAAATCCATGCTATGGCCCAGGCCGCCGATGTGCCGGTCTGGTGCGGCGGCATGCTCGAAACCGGCATCGGCCGGGCGGCGAATGTAGCCCTCGCCAGCCTACCCAACTTCCGCCTGCCCGGTGATATTAGCGCCAGTTCACGCTACTTTCACCGCGATGTCGTTGAGCATCCCTTCGCGCTAAACCCCGACAGCACCCTGAGCGTGCCGACCGGGCCGGGCATTGGCGTTGCGGTAGATGTGGAGTATCTGGATCACATGACCCTGGAGAAAGTGGAGATCGTGCGCGAGGAGTAAATCTTGGTTGGAGCGCGTTGGAGCGCGTTGGGGCGTCCCTTGTGGACGCCCCCCGTCATTGGACGCCCTTGCCCTTGTTCGTCGGAAACGCCCCGCCTTCCTATCTTAGCCGTTCCCCAACGCCGGCGTCGGCGTCACATCTGCCGCCGGCACTTCACAGCCAAACTCCTGCAACACCGTGCGCGTATCGCGCTGCTCAACCTCAACCAGGTACAACCCAGGGCGCTCAGGCCCAATCCGCAGCGTAATCCGATACGTGCCATCGGCGCGCACCGAGCCTCCGCCCACCGGCCGCGCGTCGAAGGTGACGATCAGCGGCGTGCCAGGTTCGCCCTCGCCCGTGATCTCAATTGTTTCCCCAGGCACACAGACCCGCGCCTCAACGCCGTCCGGCAGCAGGGAAGTCGGCGTAGGGCTGGGGAGATCATTGTCGGCGGGCGTAGCCACCGCAGGCGTCCGCGTAGCAGTGGCTGTGCTGGTAAGGGTCGGCGTGGTGTCACTGGGATCAGTGGCGGTTCCATTTGTGGCCGTGGCCGTGGCCGTGGGCATATTGGTTGGGGCAGGGTTGTTATTGTTGTTATTGTTGTTACTTTCGGTGGTCGGCGTGTTTGTCGCCGCCGGATTCTGCCCCTCCGCCGTCCCGGTGAGTAAGGGGCCGGCTGTTTGAATACATTCCGGGTAGGGCGGGTATGGATTTGGTTGCTGGGCGGGGCCATTCGTTGGGCAGCGCAGGGGGTCAATCTGACCAAGCACATTCAGTGGCGTAACAACCATCGATGCCAACATCAGCCCCATCACAACGATGAAGCCGAGCAGAATATTTGTGGGCCAGAAAAGATTTGAACGTTGACGCATAATTATTGATCCCTGATGCCTAAGCATTGATCTCGTTCAGCCGATCTGACTGCCTCAATTCCCCAAGGCTTGATCGAGCAGATCCTGAAAGACACTGAGCCGTTGCGCGCCGATCAGCGTACGCTCTTCAACGGTAAAAACGGGGCGTGAGCGGATTCCTGCAGCCGTTGCGTCGGCGAAATCGGCGGCAACCTGCGCGCGGTATGCGCCCGCGTCAAAGCACGCGCCGGCCACAACCGGATCAACGCCAACCGCTGCCGCCGCTTCTTCAGCCGCAGCGCGGGTGTCGCCAAAAAGCTGGTTGTAGCGTGCATAGAGCGCATAACGTAGCTCCCAAAAGCGCCCCTGATCGTGGGCGCACTCACTGTATTCGCTCAGCAGCACCGAGCGCTCGCCAAGCTGGAGCAAGTGACGGTAGACAATCCGCACCTGACCTGGCCGTACATATTGTTCAATCAACGCAGGTTCGGTGTCCAACACGTGGAATGCGCACGACGTTCAGAGGAAATCCGAGAACATCACCAGCGTTACCGGCGCGTCGGCGGCGCCGAGGTACGGGTAGCCTTCCGGTGTGCGGCCCTGGGGAAGATCGGCGTAATTCGGCAGTTCCGCCGGGCGGGTGCGCTCAGTTGGTCGCGCTGCTACCGCCGTAGGTGTTGGCGGCTCGGCAATGGCAGCGGAACTGCACGCGCTAAGTGCCATGATTCCGATGCTCAAGAGTAATAGTTGCGCACAAAATCGAATCATCATAACTATTCCTCAACTTAAGCACACTCTACCACAGGTGAAACCAGGCAACAAGGCGACAATCGTCCTGCTCAGTGCGTTAGAGTTGCCCACTGAACGCTTGAACCTGCCCTACGCTGGCGCAAGCGCACCACCCCTCTTCAGTGCCTCACAGGCTCAACCATTCAGCGTACTCCTCTCAGTTCAGTGCGCTCAGATGGTTCAACTATTCAGTGCGCTCAGTGTGCTTGAAACCCGCCCTCCGGCGTGCTATAGTTTCCCCCATACTCAGCGCAAACATCAGGCATCAAGCATTATGATCACCCCCGAGACGGCGCTGCCGCCCCTGCCCGCTACCGCGACGCCGCTGGGTGCGTTTATCGCCCGGCTGACTCAGCTTGTGCTGGAAGATGCCGCCGCCGCCCGCGAGCAGGCCCAACAAGTCTGGGCGCGCCCACTCGCCGAGCGGGTCGCCGCCGGCCGGGCCATTGCCGACGTACAGGTGGCGCAGATCCACCCCGACGGCATGATTACGCTCACCTGCCTGCGCAACGAGGCGCGCTTCCGCGAGGGCGATGTGCTCTGCCTCAGCCGGGACGGCCCCTTCTTTGAACCGAACTTCCTCGTCACCCTCGAACTCGACGAAGAGACCGAACTGCTGGTCTCCACCGACGAACCGGGCGTGAGCATCTTCGACTTCCACGCCCAACCCGCCGGCTGGGTGCTCGACGAGGGCTACCTAGATTTCAGCGCGACGGCTGTAGCCGCGCTGGAGCAGGCCGCCGATACCGCCGCCGGGCGCGAGCGTGTGCTGCCGTTGCTCACTGGACGATCCCGCCCGCAGATGGATCTGGAGCGCTATGAACACGCTCTTGCCCGCGCCGAAAAATGGGAACTAAACGAACAGCAAGCCGAGGCGCTTGCGCAAGCCTACGCCAGCGATCTGGGCTACCTGATCCAGGGCCCGCCCGGCACCGGCAAAACGCTCGTGCTGGCGCGCCTGGCCCAACTGCTCGCCGAAGATGGCGAACGGGTGCTGCTCACCGCCTTCACCCATCGCGCAATCAACAATGCGCTCAATCAACTCGCGAAACTGGCGGCTCGCCCCGACGCCACACCCGTTACAGCCGTAAAGATCGGCCACCCCGCCCGCACCGACGACCTGCGCGTTGAGCACTACGCAACTTTCAACAGTTCGCCGCTGCCCGATCTGAGCGGCGCCTATATTGTCGGCGCAACGCCCTTCGCTACGCGTACTCAACGCCTGAGTGGGGTCGAGTTCGACACGGTGATCTTCGACGAAGCCAGCCAGATCACGCTGCCGCTGGCGATTATGGGCATGCTCGCCGCCCGGCGCTTCGTCTTCGTCGGCGATCAACGCCAACTGCCGCCGGTACTCGCTACCCGCCACGGCGACGAACTGCTGCGCGCGTCGGTCTTTCGTACGCTGGTCGATCGCGGCTTCGACACAATGCTGGAAGAAACATATCGCCTTAACGCTGAACTGGCGGCCTGGCCGAGCAAACAATTTTATGCCGATCGACTGGTAGCCGTTCCCGGCGTCGCCGACCGGCGGATCACCTACACCCGCCCGCCAACTCGTCGCGCCGCGATCCTCGACCCGGATCAACCGAAAGTGTTTGTCGATCTGGGCCATCGCAACGCCACAACCCGCTGCGACGCCGAGGCGAGCCTGGCCGTCGATCTGATCAGCGAACTGCTTGCATGCGGCATTGCGCCGGAGCAGATCGGCGTCGTGGCGCCCTACCGCGCCCAGGGCCGCGCTATTCGCCGGCTGCTGCGCACGGCACTCCCCGACGACAGCGCCCGCCGCCGCGCCGTTGTGATCGATACCGTCGAGCGGATGCAGGGCCAGGAGCGCGAAGTTGTGATCGTCTCGCTCACTACCTCCAACCCCACCTTCGCCGCCCAACTCGCCGACTTCCTGTTCCAGCCGGAACGCCTGAATGTGGCGATCACCCGCCCGCGCAGCAAACTGATCATCCTGGGCAGCCGGCACCTGCTCGATACTCAATCCAGCGCTGCCGTCGTACAGGAAAACATCGACCTGCTGCGCGATCTCCTTGCAAGTTGTGCCGCAGTAAAAAGCCCGTACTGAGCATGAGGACGTGAAGGGCATGCGGGTGCGTTGCGCTTTACCGCTTTACCGCTTTACCGTTTATGATGGCGCTGTGGCCGATTTTGCCTTTTGCGTTTTGCCGCTTGCATTCTTATGGCTACCATCCTCCCCAACAACCCGGTCGGCGCCTACCCACCCGAGACGCTGCGGGTCTTTCGGCTGCTCAAACAGCTCCCCGACAGCTTTACCGTCTGGCAGCGGCTCATCCCAGGCGCGCCTGCAGGCCCGGCGTTCTGGGTGCGCCACACCGACGGCGAGAGTGCGCTGATCAGCGTGGTAAATCTGCCGCTGAGCGTGATCCGTGCCGCCCGCCAGACCGCCCTTTTTGGCGCCGCAACTCCGCCCGGCGCTAACGAGGAAGCCGCGCTCGCCGCATTTATTGCCAAGCTTGGGCCTGACATAGACGGCCAACCGGTTCAACTTCCTGCCCTGAGCCTCTTTCCCAACGCCCCGCGCACCGATCTCGCCCAGGCGCTCGACCCGCCGCCCGCCGGCATCACTCGCGGCGCCCGCGATGATCTTGCGCCCGAGAACTTCGTCGCCTGGCTTCAAGCCCAACTCAGCCCGCCGCTCAGCACAGCGCACGATGGAGCACTGCGGCAAGCCTTCACGCCGGAAGTGGTCGTGCCGGCCAAACTCACAGCGCGCACGCCGATCCTGCGCGCTGTGGGCGCGGAACTCACCGACTACCTGCTCAGCTACAACCAGGAATGGGTCCTCAAACACGACCTCGACCTGACTGCCGAGGCCGAAGCCGCCGCCGAGGATGTGCGGCTGCAACTGGTGCATGGCGTGGCCGGCAGCGGCAAATCGCTGATCCTGCTCTACCGGGCGCGGCTCTTGCGTCAGTTCTTTCCGCGCAAGCGTATCCTCGTGCTCACACACAATAAACCGCTGATCCGCGATCTTAAACGGCGCTACCTGCTGCTCACCAACGGCGACCAGGGCGTAGAATGGCGCACCTTTCAGGGCTGGTGCCGCGCCTACTGGCCCGCCGACGAACCGCATCCAACCATGATTGGCCCAGGTGAGCGCCGCACGCTGATCGAACGGATCTGGCAGCAACACCTCGCCGACACAGCGCTCTCAGCCGAACTGTTCCAGAGCGAGATCACCTGGCTAAAAGATCGTCTGATCACCACTCGGCAGGGCTACCTGGAAGCGAACCGGGCCGGACGCGGCTTTGCATTGCGCGAAACCGTGCGCGAACGGGTCTATGAAGCCATCCTCGTCTATCAGAACGCGCTCCACGAACGCGCCGAACTCGACTTCGGCGACGTGCCGCGGCGGATCTGGCGCGCTATGCTCGAAGAACAAACCGGCTTTCCGGGCTACGACGTGATCTTGATCGACGAAGCCCAATTCTTCGCCCCGATCTGGTTCGAGATCGTCAAGCGCATGCTCACCCCGGCCCATGGGCAACTCTTCATGGTCGCCGACCCGACGCAGGGCTTCCTGAAGCGCCGCCAGTCGTGGCTGGCGAGCGGCCTGAATGTGCGCGGCCACACCCAGCGGCTGGATACTTGCTACCGCACGACGCGGGCGATTCTGAGCTTCGCGACGCGGTTCTACCAACTACGGCTCCCCGACGACGACGAAGCATTGATCAGCGCTAACCTTCAGCAGATTACCGCCGGTATGCCGCCCGAAGTTATTGCGCTCACCAGCGAGCAGGATGAACTGGCGCGCACGATCAATGAGATCAAAGCGCTGACAGCACGGAACGTGCCGCTGGAGCACATCCTGGTGATTCACGCCGACTGGCAAGGCGCTAACCGCGTTTTGGAGCGTTTGCAAGCCGAATTCGGCGCCGCCCGAGCGGTTCATCCCCGCCATGCCGCCGCGCAACCGCAACAGATCCGGGTTTGCCAACTCGACGCCGCCACCGGCCTCGAAAGCCCGATCGTCTTCCTGCTTGGCACGCACAAACTGATCGAAGCTGAAGGCAGTCTGCGGATCGCCGACGAAGAACGCAGCGAACGCGTGCGCGACACAACTCGTCGGCTGTATATGGCCATGACCCGCGCCGGACAGCGCCTCGTGCTCACCTATGTCGGCATACCGCCGCTATGGTTACAGCTTTAAATTGCCCGCTTCAGCGGCCCCATGTTCACCCCTACCGGTTGCAGTCTTACCTTGCCCGCTTCAGCGGCCCCATTTCACCCCTACCGGTTGCAGCCTTACCTTGCCCGCTTCAGCGGCCCCATGTTCACCCC
>JBBRUG010000248.1:0-9307 GCA_038247995.1 Chloroflexales bacterium | reverse complement strand
ATTGACAGCCCCGCCCGGATCGCACATAATCTGAGTATGGCTCCGCTGGGAAATCCTTGAATGGTACGAATCAATGAATGCTCTGCGTTGGCGCGATCACCCTGCGGTTCAGCAGGCCCTTAACGCACTCGCCGATCCTGAACCGATTGTGGCGACGGCCATTGCGGTGCAGCAAGTGCCCGCGCCGACGTTTGATGAGGGCGAACGCGCGATGCTCGTGCAGGAACGAATGCAGGCCCTTGGCCTCAGCGACATTACGCGCGATGAGTTGCATAACGTCTATGGGCGCCGGCGTGGGCGTTCCCGCCAGCCGGGCGTGCTTGTCTCGGCCCACCTCGACACCGTCTTTCCCCACGGTACCGACTTGCACGTGCGTCGCCAGGGCGAGCGCATCTACGGGCCGGGCCTGGGCGATAACTCGACCGGGGTGGCCGGGATGTTGCATCTGGCGCAAGCGATGCAGGAATTCGACCTGCCTAATCAGCGTGATGTCTGGTTTGTCGCCAATGTAGGCGAAGAGGGTTTGGGCGATCTGTGCGGCATGCGGGCGGCGGTGGAGCGCTTACGAGCGCAGATTGGGACGGCGATTGTGCTGGAAGGCTGCGACTTCGGCACGTTGCACCATCAGGCGATCGGCGTGCGGCGCTACAAGATCGAGGCGATTGCGCCCGGCGGTCATTCGTGGGGCAACTTTGGCTCGCCCAGCGCGATCCACGTCCTTACCCGGCTCGCCGCACAGATCACTGAGGTTGAACTGCCGCGCACGCCGCGCACAACCTTCAATATCGGCATGATCGAAGGCGGCACGTCGGTCAATACGATTGCGCAGCACGCCAGTCTGCTGCTCGACATGCGCTCAGTCAGCGCGCCCGCACTCGCCAATCTTGTCGCCGACGTTGATCAACTGGTGCGTACCGCCGCAAACGAACACCTCAATGTTGAACTACGGGTTACCACAGTGGGCGACCGACCTTCGGGCGCGATCCCGCGTGAGCACCCGCTCGTGCAGGCCGCCGTGGCCGCTTACCAATCCGTTGGCGCGAACATCAGCTACCAGCAGAGCAGCACCGACGCCAACATCCCGCTCAGCCAGGGCCTGCCGGCGATCTGTGTCGGCCTCACCGACGGCGGTAACGCCCACCGCAGCGACGAGTTCATTCTCCCCGCCAACCTTGGCCGCGGCATGCAAGCGCTGCTGTTGCTCGCCCTTGCGGCAAGTGGGTAAGGAGGTGAGCGGGTGAAAGTCGCATCTTACCACTCTCCGCTTTATCGCTTTATCGCTAACCCGTAGCTCACCGGTACCCCCATGAGCTTTCCCAACTCCGAAGCTGATCTGCACGCGCAACTTGCTGAGGCGCAACGACGTGCCGAGAGCTTGCACCGCGTGATCGAGTTGATCAGCGGCGAGCTTGATCTGAGCGTGCTGCTCACCCGTATTGTCGCTAGTGCCGCCGAACTGATCGGCGCCCAATACGGCTCAATTGGTCTGGTGATCGAGCGACCTGACGGCCCGGTGGTGCGGAATGTAGCCGTGCTGAACATGCCCGACCGTGAGCGCGATGCCGAACATCCGGCCGATGTTGGGTTGATTGGGCGGGTGCTGCGCGCGCGCGCCGCTGTGCGCTACGACCGCTACGGCGACCTAGATCTGCCGACCTTGCCGGAGTTTGCCGAACATACGGTGCTCGGCATTCCGATCTGGTGGGCGCGCCGAATTATCGGCGTGTTTGGACTTGGCGCTGAGCCGCCGCGCTGTTTTACGGACCTGGATCAAGAGACGCTGGCTACCTTCGCCCGCCATGCCGGGATCGCAATCGAGAATGCGCGCCTGTTTGAGGCTGAACGCCGGCGCACGACGCGGCTCGATCTGATTAACCGGGTGGCGCGCCTGATCACTTCCGGCCTCAGTTTTGAGGACTTGTTTGCAACGGCTGTCACCACCATCCGCGCTACCTTTGGCTTCACCTACCTGGGCGCGGGCGTTGTCGCCACCGACGACCCGAACTGGCTGGTATTGCTCGCCCAGGCCGGTCGGCCGGAATACCTGCTTACGCCCGGCTATCGCCACCCAATCAGCGCCGGACTGATCGGCGCGGCTGCGCGTACCCGGCAGCGTGTGCTGGTGAACAACGTCCGCAACGATCCGCGCTATATTGATGCGCTGGCTGATCCGACAATCAGCGCTGAATTGGTGGTGCCGATCATTGTGGGCGAGCGCCTGCTTGGCGTGATCAATGTTGAGTCGGAATGCTTCATCGAGAGCGAAGAGGCCGACTGCATCGCCATTATTGCCGATCAGTTCGGCGCGGCGCTCGAAAATGCGCGGCTTTTTGCGGGTATCCAACACGCGCTCGACAATACCCGCCGCCTCTACGAACTAAGTCGCCGGATCGCCACAGCAATGACCGTTGCTGAGGTAATCCGCGCTTACCTGGAAGAAGTAGCTGCGCGTGGACGTTATATTTGCACCATCGCCATCTATGAACTCGACGAACAGGAGCGCCGGGCGAGCGTGCTTGTGCGGGGCCGCTGGTCGCCCACCGATGGCGTTCAATTGTTCAATTTGCGCATTCCATACACCCAAGACGATCTCGACCCGCCGCTCGATGCGGGTCAAACAATCCTGATCAGCGATGTGCATACCGATCTGCGGGTGAGTGCAAAGCTGCGCGAACTGCAAACCCGCGATCAGCGGCCTGCGCTCGCGCTCATTCCACTTTTTGGGCGCGGGCGCCGTTTTGGGTTGGTCATTTTGAGTTATGCTGCGGTGATCGACTGGCCCGCTGCTGAGATCCAACTGTATCAGGCCACAACCAGCCAGCTCGCGAGCGCAATCGACAGCCGCCAGCAGCAGAGCCGCCTGGTTGCCAGCAGTAGGCAAGTGGCGGTATTGGAAGAACGCCGTCGCCTGGCGCGTGAACTCCACGACAGCGTTACGCAGTCGCTGTTTAGTATGAGTTTGCTGGCGCAGGTACTCCCCGATCTCTGGAAGCTTGATCGTGCCGAAGCCGAGCGCTCACTTGCGCAAATGGGCGACCTGACGCGGGGCGCGCTCGCTGAGATGCGCGAATTGCTCTACGAGTTGCGCCCGGCTGAAGCTGGTAATCCTGATCTCGCTCAGGCATTGCGCGCACGCGCGGGGGCGTTCCAGCGCCGCACCGGCCTGAAGGTCGAGCTTGCTCTTGGCGGGCCGTTGCGCTTGCCTGCCGAACCGGCCCAGGCGCTGATCCGAATTGCCCAGGAGGCGCTGACGAATATCGATCATCACGCTCAGGCCCGCAGCGTACGGATCCATTTGCGTAGCGGCCCGCCGGTCCACGTTACTATTCGTGATGATGGACGTGGCTTCGACCCGCAGGGCGTGGCTGCTGGGCGCCTCGGCCTGGTGTCGATGCGCGAACGTGCCGCAGCGATCGGCGCCATCCTAACGATCGATTCCGCTCCTGGACAGGGAACCCAGATACTTGTCGAGTGGCATCCGCTCGCGCCGCCCATACCTCTGCCTGAAGGAACATCATGAGTGATTCGATTCGCATCCTGATCGTGGACGACCATGCGCTTGTGCGCCAGGGGTTGCGCAGTGTAGTGCATGTCTTGCCGAACATGGAATGGATTGGCGAGGCCAGAAATGGGCGTGAAGCTGTGCAGGTGGTGGCGGAACTCCACCCCGACCTGGTGCTGATGGATCTGGTGATGCCCGAAATGGATGGCGTGGCCGCCATCGGGGCGATCAAGGAGGCCCATCCAGGCGTGCGGGTTGTGGCCCTAACCACGTTTGCCGAGGCCGAACTGGTACTTGGCGCAGTGCAAGCAGGCGCCGACGGGTATTTGCTGAAAGATATGGAATTGAGCGAGCTTGAGCGGGCCATTCGCACTGTTCACGCTGGGCAGCCCTATTTGCACCCCGAGGCGACCCGCCATTTGCTCCAGGCGACGGCCCAACCCGCCGAACCGCCGGATCGGCTCACCAGGCGTGAACGTGAGGTGTTGGTGCTGATCGCACGCGGCCTGAGCAACCGCCAGATCGCCACGAAGCTCACCATCACCGAGAAGACAGTCAGCGTGCATGTGAGCAATATTCTCAGCAAGCTCCAGCTTGAATCGCGTACCCAAGCCGCCCTATACGCTGCCCGCACCGGCATGATCCCGGAAAGCGAAATCTGATCAGCTACAGGATTACCTTAGTGCGATCCCAGCTAAACACCTGAAGCCCCGGCGGTAGGCCTATGCTAGCATTATTGGGTGACGAATCATGCCCACAATGCTGCGGCGCCGTTGCGACGAATCCTGATCATCGACGACGATGCGCGTCTGCTCCAGATCATTGCCTTGCAACTCCGGCTCTCCGGCGAATGGCTGCTTGTCGGCAGTACCGCCGATCCGGCCGATGCGCTGGCGCTGACAAACAATGAGCGCCCTGATGTAGTGCTGCTTGATCTCTGGCTCCACGGTGTAGCCAGCCTGGGCTTGTTAGCTGAACTCCGCGCCCGCACCCCGCCGCCCCTGGTGATTCTCCTCAGCGCCGAAGCTGACCCGATCTGGCATGAGCGCGCCCGCGCCGGCGGCGCCGCAGCCTTCCTCAATAAACACGAAGTCTTCGACATTCCCGCCGCCCTGCGCACGATCTTGGAGCGCTGAAGGCCTCATCCCCCCAACCCCCTTCTCCATCTGCGTGGAGAAGGGAGAGCCGCGCCAGACCCTGCATCTGAAAGCTGCTCGCCCCCCTCTCCGCCTTGCGACATAGTTATTTCCCTTAGCCAACACTATGCAAAGCCCCATCGTAGGCGTAGAACCGCGCGTGCTACGATCATCCCCAGGTGAAAAAGCTGTTTGTGAGTTGCCCGCAGTCCGGCTGCGCGAACGCACAAACGAGAGGTACTATGCGGGGACTCTTCGGAACCAATGCACCATTCTTCGCCGATGTGACGCTGCTCCTGAGCATGCTGGTGGCCGTGCTGTTAACCGTTGGTTTCGTGCTGGCCCGCCGCCGGCAGTACACGGCGCATCGCTGGGTGCAAACCGCAGCCGTGGTGCTCAACACCGGTCTGGTGTTCACCGTGATGTTCGGCTCGTTTGGCGCCGGCGCTGCGAGTGGCATTCCGGCTCGGCTCGGCGAGGCCTACTACGCAATTGCCGCCCTCCACGGCGCCGCCGGCCTGATCGCCCTGGTTTTTGGCGTCTATGTGATGCTGCGCGGCCACGGGCTTGTGCCGCGCTTCCTGCAATTCGCTAACTACAAACCCTACATGCGCGGCGCATATGGCCTCTACATGCTCGCCAGCGTGCTCGGCGTTGTGCTGTATGTGATCTGGTACACCGCCCCGCCCCGGGTGACCGATCTGGCGACGGTAGTGCAGCAAGACGGCGAGGTGATTGTGCCGATGGTGGACTTCAGCTACAGCCCCACGCGGATCGTCGTGCCCACCGGGGCGACGGTGGTCTGGGTGAACCAGGACGGCGCGCCGCATAATGCGCTCGCCGACGACGGCAGTTGGGGCTTTGAGCTGATTGGCAATGGTGAACGCGCCACGACCGTGTTCGATACGCTCGGTACATTCCCCTTCTACTGTGAACTGCATGGCGCGCCCGGCGGCATCGATATGGCCGGCGTGGTTGAAGTTGTGCCCGCCGATACTGCGCTGGCCGCCGCGCTGCCTGCGCCCAGCGGCGTCGCGCCACCCATAACCGCTTTGCTCAATGACGGCCCCGACTTGCCCGCCCGCCAGGGCTATGCCGCCGGCATACGCATCCAGGCCGCAGCATTAAACGAGCATACCCGCCTGCTGAATGCGGCATTCGTTGCCGGTGATCTGGAAGCCACCCAACGCCATGCCGAACACGTCCACAATCTGATCGTCGGCGCCTTCGCGCCAACCTTTGGCGACCTGAATGGCGATGGGCGCTCGCAGAACCCCGGCGATGGTTTCGGCCTGCTCGCGAATGATCCCCAACCAGGCTATATCGATGCGGTTGCCGTTGCGACCCAAAGCGCCAACGCTGCATCCGACGCCACCGACGCGATCCGCCTGCATGCGAGCCATGTGCTGATCGCCGCCGCGAATCTGCGTGGTTGGGCGAACGAGGCGGCCGAACTGAGCCTGGCGCTGGTGCGTGAGCAGCCGAACGCAGAACGGGTTAGCGCGCTGAATGCGCTCGCTGCGGCAATCGCCGTCGGCGTCGATCTGAACGGCGACGGCCAGGTAGCGCCTGTGCCCGGCGAAGGCGGCGCGCTCGTGGCTTATGAACATGCCCTGTATATGGCCGGCCTGGCGCCATGATCGCCACTTCCGTAGTTAGCTTATGAAAGGACTCCCAGTGAAGCTCTCGCTCCACGCCCTGGTGGCGTTACTGATCAGCGCGATGATGCTGGCGGCCTGCGGCAGCGCCCCGGCTGTTGAAGCGCCCGCCCCGGTTGCACCAACAACCGAGCTTGCGCCCGAGCCGACGATTGCCCCGCTGCCGTCGCCTACGTTCGAGGCGGTGTCTGCCGTCGAACCGACTGCCGTGCCGGTCGCCGCGTCGACCGCCGCCGGCATCCTCGATTGGCGCGACAATGTGTTACGTAGCGATGGAGTGGTGCTCAGTGCGAACGGCCTGCCGGTCCTGCCCGCCGGCGAGGTCTATGTCGCCTGGCTCGGTACGAGTGAAGGCAGCCTGCCGCTTGGCGCTCTGCGCCAGGATGGTGAACAGGCTACGCTCAGCTATGATGCCGCTGATCAGGCCAATTTGCTTGCCGCCTTCGATCGCGCCTATGTCACTAGCACGGCGCAGGCCGACGCTACCGAAACGCCCGGCGATGTGCTGCTGAGCGGCGTGCTGCCCCCGGCGGCGCTGATCCACATCCGCCATGTGCTCAGCGGCATCGGCATTACGCCTAACGGGGTTGGGTTTGCGGTGGGCCTGCGCGCCGAAACCGACGAACTGCTGCGGCACGCCCAATTCCTGCGTGATGCGCAGAACGCCGGCGATCTGCCGCTTGTACGGGTTCATGCCGAGCACCTGATCAACATCATTCGTGATTCCGAAGCGCGTGATGCCAACGGCGACGGCGAAATTCAGAACCCCGGCGACGGCTACGGGTTGCTGCCGAACGGCGCCCAGGATGGCTATATCAAGGGTGTGGTTGACCATGCCGCGCTCGCCGCCGACGCCGCCGATGCAACAGCGAATATTCGCGTCCACAGCGAGCATGTACAGATCGCCGGCGAGAACACGCGTGTCCGCGCCGACGAGATCCGCGGCCTGGCCGAGCGCATTGTGAGTGCCACCAGCCTCGATGGAACCGGCAGCGATGTGCTGGCGCTGCTGGCCCTGGCTGAACAGACCATCCAGGGCGTCGATCTGGATCGCGACGAGCAAATCGAGCCGGTGCCCGGCGAGGGCGGCGTGATTACGGCATATCAGCATGCCCAACTCATGGCCGCGATTGAACTGCTCCCCGCCGATGACACCCTGCCCGCGCCCGTTGCCGCCGTTCCAGCCGGCACGCCCGAAGCCGCCGCACCGACAGCCGATCATAACAATCATGGCGGCAATGCGGCTCCTGGTGCGGCCACGGTTACGCTGGGCGACAATACCTTCACGCCGAACCAGCTTAGTGTTGCCGCCGGCACAACCGTCACCTGGACCAATGCCGGCCAGCGCCCGCATACCGTTACCGCCGAGGACGGCAGTTTCAACAGCGGTACGCTAAATAGCGGCGACACGTTTAGCGTGAACTTCGACACCCCCGGCACGTATCGATATATCTGTGAGTTTCATAATGGAATGGAGGTGGTAATCATCGTCACCGAAGCGGCAAGCGCGGCGCCCGCCCCAGCGCCTACCTCGGCGCCCGCCCCGGCGCCCGCAGCGCCGGTCGAGGTGGCGATGCTCGACTTTGAGTTTGCGCCGCTGGAGATTCGGATCAAGGTTGGCGCCGCAATTACCTGGCGCAACGACGGCGAGAAGCAACACTCGGCTACCGCCGTCGATGGCAGCTTCGACACCGGCCTGTATGGCGCCGGCGAGAGCCGGAGCGTCACATTCAATACGCCCGGCACCTTTCTCTACTTCTGCCAACTCCACGCCACTCCCGACGGCACCCAGGGCATGGTCGGCACGGTGATTGTTGAGTAGGTTCTGAATCGCATCGGATCGCCGCCCCTCGCTTTAGGCCTGCGCTGCCCAGTCGCTTTAGCGGCTGGGCAGCGCCAACGCACTCACCAGGCGCTTCAGCGCTTGGTGAGTCGCCCCTTGCTCCGCCCTGCGCCCCGCGCCCCGCCGCCTGCAAAAATACTATCTCCCGTAATATTCCCCTGTTAACCTAAACATAGATTCATCGTGAGCGTGGTAACAATGCTGCGCACGTGCGTTTAGGTTGGATAGAGTTACTGCAGCGTACGTGGGGGTACGGGATGGAGATCGGTGTTTTTGATCACGCCGGCGCGCCGCCGTTGTTTGCCTTTGAGCTTGCGCTGCCCAGCCATGACCTCCAGCACCATTGGCGGCGCTGTAATCTGCTGGCGAACTATATTGCCGAGTATGTGGCCTACCAGTTTACCCAACGCGAGTGGGCCGAAAACCTCATTTCGACGGTTACCAATGAGTTTCTGGAAGCGATCGCGCTGATCTCACCCGCCGATACCGAGCTGCGCATCCGCTGCCTCCAGCACCCGACAAGCCTCGACCTCGAACTCGATCACAGTCTGGATCCGGAAACTGCCGACGCTTACGTGGCTTTCCTCGCCGAACTGGCCGGCGCGATCAACGATACGCGCTACTTCGACCTGCTTACCGCAACCCAACGCCCAGTGCAGGCCTTTAACCAGTTCGGCCTGGCCATGCTCGTCCACGACTTCCACGCCCGTGTCGCCGCCCGCATCGATGCCGCCACGGGCCGGATCTGCGTGCGCGTGAGCTTACCTACCGGAGAGATCGGCGTATGAAGTACACTGGTCAGACCTACACGCTCAACTACGATCCGCTCGATCAGCAAGTGAACTTCGACGGCATCTTCCGCCTCGCCGGCGACGACGAGGTTTCACGCGTCTTCACCTACCTGGCGCGCGTCCACGACGACGTGCAGGGCACGCTACGGCTGAGCTTCCGCCGCCTGCGCTACATCAATGCCGAGGGTATGCGCACGCTCTCGCTGTTCGTTGCCTTCGCACGCGGGCGCGACCGGCTCCAGGCGCTCAAGGTGATCGCCTCCGGCGTGCTGGCCTGGAGCGTGAAGCTGCTGCCCAACCTGAGCAACCTCTGGGAACGCGTCGAGTTCTCGGTCTACGACCAGCACTTCTATGAGAGCCAGGAGCTGATCGAAGAT
>JBBRUG010000247.1:0-9389 GCA_038247995.1 Chloroflexales bacterium | reverse complement strand
GGTTTGGGGCGACCGGTTGGGGCGCCCACACGGGTCGCCCGCCCGCCCGCTTGGGGCGACCCTTGTGGTCGCCCGTTTACAAGGAGCCACATATGACAACCACGGTCAGCAACACCGATCTGGTCGAACGGGCCAAACGGGTGATCCCCGGCGGCGTAAACTCGGGCAACCGCGCCCTGCCCTGGCCCATGGCCTTTGTGCGCGCCGAGGGCGCCTATCTCACCGACGCCGACGGCAAGCAGTACCTCGATTACCACGCCGCCTTCGGGCCGTTAATTCTTGGCCACAACCATCCCCGCGTCAATGCCGCCGTTGTGGAAGCTATGGGTCGCCTCGATATCATTGGCGCCGGCGTTACCGATATTGAGGTCGAACTCGGCGAGACATTGAACCGGCACATTCCCTGCGCCGAGCGTATCCTGCTCACCAACTCCGGCTCCGAGGCAACCTACGCGGCGATCCGGTTGGCTCGCGCCGTTACCGGGCGCAGCAAGCTGATCAAGTTTCAGGGCACCTATCACGGCTGGCACGATGCCGTGCTGATGAATGTGATCAGCCCGCCCGAGAAGATCGGCCATTACGACCCGCTCTCCAAAGGAATGCTGTCCGAGGTGATGCACAACACGATCATCTTGCCCTTCAACGATATCGAGGCCATCGCCGAGATGCTCCAAAACAGCGCCGAGGGCATCGCCGCAATCATTGTCGAGGTGATCCCGCACAATATCGGCTGTGTGCTGCCGCGCCGCGAGTTCCTCCAGGCCCTGCGCGATCTGTGTACCCAATACGGCGTGGTGCTGATCTTCGACGAGGTGATCACCGGTTTCCGCCACGCCGTCGGCGGCTACCAGTCGATCGCCGGCGTCACGCCCGACCTGGCCACGTTTGCCAAGGCCATGGCCAACGGCTATCCGATCGCCGCCCTCGCCGGGCGCGCCGATTTTATGGATCGCTTCGGCCCCGGCGGCGGCGTGCTTTTTGCCGGCACCTACAACGGCCACGCTGTCGGCGTTTCGGCGGCCCTGGCCACCATCGCCGAGTTGGAAAGTGGCGAGGTCCACGCGCACTGCTCGGCGCTCTCTCAGATCGCCGCCGATGGCCTGACCGAGATCGCGCAGGAGCTTGGCATTCCACTCCAGGTCGCCCGCTTCGGCTCGGTGTTTGTGCCCTACTTTATGGAGCAAGGGCCGATCGAGAGCTACACCGACCTGTTCCGCAATAACAACGCCCGCGACACCTGGTTCCGCCAAACCATGTGCGAGCACGGCATCTTCATGATCCCTACGGCAATGAAGCGCAACCATGTCAGCGCCGCGCACACCCGCGCCGACATCGACCACACGCTCGAAGTCGCTCGCGACGTGCTCAAGCGGCTACCAGCCGACGTCTGATCCCGCGTACCGATGGTGCAAGCGCATTGGCGGAGACGACCGACCACCGACAACAGACGACGGAGCGCGTATCTGCTGTCGTTCAATGCGCTGAAGATCATGGGAAATTACATGATTATCGTAAGGCCGAAGCATGCGCGCAGCAACTGCTTCGGCCCATTAACTGTACTGTTGGGAACCCGATTTACTCTGCGTCAAACACTTCGGCTACAACAACGCCGAACCCATCGAGCAGCACCGACGTGGCCAGAGCGCCACGCCGAAAGACGCCGTGCTCGACATAACCAGTATCGTTCAGGGTTAGCACGGTAATCGTCTCAGCTTCAGGGTTGACAATCCAGTATTCAGGAATACCTGCCTCGGCGTAATCCAGCGGTTTCACCTCTGTATCGCGCTCGGGGTGATCCGGGCTCACGATCTCCACCACGAGATCGGCGCCGAGCCAGTAGCGGTTCTGCCGCCGTGGATCGCTCGCGTCGCGCACCAACAGGATGTCCGGTTCGCGGTATTTCTCTGCGCGCACGCGCACCCGGATCGGGGCGAAAAGCACCTTGCCTCCCTGGGGATGGATGTATTGGCGCAGCAGATCGTAAACGAACGCTAGGATAACTTGATGGTTGTCGGTAGGCATAGGCAAAAACTCGATCACACCAGCAGTGAATTCGATCAAACTGCGCGCCGAATCAGTGATCTTCAGGTACATTTCTTCGGTCCAGAGCCCCTGAAGTGACAGCAGATCGATCTCGAATCCGTCGGCAGGACGGACAAGTTTGAGCTCAAGTGGGTCGGTTGCTGCTGCTGCGCTCATTGTGTGAACCTCCCGTTGGCGTCGCTACCATACGGGTAGTATAGCGCATCGGTTCGCTCAATGCGCTTGGTGTTCGCCAATCCGCCTGCCTCTACGATCGTCCCACCACCGGCGGCACAAGCTCCAGGTCGGCGTCGTTTTGTGGGCGCAGGAAATCGAAATCACAGCCTTCGTCGGGTTGCAGCACATGTTCAGCATACAGGCGCGGGTAACCACGGGTGTGGCGTGGCGTAGGCGGCGTCCAGGTTGCCTGCCGGCGCGCCAGTTCGGCATCGTCCACTAGCAGGCGCAGTGCCCGTCCCGCCACGTCCAGTTCGATCAGGTCGCCATCACGCACCAGGGCCAGCGGCCCACCCACCGCCGCTTCGGGGGTGATGTGCAGCACGATCGTGCCGGCGCTTGTACCGCTCATCCGCGAGTCGCTTATGCGTACTACGTCGGTGATCCCTTCGAGGAGCAGTTTGCGCGGCACCGGGATTGAACCCCATTCAGGTAGGCCCGGCACGCCTACCGCCCCGGCATTGCGCAAAACGAGCACACTGGCCGCCGTTACCGGCAAATCGGGATCATCGATGCGCGCCAGCAGATCATGATAATCTGCAAACACCAGCGCCGGCCCGCGATGGTTGAGCAGGTGCGGCGAGGCAGTAACCGCACGGATAATCGCCCCGCGGGGCGCCAGGTTGCCGCGTAGCACCGCCAACCCGCCGGTTGGCAGGATCGGCGCGTCGGGTGTGCGTATTACCTCGGTGCCGCCGCTGCGGCGGGCCGGAATATACTCGCCAAACACTTTTCCAGTTACCGTCATTGCCGTCAGATCAAGCTGTTCGCGCAACTCAACCAGCAGCGCCGGCAAGCCACCGGCGGCGTCGAAGTCGGCCATGAGCCCGCGCCCTGCCGGTTGCACATCGAGCAGTACCGGCGTCTCAGCGGCAATCGTGTCAAAATCGTCCAGGCTTAGCGGCACGCGCAACCGTCCGGCGATCGCCAGCAAATGGATCACCGCATTGGTTGAGCCGCCAATCGCGGTATAGACGCGCAGCGCATTCAGAAAGGCTGCGCGGGTCATGATCCGGCGTGGGCGCAGATCGTTGCGCACCAGTTCCACCGCGCGCGCGCCGCTCTCCTCGGCCGAAGCCATGCGCCGGGTGTCGTTGGCGTCGAGGGTAGCGCTCCCCGGCAACGACATCCCCAACGCCTCGGCGATCAGCGCCATTGTTGAAGCTGTACCCACGGTGTTGCACGTACCCACGCTACACGAGTAGCACGCCTCTAGGCTACGCCAATCTTCGGCGCTAAGCCGCCCGGCCCGATACTCGTCCAGGTATTTCCAGAGCGCCGTGCCCGACCCCACCGGCTGGCCGCGCCATTGGCCTGCCGTTTTCGGGCCGGCGCAAACCTGGATCGCCGGCAGGTTCGCACTTGCCGCCGCCATGAGTTGGGCGGGGATTGTTTTGTCGCAATTGCCAAGCAGCACCACGCCATCGATCGGATGGCTGCGCAACGTCTCTTCAAGCTCCATCGCCAGCAAGTTGCGGTAGAGCATTGCGCTTGGTTTCATCAACTCTTCGCCCAGCGCGATCGTGTTAAACTCAAGCGGAATGCCGCCTGCCGCGATCACGCCGCGCTTTACTGCTGCCGCCAGCGCCGGCAGGTTCAGGCTACAATTGTTCAGTTCACTCCACGAGTTGGCAATCCCGATCACCGGCTTGCCGCGAAAAAATGCCTCTGACCAGCCCAATGAGCGCAAAACAGCCCGGCTCTGCGGGCCGATCTCATCGCGCCCTTCGAACCACTCGGCACTGCGCAATTTGGATATCACTATGATTCCCTGCGCAATCTGCGGATCATTCCGCCCTGTACAATCTGCGTCATCTGCGCAATCTGCGGATCATTCCGGTCGTAACAACACCTTTGCCACGCCGCCCGGCGCCGCAATCAAACGCTCGAACCACGGCCCGCCTTCGCTCAGGTCGGCCTCGACAATCCACGGATCGAGCCGGATTGCCCCCTGCGCCAGTAGATCAACTGCGGTCAGGAAGTCGGCAGGGCTGTAGGCAAAACTACCGCGTAACACCAGTTCACGCCGAATAATGTCGGCCACCGGCATCGGGCCGGTCTCTTCGTGCAGGCCGCTCAGTACCAGCGTGCCGCCCGGTCGCGTGGCAGCGACACAGGTGGCTCGGGCGCTCGTCACACCCACTGCGTCAATCGAGGCCGCCACGCCGATGCCGCCGGTTGCGTCGCGGATAACCTGGAGCGCATCTTCCCGGCTTACATCGATCGGGTGGCCGCCAAGTTCCGCCGCCATCGCCAGCCGCTCCGGCTCGCGATCGCTGATGAATACCGGGCCGGCGCCCAACCGGCGCAACACCTGCAAGGCCAGTAACCCGATCGGCCCCGCGCCGGCGATCAGTACCGCCTCATCCGCAACCGTTCCCGCCAGCACGCCGATCCGCACCGCTACACCGACTGGCTCGGCCAATGCGCCGTTACGCGGCGTCAGTCCGGCGGGCAGCACGATCACGGTTGCCGCCGGCGCAACGACATACTCGGCGTAGGCGCCGGGCCGGTGCGCGCCGATCAGCTTGCGCTGCGCACACAGGTGGCTATCGCCGCGCTGGCAATAGTTGCATGTGCCGCACGCCGAAAGCGGGTTTACCGTTACAGCCTGGCCGACCCGCAGGCTCGGATTCAACTCGGCTGCCGCATGACCCAACGCGGCCACCGTGCCGGCGAACTCGTGGCCCATGATCAGCGGCGGCACGCGCAGGGCATTATGGCCGAGGTACGCGCCAAGTTCCGAGCCGCAAATCCCGGCGTAGCTCACCTGAATCAGCGCCTCATCGGGCGCCGGCGTCGGCGGCTCCTGCTCGCGCATGGCCATTGTTCGCGGTGCTTCCCAAACCAGTGCCCGCATCAGGCTACCTCCTCGGCGATCACGAGCATCGTGTCGCCTTTGCGCGTCGGTGCGCCGAAGGGCTGCATCAAAATGTAGCCGTTGCGCGGCGCACGTACCGCGATCGGCGTGGCGCCGACCCGTTCAAAATCGTAGAGTCGGCCCACCAATTCGCCGGCCTGCACGGCTGCTCCAACCGGCAAACACGGCTCAAAGACGCCCGAAATCGGCGCAGGGATATAGTCGTCGAGGCGGGTGGCCGCCACAATACGGGGGGGCTGGCCACGCTCCGCATCGACCGGCTGAACCGCGCCCGGCAATATGTCGTAGTAGCGTAGGACATTTAAGCTTCCGTGGTAGGCATGCGCCACGCCCTGGCGCAGCACGCCGCCCGAATGGCCGAATTCGCCGCCAATGGTGATTTTGCCCAGCGCCTCAGCCTGATCGGTGAGCAACCCCGCGGCCATCGCGCTGGAATAGATCATCACGAACGGCGTATCAAACAGCGCAGCGACGCGCGCCATCTCGGCCTGCTGGGCCGGGTCGGCCACTTCGTGAAATGAACTGCAAAGCGCAAACTCCATCCCGCCGCGCCCGGCGGCGTGAATGTCGAGCACAACATCCACCTGGGGAAAGATCGCCGTGGTGACAAAGTGGGCAATGCGGCTCGTGAGCGTGCCGCGTGGGTTGCCGGGGAAGGCCCGGTTCATGTTGACGCCGTCCTTGGGCGAGGCCCGCGTACCGGAAATACACGCCGGCGTATTCAGGCGCGGCAGCAAGATCACCCGCCCCGCCAGTTCCGCCGGATCGAGATCGTGCATGAGCCGCCAGACGGCCACCTGGCCTTCGTACTCGTCGCCGTGGGTGCCGCCAAAGGCCACGACACAACGCCCCGGCCCGGCAGCGCCGTTGATCACCGCGACCGGCACCAGGGCATTGCCCCACTCGCCGTCGTAATGAAACGCCACCTCGTACAAATGCTTCCCTGGGCGCGCAAAATCGATCGACCCATGGTCGTGGACAAGCTGCGGCGCAAGCATATTATTCACTCCCCCGCAAGCGTGGATCGAGTGCGTCGCGCAGCCCGTCGCCCAGCAGATTGAAGCCCAGCACGGTGATCACAATTGCAATGCCCGGCGCAATCGCCACCCAAGGCGTCAGTTCCATATAGCGCCGGCCGCTGCCGAGCATGGTGCCCCACGATGGCTCCGGTGGCTGCGTGCCCAACCCCAGGAAGCTCAGCGCTGCTTCGGCCAGAATCGCCGTCGAGAGCAGCAGTGTCGTTTGCACAATCAGCGGCGCCATGATATTCGGCAAAATATGCCGCGTGATCATCCCGAGGTCGCCCACGCCGGTCGCCCGCGCCGACTCGATGTACTGATGATTGCGCACCGCCAGCACTTCGCCGCGCACCAGGCGCGCATAGATCGGCGCATAGACGATCCCGATCGCGATCATCGCATTGGTCAGGTTCGGTCCAAGCAGGCCGGCGATCACGATTGCCAGCACCAGGCTCGGAATGGCAAAGAGAATGTCGACAAAGCGCATCAACAGGTTATCGACCCGCCCGCCGAAATAACCCGCAATCATGCCCACGCTGCCGCCCACCGCCAAGGCCAGGCTCACGGAAACCAGACCCACATAGAGCGAGATCCGCGAGCCATAAAGCACCCGCGAGAAGATATCGCGGCCAAATTCATCGGTGCCGAGAAGATGGTCGCTGCTTGGTTCCAATAGGCGGCTCGTCACCTGTTCGGTCGGCCCGTATGGGCTGATGATCGGGGCGAATAGCGCTACCAAAGCCACGAATGCAATAATCACCAGCCCGGCAATGCCGAGCGGGTTGCGCCGCATCGAGGCCAGGAAGGCCGAACGGCGCCGCCGCGGGATGTTCAGCGTTCCTGCCGCTGCGTCTGAAGCTGCCGAGGGACTAAGCATGGCGAATCCGCGGGTCAACATACCCATAGAGAACGTCTACAGCCAGGTTGACCAGAATGAACAGAAACGAGAGAAACAGCACGGTACTTTGCACAACGGGATAATCGCGGTTATAGATTCCGCTCAGCAAAAAGAAGGCCACGCCGGGCAGCGAGAAGATTTGCTCGATGATCACCGATCCGCCCAGCAACACGCCAAATTGCACCCCAATTACGGTGAGTACCGGGATGAACGCATTCTGGAGTGCGTGCCGCGACAGCACAAAACGCTCGCGCAAGCCTTTGGCATACGCGGTACGAATATAATCCTGGCCCAACACTTCAAGCATCGAGGCGCGGGTCATACGCATAATGATCGCCATCGGCTGCAAGGCCAGCAGAATCGACGGTACGATCATAATCTGCATATTCTGCCCAAAATCCTCAAATGGTGAAACCCAGCGCAACGGCGGTACCCAGCGAAACACCGTCGAGCTGATCAGCAGGAACATAGTGGCCAGCCAGAAAGCCGGAAATGAAAGCCCAACCAGCCCGATCAGGCGGGTAATCAGATCGCTCATCCCATTCCGCCGCACCGCCGAAAGCACACCCAGCGGGATCGCAAAAATGCAGGCCAGGAAGATCGCCATAATCCCAAGCTGGAGGGTTACCGGCATACTGCGCGCAATGCTCTCGCTCACCGGAATGCCCGTGCGCATCGAAAGTCCGGCATCGCCGCGCAGCAACCCCCCGGCCCACTCGGCGTACTGCACGACAATCGGCTTGTTCAGCCCCATGCTCTCGCGGATCTTCTCCATTGTCTGCACATTCACCTGCGGATCACCGCCGAAGAGAATGTCGACGATGTCGCCCGGTAACAGGCGGAGCAAAAAAAAGACGATCAGTGATGTGCCGATCAGCGTCGGGATGACTAACGCCAGCCGTTTGAGCAGATATTGACTCATAGAAAAGTTGGGGTATCGGGCAACGGTGTCGCCCGATACCGATTGGATTGCTCAGTGCTTTAGGGCGTTACACTCGCCTCACGTAGGGCTGGGCGGAAGGTGGTGAAGGCAACATAATAGTCTTGCACCCGATTGCGTACCGCCGAGAAGCGCATATCCTGATAGAGATAAATATGCGGGTTTTCGTCGAGCACAATCCGCTGAACCGTCGCCATCAGTTCGCGTCGCTCGGCCTGATCGAGCGTGGCCATCGCTGCATCGTAGGCCGCGTTCAGTTCCGCATTTTCCCACGCCGGGAACCAGGCCGTTTCGGCGATGCCCAGCCGTCGGAAGTCGTTGACGTAGCCGCTTACGTCGGGGCGCATACCGCGGCCGGTGAAGCACCAATCATACTCGCCACTGGTGACCCGTTGGGCAAATGTGCCGAATTCGACCAATTCGATCTGCATGTCGATATTGATCTGCTTCAGTTGCTCCTGCACCACCACTGCGTTGTCGTTTGAATAGGTGGGCGTGTTGAAGGCGATCGCCGTTACCTGGAAGCCGTCGGCATACCCGGCGTCGGCCATGAGCTGCCGGGCGCGCTCAACATCCACCGTATAGATGGTCTGCAGTTCTTCCTCGGCGAGCGGGAAGTCGCCATAACCGGGAACAACCGGGCCGGTCAGCACCGCTTCGCCTTCCATCACTTTGTCGATCAACTCCTGGCGGTCGATCACCAGATTGATTGCCTGGCGCACCTCTTTGACGTCCCAGGGTGTGCCGCCCTTCAAGGTAAATTGCAATACCTTCGGCTGCGAATACAGGCCACTGGTGATGGTGATATCCGGCTCGTTCGCCAGCCGCCGTGCGCCAAGTGCGGTAATGTCGGCGCCGTCGATATCGCCCGAGCGCAGCGCTGCAATCCGCGCGTCTTCGTCGGGGATAATCCGGTAGATCAACTGATCAACCCCCGGCTGATTGCCGCTCCAGTGCCCTTCAACCTTCTCATACACCAGTTCCGAGTTCGGCGTGTAGCTCACCAGCCGAAATGGGCCGGTGCCGATCGCCTCCACTGCCGGGTTGATCTCGTCGGGCATGCCCGTCGGGAAGATCGACGAGTAGCGCGACCATGCGAACAGGCCGGGGATCGTCGGATCGACTTTCGTCGTCTTGATCTGGACTGTCAGTGGGTCGAGCACTTCTACGCTCGCAAAGTTTGCGTAGAAGGCTGCCCCCGGGTTGTTGCCGCCATCGGGCGGGCTCATGATCGAGTCGATCGAGAACTTCACGTCGTCGGCAGTGAGTTCTTTGCCGTTGTGGAACTGAATACCGGAGCGCAATGTGAAGACATACGTCAGCTCGTCGGGCGTTTCATACGACTCGGCCAGGCCCGGCTGTACGACTAGATCCTGGTCCCAATACAACAAT
>JBBRUG010000246.1:0-9393 GCA_038247995.1 Chloroflexales bacterium | reverse complement strand
CTGAGCGGGAGCGGGGCTTCCGACAGCATCAGGACGCCGAATCTGCGGCGGCTCCCCCTGCTCCACGTGAGGGAGCAGGGGGCTGGGGGGATGCGGGGAATAGCGCATTGGGACGCGATCCTGTAAAAACCCTACACCTGAGAGCTCTCCCGCTCTCCCGCTTTCCTCACTCGCGCCGCAATCTTCGCGCTGGTAAGCTCACGGAGCGCATCAGCGCCCACCCAGCGTGCGGTACGGTCGTCGCTCGCCTGGAGGCGTTGCGCAACTGCGATTGCCGCCGCGTTGAATGCCGCGTCGCGCTGGCCGATCTCACGCAGCGCCCAGTTCACTGCCTTCTTCACGAAGTTGCGCTCGTCGGCAGCTTCCTGCTCGATCCGCGTCAGGTAGATATGCAATAGTTCGGCGGGCGCTTTGCGGTCTTTTCCGGATACCTGCACCATCAGCACAAAACCGGCGCGCTTCACGAACTCTTCGTTGCGTTCGCTCCAGATAACGGCTTGCTCACGGGCGAAGGGCGTGCGCACGAACAGATTGGTGCAGCATTGGTCGCACAGATCCCAAGAATCAATGTCGGCAACCCAGCGCTCCATTTGATCAAGCGTCACCCGCTTTGGCTCGTCGAGAATACTGGCCAGAATCCGCGCCTCGTGAATGCCAGAGTCCCAGAGTTCTTGCGCCAGCTCGTGGTTGTGTCCGATCTCACGGGCGCTGGCGCGTAACGTTTTCACCGGCACACCGAGTACGCGCGCCCCACGGATGCCGAAGCGCGCCATCCCCGCCAGATTCTCGGCATTCGCCAATCCTTCCAAACGTTCGATGACAGTTGCTGCTGAATGTGGATGACCCATAGACCTCGACAGATAGGTGTTGCCAGCGGTATGATAGGAGCGGCGAACTGCGAACTGCGAACTGATCTATGAGTTAAGGAAAGGTTTTGAAGTCGGCTGCGTCTACAATGTAGCGTACCCAATTCTTTATTCTGCATTCCTATGAGCGATTCCCAGGCTGAAAACCTTGCCCGCACCCTGCTTAGCGTCGTTGATCCGGCGGCGTGTGCGGCGTGCCTCGATACGCTTGAGGCGTATGTGGGTGATCAGCGCGCCGGACGCGATTACGCCGCCCTGCACCCCACCACAGCGCACCACCTCGACGCCTGTGTCGAGTGCGCCGAGGCTTATGCGCTGCTTTATGACCTGGCCGAACTGCCCGCCGCAGCGCTACCCACGCCGGCCCGCATTCCGCCGCCCGATTTGAGCTTTCTGAGTGCAGCAGCGGCGGCAAAACTGGCCGAACTCCTCCGCAGCGCGCTTACGCACACCGGTAATCAGGTGCGCGTGCAACTCTCGCCGACGCTGATCACGGCCGGCCGCGCTATACCACCGAGTATGGCCTATCGAGATGCCGGTACGCCGGCACTGTTTACCCTCGCCATCAGCGACCCGACGCCGGCCATTACCCAACTCCAGATCAGCGCGCACGCCACTTCCACCGATGCGAGCCGCTGTACACTCCAAGCGCAAATTACGCTTCCCGACCGCGATTGGCCCGACCTCGCCGGGATCAACGTGCGCGCCGTCGGCACCTCCGGCACCCTGAACGCGCAAACCGACGCCTGGGGCGTGGCCCTGTTCACCGATCTGCCGACCGCCGATCTGGAGACGCTGGTGATTGAGGTAGAGCCATAAACCACGCTACCGCGCTACCGCTTCCCCGCTTTGCCCGCTTTGCCCGATGATGATATACGGCGCCCAGAAGGCGGGATTGGCGTATGGCGTTGCTCCGCCTGAGTCGTGATAAGTGCGTAAGGCAAGTTGGGCTATGCGCAGGGCCGCTGCCGGGTCAAAGGACGCGGGCCGGCTGAGCAATGTCTGGTAAAACGTACGCATGAGCAGCCGCGCCGAGTGATCTTCGACCGGCCAGAGCGTGACTAACACGGCGCGGGCGCCGGCAGTGAGGAAAGCGCGCACAAGGCCGAGCGGTTCGTCGCCGCGCAATACCCGGCTGAGCCCGCTGCGACAGGCACTCAGGGTCACCAAGTCGGCGTTGAGCCGCCAGTTGGCCAGCACATCCACGGCGCGCAGGCGCTCGGCGGGGGCCAACTGGAGATAGGAGCCGAGCGGGTCGTCGAGCCGAAATTCGCCATGGCAGGCCAGGTGCAGGATGCGGTATTCCGGCGCCGCAGCGGCAAGCTGTTCGAGCACACTCGGCGTAGTTGTCAGGTTGTCGCCGCCGCAGATCGCGGCAACTTCAGCCGCCTCCGCCTCGGTATGGCGTAACCCCTGCGCCGGATCGCCATTGTGGCCCAGCGCAAGGCAGGTGCGTGCCGCCTGATGGCGCACAGGCGCGACACGGGTCAGCACCGTCGCGCTCGGCGTTGCGCTCAGCGTTGGCCCGCCAATGAGCAACGGTTGCCCGGTTGGGTCGGGCAGCGCGCACCAGCTCAGTTGATGCAGTGGGCCGTGGGGCGCGACGATCAGCCGTTCGGGCCAATCCGGCGTTGGGCCGAACAGTTCGCGGCTCAGGCGCTGCAAGATCGCCGGCCGCAAGAACCGCCGCCCATCGGCGGCATCAAGCGCCGTAGTGATCAGCAGGTTCGGATCGAGGCTACACCGGCGCGCAGTAATGTTTTGCGCTGTAACTTCAAAAACGATCAGTGCTGGGATCGGCGCCAAGCAGGCGCGTAGAGTCGCAGCTTCGGGCGGCATCGCGTCCAGCAAATTGTGTTCCGGCCCGCGCACACCGGCGGTGAAAGTTGCCAGCAGGGCTGTGTCGGGAGCAAGCGCAGCGCAGGTTGCGGCGGCATCGACTGGCGGCGTACCCGGCAGATCGGCGCCGCTGCGGGTGAGCGTATCCGCGAAGGCGCGCGCGCGGGCGCGTTCGGCATAAGCAAAGGCGCCTGCCGCGTCGCCCTGTTCCAGCGCAAACAGGATCGCCGCCTCATAGATGCTCTGCCAGCGCCCGATCAGGCTGATCAGCAAGCCCTCGTCGCGCAGTGGTCGCCGTTGACGCTCGATTGCCTCCAGGGCCGCCGCGTAATGCGCCGCAGCGGCTGGCTGATCGCCCAGCGCCACCGCCACATGCGCCAAGCGCGCCTCAACGAGTGCTGCGATCTCGGTTCGCCCAACGGCTAGGGCGGTAGCCTGCGCCGCTGCGTAGTGGGTACGCGCCGTTGCATTGTCGCCTGTAGCCTGGGCCAGGAAACCCAGATTGAGCAACACATCAACTTTGTAGATCTGCGTCTGCATCGTTGCCAGCGCACGCTCAAGCAGAGCGGCAGCTGCGCCATATTGTCCGCAGAGCAGCGCAACTTCGCCGCGATTGTTGATCACCGCGCTGAGGTGATCCGCCGCCTCCGTGCGGGTGAAGATTACTTCCGCTGCAGCGAAGTGCGCTTCCGCCGCTGCCCAGCGCCCGCAGTCGCGCGCTATCAGGCCCAGATTCATCAGCGCCAAACCCTCGGCGTGGGCCGCCCCTTCGGCCACAAACAAAGCCAGCGCAGCTTGCAGATCGCGCTCTGCCGCAGCATACTCCTGCAAATAATAGTTGAGCACGCCTTCGTTGAGCCGGGCGCCGCCCTCGCGCAAACGGCTGCCCAACTGCGCCCAGATTGCACGGCTCTGCCGAAAGCCGTTGCGGGCACGCTCGTAATCACCCTGGATGCGCGCAAACACCGCGCCCGAATTGAGCGTTCGCCCCCGAATCTCGGCGTCCAGATCAGGATCGGCGAGCAGTTCAGCGAAGATCGCCTCGGCCGCAGCAAAACGCTCGGCGAGGCCCGCGCCCAGCCCGGCGTAAAAGCGCACCCGGCGCCGATGGTGCGGCTCGATCAGCTTCGCCAGGGGTGCTGCCGCAGCCAGCGCATCAAGCGCCGCCGGTTCCTGGCGGATAAGCAATTCGGCAAGCTCGCCAAAGGCGGCTACATATGCCTCAGCAGCGGCCTCGCCCTGCTCCAGTCGTGCCCGTAGCTCAGCCTCAACGGCTGCGGCCTGCGCACGCTGATCAAGCGCCGGATCTGGCGGAGTCGGTGTCATAGCAGCCCTCATATGAGTAGTTTGTATACGAAGTTTTCCGGTACAGGCGTTGACTTCGACAAGCTCAGCCCGCGCCCGTTCGGCTCAGCCCGCACCCGTTCGGCTCTGCGTGTCGAAGCTAACCGGCGCCATCGGTCAGTTGCTTGCCATGCGCGGCCGGCAGGATCGGCCGGTACAGGAAAGAACGACCGGCCTATGCACGTCTCGATGGTAGATGCCTGTGGTATTGTCGTTTGTACAAGCACCCAACAATGCTGCACGCTGGATGCGCCGAGAACGCTAAGCGACACGATTGAGCCACGGAACGAGGTGGCTCACATCGCTTATGCCGGCATTGGCCAGGCGCAATTCTTTGGTCCGCTGTTATAGGAGATGCCAATGCGCTACCTGACGCCCATGTTCACCGCAGCCCTGCTCATCGGGATGAGCATGTTGAGCGGCATGATCACGACCACGCCGGCCGCCGCTGAACCAACGCCACAGCAAGCGATCAAGCCGATCGATCTGAATGTGGCAATCGAGTGGGATGTTGGTGCTGCCGATCAGGTGGCCGGAGCAATCGCCGCCGACACCTGTGCTGCGCCTGCGCTTGGTTACCTGGATCAGCTTGAGCAGGGCCTGCGCGAAACATCGGCGTACCTCTATTATGCCAGCGAAGGCCAACTCCGCCTCGGGCAGGTTAACGTCACCAGCGAGGCAGTCGGCGCTGCCGATGCCGATATCGTCATTCTGGCGAGTAACGCCTACCGCCCGACAGCATATGTCGGCGGAGCGGTTGCCGCACCCACAGCCTACACGCGCGTTGGCGCAAGCGAACCTCAGGTGGTCTTCTACCCCGCGCCGGTGCTGCTCGGCCGCCTGTGGGACGGGCGCGGAGCACGTTGCGGCGCTTGGTCTGAGCCGGCCGGCTGGCGCACGATCGGCCACGAACTTGGCCATCATGTACTACGGCTCTATGATCGTTACTTCCGCGCCAGCGACGGCGCGCCGCAGTATTGTTCAGCGAGCGGGCTGAGCTTTCGCCGCGCTGTGGCTGCGTTCTTCGCCGAGGATACGCTCATGGCCTACCACTATAGCGCGGATCGCTTCTGGCGCGGCGGCGTCACTGCCACGCCCGATCCCGGCGGGCGCACCCTGGCCTGCGCCGACACACATCACGAACTGGTGTACGGCGCTGGAGTAAGCGAATGGGATGTCTTACGTGAGCAAGGTTTTACGGATAGCGCACGCCTGCCGGATTCCGTCAGCGGCAATCGGGCCGAACTGCTGCGCCTAGCCACGCTGGAATTCAGTTTTGCGCGCCCGGTCGAACAAGGCGGCACTACAGTGGCGCCGGTGAGCGTAGGCGCGCTGCCGGCGGGTGTGGGCGAACTGGCCTTTGCCGAGGCGTATGTGCTGCGTATGGGGCCGAACGATCTGCCGGAACGGGTGATCGGCCAGGGGCTTGCCGTGCCCGGCGAAACGACGCCATTGCCCTTTCTTGGCGTTCAACCCGCTGATCATGCCGCCGTCTATGTGTATGATGCCGCCAGCGGCGCCCATTATCATACCCCGCGCAGCGCAGCAACCGCGCTTACCCCTGGCGCAGCAACAAACCTCACGCCGGTGCTGAGCCCATGGCAACCGGTGATCACCATTACGCCCGATGTGCTTACCGAAGGCCAGTTCTCGCGTGTCGCTGCACTCCAGGTCGACGTAGAAGACTGCGCCGGCGTTGCTACCCAGGTGCAGGTGGCCTACTGCCCGCTCGGCGGCAATTGCAGCCCGCCGGTGAACAGTGAGGCGCTCGGAGGGAGTCGCTTCCGGCACACCTTCCGCTTCGATAACGGCCCACCGCCCACCCAGTACGGCTACATCTACACCCGTGAGATCGGCGCAACCGGCGGCGCCGAGCGGGTTGTCTGGTATCAGATCGGCGGGGGCGTGGGGCCGGCCACCGGCGACTTCCACGCGCCGCTCGTCGATGGACTGCTGAATACCGACGCCGAGCGGGTGCCGGATCGTCCGGCCGCCGAGCGCGAGACGCGCCTGCTCTTCAGCCCGACACCCGTATGTATGGTTGCGCCCGAACTGCCGGAAGGGCTGCGCGGCATTATCGGCAGCACATACAGCGTACAGCCGGTTGTCGCCGGCCCCAACCAGAGCCGACCCTGGGGATCGCCGCCCGGCCCCGGCAATGATCCCGATCCGGGCCTGCGCGTGCGCCTGTTCTACAACCAGGAACTGCTCGATCTGCTTGGCGTGCAGGAGAACGAACTGACCCTCGTGCAGCGCACCGCCAACGGCGGCTGGGAAGAACTGCCCATCGCGAGCCAGAGCCGCGACCTGGATTGGGTGATCAGCGCGCCCCAACCGCTTTTTGGTGCAGGCGCCTACGTGGCGCTGGCCGTCCGCCAGCCGCAATTGTTCATCCCCTTAATCGCCCGCTAAACCATCCCGCCCGTGGGAACTCGCTACCGCCCCATTACGTTACACCATCAGGCAGCCTGATGGTGTAACCCACACTTACGCCAACCAGCGGCCCTACCGCTGTACCGCCCGAAGCAACCAGCGCTCCAACGGCCGAGCCGCCCGCACCAACTAGCGCTCCGCCGGCTGAACCGGTAGCGGCGGGCGTTCTACCGGCGCCGCTGTACTTCCTTGAAGCAGGCCAGGTGGTTCGCAGCGAAACCGATGGGAGCACCCGTACCGCTACTGTATGGGCGCCTGCCTACCCGGTTGCCTAATCATCACCACTAGTTCGGGGCTTCAACGCTACCAACGCATACGGATCGATCTACACTGGAGCATAGGATCACCGCCGGTAGATATCGTGCAGCGCCAGCGCCGCCTGCGTCCTGCCGCCTGCATCCTGCCTAATCGGCGCCACAACAAGGAGGTTGTGCCATGCCCCGCGTCATTCTTGTGCCCCTCGATGGCTCGCCGGCTGCCGAGCGCGCGATTGGCCTTGCTGCCCGCATCGCCCGCGCCAGTGAAGCCACCCTCAACCTGGTTCATGTGCATACTCCAGCCACGCTCGACCCGATTTCGATTGCCGGTATGCCGGTGATCGACGCCGAGATGCGTTCACTAGCCGCCGATCATGAGCGTGCCTACCTCAGCCTGGTCGCTGCACAAGTCGCCGGCCCCGACCTAGCGCCGGTGATCGCTCGGCTGGAAGGCCCCGTGATTCCTACGCTTGTGGCCCATGCCCGCGCCATTCACGCCGACCTGATCATTCTTACCACCCACGGTCGGGGCGGCTTCGCGCAGTTCTGGCTGGGCAGTGTCGCCGACGCGCTGGTGCGCAACGCTGTGGCGCCCTTGCTCTTGCTGCGCCCAAAAACGCCTGTCGCGGCCTTCGAAAGCGAGCCCTTCCGACGGATCATGGTGCTGCTCGATGGCTCACCACGCGCCGAGAGTGTGCTACCGCACGTTCAGGATTTGGCCGCCCGCGAAGACGCCGAAGTGATTTTGCTTCAGGTCGTCGATACGCTGCCTGCGCCGAATGCCATGCCCTACGCCGACATCTACCGGCTTGATCAGACAACAATCGGCAAAGCCCGCGCCGCCGCCCACGAATATCTAGAAGCGCGCGCCGAGCCGTTGCGCATGGCCGGCCTGACCGTACACACACAGGTGAACCAGAATGATGAACCCTGGCGCGCAATCTTGAGCGCCGCCGAGGCCAATACAGTTGATCTGATCGCTATGGCTACACGCGGACTTGGCGGAATGACCAAGGTATTCCTTGGCAGCACCGCCGATAAAATCCTACGCGGCAGCACCCTGCCTGTGCTGCTCATCCGCCCGCCCGAACCGCAAACGTAATGTATCGGACGCAAGACCAAAGACGAAGGCCGGACAAAATGCCTTCGTCTTTGGTCTTGCGTCCGTCGTCCGTCGTCTGCCTTCCAAAAACTGGCGACTATGAGCCTGGCAGCCTGCCCCCGCCAACAGGTATGCTATACTTGCCACGCCATCCGAGAGATGCAAGCGCAAATCGGAGGAATAATGACAACACTCATCGAAGAAATTATCGCTCGCGAAGTGCTGGATTCACGTGGAAACCCCACGGTCGAAGTGGATGTACGCCTGGAGGGCGGTGATGTCGGGCGGGCGATTGTGCCCAGTGGCGCTTCAACCGGCGCGCACGAGGCGCTCGAACTGCGCGACGGCGACAAGGCGCGCTTTGGGGGCAAGGGTGTCCTCAAGGCGGTGCAGGCAGTCAACGAAGCTATTGCCGAGGCGCTCGAAGGTCTCGACGCCGCCGATCAACTCGGCATCGATCAGGAATTATTGGAACTGGACGGTACGCCGAACAAGAGCAAGCTCGGCGCCAATGCCATCCTCGGTGTATCGCTCGCCTGCGCCAAAGCCGCCGCTGCGGCCTTCGGCCTGCCGCTATACCGTTACCTCGGCGGCGTCCACGCCCATGTGCTCCCCGTGCCGATGCTGAATATCATGAACGGCGGCCAGCACGCTACGAACAGCACCGACTTCCAGGAATTTATGGTCATGCCCGTCGGGGCGTCCAGCTTCCGCGAAGGTCTGCGCTGGGGCGCCGAGATCTATCATAGCCTCAAAAAGGTGCTCCACGACCAGGGCCTCAGCACTACTGTCGGCGACGAAGGCGGCTTTGCGCCCAGCTTGCCCGATAACGAGGCGCCGCTCAAGCTGATTATGGAAGCGATCGAGCGTGCCGGCTACACGCCCGGCGAGCAGATCTTGATCGCCATGGACCCTGCCGTCACCGAGATCTACGCAGACGGTACGTATCACTTCAAGCGCGAGAATCGCTCGCTCAGCACGGCGGAACTGGTAGATTATTGGGTCGATATCGCCGCCCGCTACCCGCTGATCTCGCTTGAAGACGGTATTGCCGAGGACGACTGGGAGGGTTGGAAGTTGCTCCAGCAAAAGTTGGGCCACAAGGTACAACTTGTCGGCGACGACTTCTTGGTTACCAATGTAACCCGCCTGCAGCGCGCGATCGATGAGCAGGCCGCAAATTCGATCCTGATCAAGCTGAACCAGATCGGCAGCCTCAGCGAGACGCTGAGCGCCATTCAGCTCGCCCAGCGCAACGCCTGGACGGCGGTTGTCTCGCATCGCTCCGGCGAGAGCGAAGATGTCACCATCGCCGACCTGGTTGTGGCGACCAACGCCGGCCAGATCAAAACCGGCGCGCCGGCCCGCACCGACCGGGTGGCGAAATACAACCAGCTCCTCCGGATTGAGGAAGAGCTGGGTGATGCTGCGCATTATGCCGGCATGGGCGCGTTTCATGTGAAGCGCTAGTTTTGTTCTTGGGTATCGGGGTGACGACATAGGGGGGGAACCGAGCCCCCAAATTTATTTTTTTTGGCCCCCGCCGCCCCCG
>JBBRUG010000245.1:0-9399 GCA_038247995.1 Chloroflexales bacterium | reverse complement strand
GGCGCGAGCACAGCGAGCCACCCGGTTCAGCGGCCTCAGTGGCTCAACCGCGTTGCTCAGTGCGCTAGCTTCCAAAAAGTACGCGCTCGCGCCCGAACATGTTCACAGCGGCGAACGCAAGCAGCACGCCGGCGAGCAGGGTTGTGGCCGCCGAAACGCTCATAAAAAGGGCGCTCACCGCCTCACCGCGCATGAGTTGGTTGATCAGCAACTGCTGACCAAACGTGGGAATGCTCATCATCCAGAGGGTTGGGCGGATCGGCACAAAAGCCAGGAAGAGTCCCGGCAGCGCTGGAATCAGCGGCAGGAAACCAAGACAACTCTGCGCCTCTTTTACACTGCGCGAAGCCGTAGCGATCAGCATCTGCAATGCACCGGCCAGGAGCATCATGGGGACAGTAATCAGGAAGATGCCTACCAGGGTTCCTAGATCGAGTTGGAGTTGTACGCCAAGGCTCTCGCCCAGGGGCGCCAGGTTAATGATCGCGGCGAAGCCAAGCAGCGCCACAATCACGCTCAGCGCGGTGGGTACCAACCCGGCGGCCAGTTTGCCGAGCATCAGTTCGCTGCGACTAAGTGGGCTGAGCAGGAGCGGTTCGAGCGATCCGCGCTCGCGCTCGCCGGCAGTCATGTCGATGGTCAGGCTCATTCCACCAATAAAGACCGCGAAGATCAAGAAATAGGGCAGAATATTGAGCAGCAGCGCCGCGCGACCCTGAGGCGTGGCCTGATCAAGCTCTTCAATCGCAATCGGCGTGACCACGCTGGGGCTAACGCCGCGGGCCTGGAGGCGCAGCGCGCCGAGTTGGCCACTGTAGGCTTCGAGCAAGCGCCTTGCCCGCGTAACTGTCGGCTGCGTCGATTGGCGCGAGCTGTCGGCGATCAATTGCACAATGGCCGGTTGGCCGCTCTGGATGCGATCTTGGTATGTTTGATCAATCACCAGCACCAGGTCTATGTCGCCGCTGCGCACGGCAGCGATCGGATCGGCGGGCGCCGGCATGATCAGCACATTGTTCGTTTCCAAAAAGGCGATCAGGTCAGGCGCATTTGCCGCGCCGGTTATGCTCAATTCGAGTGGGCGCTCGACCTGGCGACTTTCCGTTTGCCCGAGCACAGTCAGTAACCCGAAGAGCATCAATGGCCCAAGTAATGCGCTGAGCAGCGAATTGACCAGCGTGCGCCGATCCCGAAAGGTGTCCATCAGTTCTTTGCCGAGGACGACCCCAATCTTGTCTAGCATATACATCTCCTTGCTTGGAATGGTGTAAGGCCGCAGCGGCGCCACCTGACGCTGCGGTGCGGGTAGACGGATGTACCTGGGAGCGCTGCTTCGGCCCTACGGCGCCGCCCGTCCCTCACCGACTCCCTGCGGCTACGGTGTCGTCTGTCGCTCACCAATCGCTACGGGCGTCATCCGTCGCTCACTGACCACCGACCGTTGTCGAACTGAGGACTGCCCGACTGCCCGACTATCTACGTCATCAAGCCCTCAGCCGTGCCGATCGCTGCGACAAAGGCGTCTTCGAGGGAGGCCTGGCCGGTGGCGTGGCGCAGTTCGTCGGGTGTGCCTTCGGCGGCCACCATCCCGTCGGCGATCACGACGATCCGGTCACAGAGGGCGGTCACCTCCTGCATAATGTGGCTGGAGAAGAGCACACAGCAGCCCTCATCGCGTAGGCGGCGGATCATCGTGCGCAGGGCGCGAGTAGCCAGCACGTCGAGTCCATTGGTCGGCTCATCGAGCACGATATTGCGCGGCGCATGCACAATCGCTCGTGCAATCGCCACCTTCACACGCTGCCCCTGCGAAAAGCCATCGACGCGCCGCTGCAGAATATCGTCCATGTCGAGCAGCCGGCTGAGCTCTGTGATGCGCTGATCGAGAGTAGCCCCCTTCATTCCTTGCATGCGTCCAAAGTAGCGAATGTTCTCGGCGGCAGTAAGCCGACTGTAAAGTCCCCGACTGTCGGGCAGCACGCCCAGGCGCCGGCGGGCCGCAATCGGCTGCGCCACCACATCGATGCCGTCGACGCGCGCTTGTCCGGCATCGGGGCGCAGAAGCGTATAGAGGATGCGCAGCGTGGTCGTTTTGCCAGCGCCATTGGGGCCGAGCAGCCCGGTGATCTGTCCATCGGCCGCCTGGAAACTTACATCGCGCACAGCGGTTACAGCGCCGAAACTACGGGCGAGTTGAGTAACTTCGATCATTGCATTACCCTTCAGTGACGAGTGACGAGTAGTAAACATCAGACAATCTGATGATTGTTCCTTTGTTCCTTTGTTCCTGGCTCGGTCGCATGCGAACCGTCAGACGATCATCCCCCTGGGCCGCTAAAGCTGGTGAAGAAGGGCGTCGGCTGGAGTTGCTCGACACAGCTTGGGTCCAAATCATTCACGCTGCCGGTGTCGATGAACGTAGTGATCAGCCGGGGCATGCACCCGCGGAAGAAGACGTTGTGCCCCTGGCCTGGTGCCACAATGTGCAGACTGTTGGGCAGAGTCGCGGCTACGGTGTCGCCATTTGCCGGCGGTGTCACTGGATCGGCTGCGCCGGAGAGCAGTAGCGCCGGGACATCGCTCTGGAGCGGTGTCCGCAGGTCTGCAGGCGCTTCGGCAGTCGGCCAGATCGCACAGGGTGCGCTCAGTTGCTGCGCAATGCTCTCGCCAAGGTAGCTTGTGGTAGCGTCAGGCGTGGTGTTAGGGAAAAAGGGCGCATCTTCAGCACAGATCACACTGAAGCGCATAGCCAGGCTAATCGAATCGAGCGCTTGTTGCGTGATCAGCAGGCTCTGGGCGGCCAGCGGACGTAGGTCGCCCTGCGCGGCGGTGTGAATCAGCAACGGTACCAGCGCTGTGGTTTCAGGTGCATAGGTCAGATTCAGCACCGTCGTAGCGACAAGATCGCGGTTCAACACCACTTCGGTCGCTACCCCGGTCTGCGGGTCGTCCAGTTGTACCGTGGCTGGGGTGGCAAAACGTTCGGCAAGCAGCAGATTAAAATCGGCCTGGAGATTGGGGAAAGCGGCAGCACAGGTTGGCTCGGCGCTACAACGCTCGAACATCAGGTCAAGCGCACGTTGCCCGTCGCGGGCGAACTCGGCGCCGATCGCCAACTCCGGCCGCGCGATGCTATCGAGCACGAGGCTGCGCGTATGCTCAGGAAAGCGGCGCGCATAGTGTTGCGCAACCCGGGTGCCATAGCTCACGCCAAGCAGGTTCAGTTGCTCGTAACCGAGAGCAGCGCGCACCAGATCGAGGTCGCGGACGGCGGCGTCGGTGGTGAACTGCGTTGGGTCGCCCGAAACAAGCGCCAGACACTCGCGCACCCAGGCGTCGAACGCCGCATCGGCAGCAGTGCTTTCAAGCGTATCGGCGGGGCACTGTAACGGTGCAGAACCACCAGTGCCGCGCTGGTCAACCAACACCAGATCACGCGTCTGACGGATGTCGCGCAGGGTGCCGATCAGGGGTGTGAAGGCGCTGCTGGAGGCCTGCCCTGGCCCACCGGCGATCAGTACGAGCGGATCATTGCGCACGCTATTGCCGAGGGCCGGTGCGACGACTATATTCAAGCTGATTGTCGCTCCGGCGGGATCGGCGTGATTGGCGGGAACCTCAAGTGTCGTACAGCGCGCCGCTAGACTTACGGCGGCTTCAGGTGCGCTCAGACGGCACTCGGTGAAGGGGATGCTTGCAGCCGGCTGTGTTGTTGCGGAATCGTTCGTCGTGGCACAGCCGGTCAGGAGCGCAAACGCAAGCAATAAGCAACCAACCCGCGTCAGAGTAGAGCGGAACATAGAAGCCTCTTTCAATCCTCAGCCCTCAAAGCTCCCCACCGACGATCAGAGCCAACATAATCAGGCTGAAGTTATATACACCGTGTACGATCGCCGCCGTGGTTGTATTGGTGCGCTGCCGCACCAGGCCGCAAACCATGCCGACCAGGAAGACGATCAATAGCGCGTCCCAGTTGTACTGTAATGCGTGCAGGCTGGTGAAGAAGACATTGGAGAGGACAATACCCATGCGCGGTTGCAGCACGCCGCGCACCGCCAGTTCTTCGCCCAACCCGGCGGTCACGCCGATCACGACAGCGCCGAGCGGGCTGAAGGCAAAGCTGAGCAATTCGCCAAACGCTTCTTCGTCCGTCTGCGGCCAGCCAAGGGCTTGCCAGACAATATCGATTCCTGTGCCGATGACTTGTATCGCGCCGGCAAGGCCCACCGCCAGCCCGATGCCGAAAAGGATCTGGCGCGGCGTCGGGCGGACGAGTCCCAGCCGCAGCAGCGCCTCACCCATGCCGCGCCGCACCCCAAAGCCGACGGCCAGAATGGCGGCCGGGATTGTCCAGGCGAGCGTGTAGATCTGATCGCGCAACAGCCCATCGGCGCCGCGCGTTTCACCTAATCCATTGCCCTGCTCCGCAGCGCTGGCCACTAGATCGAGCAGGGGTGGACGTTGGAGCGCGATCAGGGGTGTAAGAAAGGCAATACTGAGGCCGACCACACAGGCCAACGCCAGCGCATGCACATGGGATTCGGGATCGATGGGCAGTACACGAGCCACGCGGCGGCGCACAGCCGGAACCAGGCAGAGCGCGCCGGCGGCGATGCTGGTGGCTACACCGAGAAAGCTGATCAGGATGCTGATCCCGCCGCCTGGACGCATGGTTGGCGGAGCCGTATCGGTCAGGCCCGCGGAAAGATCGAAGGCGCCGGCGACGCCGAGCAACAGCGCGAGCAGCCCGCCGCCGCCGACCAGGATGATCAGCCAGATCCCGCTGGCTACCCATGCGGCATTGGTGCGGTCGTTGGCCAGATAGGCGAGCACGGCTAGCAGGGCCAGCGGCAACGTATTCAGGCTGGCCAGCACAATCTGCCCCAGCTCACCGCCGAGCACGAACCCGATGAAGAGTAACAGCAGATACGCCGCGCCACTCATTAGCAATGGCCTGATCGGGCGTTGGCGCGGTGGTTCAATTGATAGCGGCAGTGTTGGGTCCGTCATTCTCTACTCCTTCTCGGCGGGGCCACGCCCTCCGTGTGATCTGTTTATACTGGATGTCTGTCGCTCGTATTCAACAAATCCGTGACAAAACTGTCACAGCGTACCATAAATAGACGGTAAGGGATCTGCATTGACGTGTCGGGTGGGCAAAAAAAGCCCCGATCCAGAATCTGGATCGGGGCTTTTGGCTGTGTAGCGCGGCGCTGCTCGCGTCCGCCTTGCGGATGTCAGCGGCGGTTTGAGCCGTGATAAAACAAATGCTGCACAACGGTCGCGTCTTCAGCGAGATCGATGCTGATCAGGCCCTGCGCCGGCGTACCCCAGTCGGCGGGGATAGCGAGCACTACTTCATAGGTGCCGGGGAGCAGACCGCTGCGATCGTAGTTACCATTGGCATCACTCACTAGAATATTATTGCCGACACGTACTGCAACACCAGGCATGGGAGCGTTTGTCGTCAGATCAATAATTGTGCCTGTGATGCGGCCAAGTGCAACGATCCGGCGCCGGGTTGGCGTTTCCTCGGCGGCCGGCGGCGCAGGTGGCGGCGGAGTGGGGGTCATTGTCGGCAATGGCGGACGCGGCGGCAATGATTGCGCCTGAACCGCAACAGGTGCGCTCATCAGGAGCCCATAGAGGGCGATCAGACATGCCCCCAACACAACTGTGAGCGTGAGTGAACGCATAGAACGTCTCCTTTAAATCTGGACAATTGCGGACGTGCAGAAACGCACCGGATCCATGGTGCTTATTGTAGCGTAGACAGTCAGGGCGCGTCTACTACGATTTTGTCACCAGTTTTGTCATCAGTTATTGATAACAATGCAAAAAACCAGGCCGATCATTTTGATCGGCCTGGTCGTACCAACAACTGATGCTGGAGCAATGCTTAGCGATACGGTCGGATCGCGCCGACAAACGTATTCTGCCAGTAGCTACTCCAGATCCCCGAAGCCTGCACACCATAACGCGGGGTCATCGCGTGCACCATCTGGCCGCCGCCGATATAGACCGCCACGTGCGAGATGCCGCGCCGCCCACCAGTGTTCGCAAAGAACATCAGGTCGCCGGGGGCCAGGTTACTCATGCTGCCGATCATGGCTCCGTAGCGCGTGCTGAACTGGGCGGCAGCGCTATGCGGCAGACTAACGCCAAACTGGCGATAGACGTAGCTCGTTAGGCCCGAGCAGTCGAAGCCGCGGCTTGGGCTCGACCCACCCCAGACGTAACGGGAACCAATGAACTGCGTAGCGAAGCCGGCCACATCGCCGCTGGCGGCAACATTTACCGGCGCGCTGGCCCCAGCGCTGCCCCCACCACTAGTAGTGCTGGCGCGGGCAACTGTCGCGCGTACAGGTAGTGCCGGAATGTCATTCGTCACCGGGACACGGCGCACTGCCATGGGCGGGATCCGCAGCAAGTCAGAGAACATCCAAGCCCGCGTGCCATCGGCGAGCTGCACGCGATACCAATCCTTGTGGCGGGCGAGCAGGCTGACCTGGGTACCGGTGTTGAGCGAGCCGACGCGCTCGTATGCTGAACCAGGACCCTTGCGGATATTCACCGAGTTTTCAAGTACATTGCCCACAAGCGCCGGGTTCGGGTCAGGGATGGTATTAGCGACGGAAACACGCTCGATCACACCGGGAACAATATTCAAGAAGTCGGCGGTAACCCAGCCATAGGTGGTGCCGTACTCGACGAGGAACCAACCCTGAAACTGCTCAACCAGGGTAAGATCCTGCCCCAGGCCCATCCGCGCCATGCTGACATAGTGCGTACCGGGACCGTCACGCAAATTCAAACCTTCCTCAAGCACCCTGCCAACCTTCGGCGGCGGCGGCGGCGGGATCAGGTCGGTTGGGACTTGCGCGAGGGTGAACATCATTGCTTCAGGCAGATCGACGAGTTCCGCCGACACCCAATAGTTCGTCGGATCACCGTCCTGGCGAACCTGAAGCCACTCTTCGTGACGCGCCAGCACTTCAACATTGGTGCCGCCACTGAGCCGCCCGATTTCATCATACGCGAGGCTGGGGCCATTGCGCAGGCGAACAGTGTCGCCGGAGATGGTTGCCGGGAAAGTGAGCGGAGCGAGCAGTTCGCTGCGCGAAGCCAAGGTAATTGGCACAGGCAGGGCTGCACTCTCATCAAGCGGCGGATCACCGATCTGCATCAGAGCGGCATCTTCGCTGAGCGTGATCGGCCCGAGACCAATCATGCCGTCGAAGGCTGCGACTTCTTCAGGAGTAGGTGTGCTCAGTGAACGTGCGGGGAGCTGACTTAAAAGCAAAGCTAGCGGTACAAGCAGAGCAACGACTGTGTGGAGGAGAAACCGCGTCGGAAGATACTTGAACCAAAGACGAGGAGTTGCGATTGATTCCTGAGTGAGGCCGAATAACCCACTGAGGGAGCGTTGGTGCTGTCTGTGTCGGTCACGTCGCTGAGATGCGCGTTCTTGCAGCGTTTCGAGATCACTGCTCAGCTGCACAGGCGGCTGGTTACGATTGGGCTCAATCATGGAGCGTTCTTCCTCACTTCACTTATTCCCCACGGCAAAACTCTGCGGGATAAATCCCGCACACTACTTGGTGTTACTTGGTCCACAGCGATTCACACATTGGGATATCGCGAGTGTAACACAGGTGGTGGTGTTCCGCAAGTATCAGGGGCTTGTCAGGCGATGCTCATTTTTTGCCGGATGGTAGCACGCGCTACCGGGCCTGGTTACATCAACCTGATTTCGATAGCCGGACCATAAAGACACACCTCAAGTGGTGTGGCGGGCCGGGCTGCCAAAAGTAAAAACATCTTAATATACACACGCCATCTTGTCAATAGTACTTATACACACGCCATATGTACGGGCAATACTATCCATTTAGTACAAAAGAGTGTAAAGATTAAAGACTGAAGATGTAAAGATTTTTTTAGTTATGGTTGATCTTGGTGTTTGCCCATGCGCTGGTTTGACGGCGTCTTCTGGCCTGTTCTCAGTGTTGAGCCAGTATTGCTTGCTCACGAACAACCTGATAATGGTTATCAGCAGGTTGTGATGGTCGTTCACAACCATCACGGTTCACCGACGAGTGCATAGTACCAATAGGCGCCGGCCGCGCTGAGGGTTGGACCAATCTGGAGTGACATTTCCGGCGGAGGGCTGGCAAAGGCGAGGAGTTCGAGGTCGCGGCTCATTTTACGGGTGAGCACAAGTTCTTCGGGGCGCGCAATAATCAGGACGGATGGAGCTGGTTGTTCTTCGCGCACGTAGTCGCGCAATTGGCGCAACAAGGGAGCTTCGGCGGCTACTTCAAGATTCGCGCGGGGGATGCCTGCTGCGTTAAGCAGTTCGGCTAGACTCTGCGGTGTTGTACCGACAATGAGAATGCGCGGCGTAAAATTGCGCCGCTGTTGGCCGAGAATATGCTGTACAAGCGCCGGGTCCGGATCGGCGCTCGATACAGCGATCATCCAATCGGCGCTGCGTGCTTCATCCCGCTGCGCCTGAAGCACTATCGCCAGCACGCTCAGCCCCATCAGTAGGGCGATGATGCTGCCAAGCAACAGGCTCAGTTGGCCTAACTGTACCAGGCCGATGCGCTGCAATCTGCGCCGGCGTTGACCTGGAATTGGTTCTTCAACAGCCATCGCTTAGCTTTGCACCCGGTGTTGTGCCTGAATCCGCCGAAGTGCGGCTCGCATCTACTTGGGCCTGGATGCTGCTGATCGTTTTGCGAAGTTGTTCCGTATCGAAAGGTTTGGCGAGCACCAAATCGGCGCCGCGGCTGCGGGCTTCAGCGAGGCTAATTTGATCGCCCCAGCCGGTAATCAGCATGGTATGCAGGTTGGGGTGCATGCTGCGCGCCTGGTGGATCAAATCCCAGCCCGACATCGTGGGCATACCGAGATCGCTGCAGAGCAGATCGTAGGAATGGCGGCTCAGGCGTTCCAGCGCCGCTTCACCGGAGTCGGCTGCATCGACGTGGTGGCCCTGGCGAACAAGCAACTGATGCAAAATGTTGCGTACAGCAGCATCGTCTTCGGCGATGAGGATCTGCAATGGCGCCAGCGGTTGGGGTGCTGTTGCCAATGGTGGCGGCGTGGGCTGTTGCAGGTTTGAGGGTGCCGGCAGTCTGATGCTGAAGCATGCGCCCTGGCCCGGCATGCTGTTTACCGTAATGCTGCCATGATGGCGCTGGACAATTGCAGAGCTCATCGCCAGACCCATGCCCGTGCCCCGCACGCCCTTTGTCGAAAAGAACGGGTCGAAGATCCGCTGTTGTACCGCAGCATCCATACCAATGCCGGTGTCCTGGATCTTAAGCATAACGCTATCGGGTTCAATAAATGCTGTCTGAAGGCGTAGTTCGCCCCCTTGCGGCATTGCGT
>JBBRUG010000244.1:0-9401 GCA_038247995.1 Chloroflexales bacterium | reverse complement strand
TAGGATCACCGTTGCCGACGGAGTCGCTTCAAGCGTTACGGTCATCGCCGGCGCACCAGTTGGCGGCTCAAGCGTTGGCGCAGCAATACGTTCCACCGTCTCCAGGGTCGCTGCAGGTATGCCCACGGCCGCCGTCGGCGCCGGGGGCGATTTAGTGGCTGTAGACAACGCTGGAGCCTGATCGACCATCAAAACGGTAACGGTAACACTCGGCAACGGCGCACGCACTTGTTCCATGGTAGCTATAGGCGAAGGTACAGCGAGGAGTGGCGGCTCCGGTTGCCCCGGCAGCATAACCAGCACCAGGCGGATCAACACCACCACAGCCAACCCAAAGATCAGGAGCGCGCCGGTGCGCAGTCGAGCCGAGTTACGTCCGTTTTCCGCCATTGGAAGAGGCTGTCTGCGCAATCTGCGCAATCTGCGGATAAGCCCGCCCTACCGCACAAAATCCGCTGCCAGAATATCGAGATTCTCTCGCGTCAACGGTTGCATTGTACTAAGCAGTTCCGCGATCCGTAGCTCACGTTCGGCAGGCGTGGCATAGGCGTGCAAATAATACATCTGCAATTCTGCGCCGTTATCGAGCGGCACCGTAGCCAGGCTCGCCGCAACGCTGCCGAGTGGTTCGTCAGGGTAGATCATCCGATACCGCAACGCGCCTACCTCGCGCTCCTCCTGCCGCCCATTTAGCGTCGGGATCGCTTCCGCCGAAAAGACCGCCAGCATAAAGATCTCGTGTTCGCTTTCGCGCACCAGAATCGTCTCCGAACCCGCCTGCAAAGGATAACCATAACTGGGCCGATCCGGCGGCGGAAGCGCTAGGGGCAATGCGCTTGCCTGCACAGCGCTCGCTAAAGTAATCAGCATATCGTCGGGTAACAAGACAATTCGCGGGCTGATGAATGTACGCACACCGGGCTGACGCTGGAACTCAACCGGGTCAAGCTGGAAGTTCGCACTGGTAACGCTCGCCTGAGTCTCGTAGATCTCAACCTGCCAGGGCACAAGAACCGCCCCTGCCGTCTCGTTCTGCGGCAGCACCCGCACTTCGAGCAGCGCGTAGGTTGCCGTGTCGATAGCGAGGATCACCTGATCTGCGGTGGCCTGCTGAGCCGGAGCGGAAAAGTTCGCGACACCGGGCGGCAGCGGCTGCCGGCTGGCGAAGCCGATCAGGCGCGCCGGGCGGTTTTGCACCGTCGCTGCGCCAAGATCTTGCACAGTTGCCGCATACGCCTGGGCCAGGTAGAAGTGCTCAGGATTGACTGGCGGCATGTCCGCAAAAAAGTGCAATCCATCAGGCTGGCGGCGCACGATCGGTAGTACATGCGCAAGGGTCGCTTCATCGAGCAAATAATCAACCCCAAACAACTGCTGCGGCGTATCGCCGGGCGGCAACCAGCGCGCCTGGAGTTGGGTTGCGCCGTCCGTCGCCATGCCAAAGAGCAACTGATCGCCGCTGTCGCGCACCTCAACTCGCACGCGGCCCGGTTCGCCCGGATCGTACCAGCGCTCCAGGGTCTGTGTTTCACCCTCGATAATCATCCGGTAGCGCTCTTGGAGCACGCCTACGCCAAACTCGCCCTGCTCAAAACGGTTGAGCGCAGCAAGAACCAATTCATCTGGCGCAAGTGTAGATTCAGCCGCCAGCAAGCCCGTCTGTTCGGTGTCGTTTAGCGTGTCCGCACTGCGCCCCGGAACGACAATCACCGCAACAATGAGGGCCAGGACAATCCCAGCCAGGCCAAGTTGAAGCCGCACAGCCCGGCTGATGGTGCGTTGCGGAGCAGCCGGGTCTGCCTCACGAAGTGCGTGCAACTCAGCCGGCGCTTCGCCGGTGAATAGCGCCGGTAGTGCCGCCGCCAAGCGCTCATCGGTACGCCGCAAGCCGGCCCGCACGGCGCGGGCCAGATCACCCTGCGGCCCATCGGCAAGCAGCGCAACCCGTAGTTCCTGGGCCTCAACTGCCGACGCACCGCCGAGCAATACCCGCGCATGGGCCAAGCCAGTAGCGTAGGGGGTAGCGGCCGGCAGCGCACTCCAGGCCCGCGCCAGCAGCAGGAAGAGTTCTACGCCCGTCGCAGCGCGGCGCGGCCAGGGTCTATCGGTGCCCGCGTCGTCCGTCGTCCGTCGTCTGTCGTCTGCTCCGTGTCCCTCTGCCCCAACGTCCTCCCCCACCAGATGCGGCGCGCCAAGCTCCAACCGCGCTTGTGGGGTTGCTGCGCGTAGCGTCGCCGCCAACACAACAAACTCGCTTGGCGTCAGGCCCGAACGCTCATGGGTGGTAGGAGGTAATGTTAAGCTATAACGCAACGTGCGCTGTGGGACGAACTGCGTGAGGAACTGAGCAATACCGCCTGCGGCCTGCCGCCTGCGGCCTGCCGCCTGAATTCGTCGCGCCGCCTGCCGCTCATCGCCCATCACCAGCCATGCGAGGCGGTAGAGTCGATCCAGCTGCGCTGCCGATAGCTCGTGAAATAGATCCATAAGGGGTTGTGGTACTCCTTCCTTCCCTACTCTCAGGAAGATCGTATCACGCCCTTTAGACTCTGGCGATGAATCTCACCGAAAACTCATCTGAATTCAGTCTGACAGTCTGGCAGTCTGGCAGTCTGGCAGTTCGCAGTTCGCAGTTTGACGAAGGATCAAAGCCAGATAGGCTGTCTATCGTCCTTCGTCTTGCAGTTGCGTTTTGCCTTTTGCCTGTTACCTTGTTTACGCGGCCACGTCTTCCTCGGCGCGCTCCAACGCACTGCCGATGCTAAAATATTTAGCTTCGGGGTGGTGTACGACGATCGCGGCGGTGCTTTGCTCCGGCACGATCTGGTAGGCGTCGGTAAGAACTACGCCGATTTCGTCGGTGGGCAGGATCTGCCAGAGTTGAACGTGATCTTCCAGGTCGGGGCAAGCTGGGTAGCCCCACGAGTAACGCTTGCCGCGCCCGTTCTGCAAGCCCAAGCCCTGCTGGATCGTGCGGTTGGTATACTCGGCCAGTGCCTCGGCTAGGCTTACCCCCAGGCCATGAATGTAGTAGCCGCGGCTGTAGTCGCCCTGAAGCTGCAGCGCCGCAGTTAGCTCGTCCACCGCCGTGCCCATCGTCACCACCTGGAACGCCGCCACATCGTACTCGCCGCTCGCAACGCTGCGGAAGTAGTCGCTCAGACACAGTCGCTCGCGCTCGGGCTGGCGCGGGAACGTGAAGCGGGTAAGCTCCTGTGGAGCAAGGGCTGCAGGCTGAGGGCTGAGGGCTGAATTAGCGCTGCCCATCACAGTCGTCGGGTCGTACACAATCAGGTCGAGCCCATCGCTCTGCACCGGGAAGTAGCCATAGGCCACCTTCGGCTGGAGCCAACCGTCGCGCTTGGCCTCGGCGATCAGCTCGCGCACTTTCTGGTCGAACTCGGCTTTCAGCTTCTCCCACTCGGGGCCTTTGGCATTCTTCGCGCCCCACTGCAGCCGGTACAGCGCATTACGATCCATACATTCCACCACATCGTCGAGCCGGATGCGGTCGGTCCAGCGCGCACCCCAGAACGGCGGCGTCGGCACCGGCACATCGCTGCGCACATTCGAGCGCACGCCCTTGCCGCCATGCTCGCGGCTCGCCCGCCCAACTTCGGCCAGCGCCACCCGCCCAGTCTGACGCTTGTTGAGCACCTGCGCCGCGTCGCGGATCGTCTGCGCAACAAACGCACTGCGCTGGGCGCTATCGCTCAGCTTGTCCATCGTCTCCAGGCCCTCGAAGGCATCTTTGCAGTAGAAGACGCCCGCAGCGTAGGGCTCTTCTGCGCCCACAAAGCTGATCCGCTGGCCGTACTGCTTGTTGATCGCCGCACCGCCCACCAGCACCGGGAAGTTCAGCCCGCGCTTGTGCAATTCCTGCACGATCAGCGGCATCTGCTTGCTCGTGCTCACCAGCAACGCCGAAAGACCGATCGCGTCGGCGCCAAGCTCCACGGCTTTCTCGATGATCGTGTTCGCCGGCACCTGCTTGCCCAGATCGTAGATGGTGTAGCCGTTGTTGGCCAGAATTGTGTGGACCAGGTTCTTGCCGATGTCGTGTACATCGCCATACACTGTGGCCAACACCACTTTGCCCTTGGTGCTGCCTTCTAGCTTGTCGAGGTAGCGCTCCAGATGCGCAACGGACTTCTTCATCACTTCTGCGCTCTGCAAGACGAAGGGCAAAATCAACTGGCCTGAGCCAAACAGGTCGCCAACTTCTTTCATGGCCGGCAACAGGACATTGTTCAGCACATCAATGGCTGCAATCCCTTGCGCCGAGGTGCCGTCTTCACTTTTCGTGCGCACCGACGCATCGCTCAGGCGCAAGCCGAGCGGCTGGAGGCGCTGGTCGACCGCCTCATCAATATCCGCCTCGACGCCTTCTTTCTTGCGGTGCAAAATCTTCCAGTGCAAGCACTGATCGACGGTCATACCCGCCGTCGGGTCGGCCACTTCGCGCTCGCTGGAGTCGGCGTTCTGCTCGAAATGGTTGATGAAGCGCGCCAAGGCATCTTCGCGGCGGTTGAAGATCAGGTCTTCGCATAGCTTGCGCTCTTCGAGCGAAATTTCGGCGTAGGGCGTAATATGGGCCGGGTTGATGATCGCCGTATCGAGGCCGGCGGCAACCGCGTGGTAGAGGAATACCGAATTGAGCGCGGCGCGGGCATGAACCGCTACGCCGAAGCTCAGGTTGCTCACGCCGAGCGTGGTGAAGCAGCCCGGAATGCGCTCTTTCACCAGCCGAATGCCTTCGAGCGTCTCGACGGCGGCGCTGCGCAACTCCTCCTGGCCGGTGGTGATCGGGAAGGTCAGCACATCGAAGATCAGCGCTTCGGCCGGCACGCCATACTCGTCGCGGGCGATCTGGGCGATCCGCTCGGCCACGGCCAATTTGCGCTCGCGGGTGTGGGTCATGCCCTCTTCGTCGATCGTCATCACCACGGTTGCCGCACCATAACGCGCAATCAGCGGCATAATGCGGTCGATCTTGTCGCCGCGCCCGCCTTCGAGTGACACCGAGTTGACCACAGCGCGCCCAGGGTACATTGCCAGCGCCGCCTCCAGCACATCGGCCTCGGTGGTGTCGATCATCAGCGGCAGTTCGACATTCATGGTCAGCTTTTTGATCAACCGGGTCATCTGCTCGGTTTCATCGGCGCGCTCGGTCATCGCTACGCAGACGTCGAGCAGATGCGAGCCGCTATCGACTTGTTCGCGGGCCACTTCGAGCACGCCGTCGTAATCATCCTTCAGCAGCAGCCGCTTGACCTTACGCGAACCGAGTGTGTTCACCCGCTCGCCGATCATCGTCAGCGTAATATCCTGCTTCAGCGCAGCGGCGCGAATGCCCGACGAGACACTGGGGATGTACTCGATCTCGCGCGGAGTAGGGGCGCGGTCGTAGCCCACCACTTCGCGCAACTTGGCGATATGGGCCGGTGTCGTGCCGCAGCACCCGCCGATCACGCCGACGCCGTACTCGCCCACAAACTCGCCGAGGATGCGCGCAAACGGCTCCGGCTCCATCGGGTAAACCGTCTGGCCGTCAACTTCCATCGGCAGGCCGGCGTTGGGAATGCACGAGATCGGCAGGCGCGAGTGGTTGGTGAGGTACTGAATGGCGGCGCGCATATGCTCAGGGCCGGTCGAGCAGTTCAACCCGATCACGTCCACCGGCATCGCCTCCAGGGTGGCGATCAGCGCCGGAACGTCGGTGCCGAGCAGCATGCGCCCGGAGAGATCGAGGAAGACCTGCGCCTGCACGGCAACTTCGGGCCGGTTGATCTCGATTTTGGCGCGGCGGATGCCGTCGAGCGCAGCCTTGACTTCGAGAATATCGACGCTGGTTTCGATCAGCAGCACATCAGCGCCGCCCTCGATCAGACCGATCGCCTGCTCCTTGAAAATATCCGAGAGTTCGGGGAAGGTAATATCAGAGAGCGCCGGGTCGTCGGAGGAGGGCAGTTTACCGGTGGGGCCGATCGAGCCAGCCACAAACCGCGGGCGACCATCCTGGGCGGCAAAGCGGTCGGCGACGCTGCGGGCGAGAGCGGCGGCGGCGCGGTTCAGCTCAATCGTCCGGTCGCCGAGGCCCCACTCTTCGAGGCGCATGCGCGTGCTCTGGAAGGTACAGGTTTCGAGCACATCGGCGCCGGCCTCCAGGAACGAGGCATGGATCGCGCCGATCACGTCGGGCCGGGTCAGCACAAGATAATCGCGGTTGCCGAAGGTGCGCTCGCCGCCATAATCTTCGACGGTGAGATCGTAGGTATCGATACTCGTGCCCATCGCGCCGTCGTAGATCAACACACGCTCGCGGAGGGCCTGCAAATAGGCGGATTGAGACTGACTCACGTTGGCTTACTCCTGTACTACGCTCCGAGGCGCAACAAAAAACCTCCACGCGCTGGCGTGAAGGCGGCGATAACCTCATCTCCCAGCTTACGCTGCCGGAGTTAGCACCCTTCCGTTCAAATGCAAAATTGAAAAGTGAAAATACAACATGTTGCCCTTTGCATTTTCACTTTTACATTATTGCGGGGGTTGCTGGAGCTTCATCGGGCCGGTCCCTCAGCTCCTCTGGATGAGCAATATGCAATTCTGTGGGGAGTATAACACGCGGTGAAGCGGGGTGTCAATTTTTACGCACCGCTTGCCCGCGCCCTACACCCTCTCAGGTGGAGGGTTTTTGCCGTTGCCCGCACCCCCAACCCCCTTCGGCTACGCTCAGAGCAGGCCGCTCCCTGCGCGGGAGCGGGGCTTCCGACAGCATCAGGACGCCGAATCTGCGGCGGCTCCCCCTGCTCCACGTGAGGGAGCAGGGGGCTGGGGGGAGGCGGGGAATAGCGCATTGGGACGCGATCCTGTAAAAACCCTACACCTGCAAGCGCCCTACACCCCCGGCGTTTCGCTATTGATCTGCCCGCGCTCAACGTGGTGGATCACAGCGGCGGTATGGGCCGGCGGCGTTGTAACAGCCCAGGGTGCTGCCGCCAATACGCGTTGCATGTCGGCGTAGCCGGCAGTGCGCCGCTCGACAAGCGATGGCCGCGAGAATTCGGCGTCACTCTGGGCGATCTCATTGGGAGTGGGCTGATAGACCAAGTGGACAACATCGAGCCGCCCCGGCGCAAGGTTGGCCGGCGGCAAGTCACTCCGCTGGGCGTCGGGCAGGCGTTCCACTGCATCGCTGAGCATTCGCCGCATATTGTAGAGCTGCACGCTTGTAGCGATCTCGGCCACAGTGCGACTGGCGTACTGAATCTGCTTCTGCCGCCAGATCACATCGTCGAGTGTTTGCGGTTCCCCACCATCGGCGCCCCACAGATCGAGCGCAAACACAAGCGTCGCGTCGGCATTAGGATCATTCAAAACAGCCTGGAGCGGCGTATTCGCTACGCAACCGCCGTCCCAGTACAACTCGCCGTCGATGCGCACCGCTGGGAAAGCCGGCGGTAATGCGCCGCTGGCCAGAATATGCTCCGGGCCGAGCCGCTGGCGGCGGTTGTCGAAGAACACCAGGCTGCCGCTGGTGACGTGAGTCGCACCCAGGCTCACCCGGATCGGGCTGGTATTGAGCAGGTCGAAATCCACACACTCGGCCAGCGTGGCCTGTAATTGCGCCGGATCGTAAAAACTGGTGGCGGCGGCTGTACCGGCAACAGCGAAATAGGGATGGGTGGGGCGTGGCACGAAGAAGCGTGGCTGCCCGAAGAACAGCGCCTGGAGATAGCTGGTGGTGTTGAACAGGCGCCGCGCCGAACCATCGAGTTGCAGGCCAAAGATGTCCGGCCAGGTGATCAACTCCCAGAAACGCTCGAGTTGTTCCAGGCGCCGACCCGGCGGGTTGCCGGCCAGGATCGCAGCGTTAATCGCGCCAATCGAGATCCCAGTGATCCAATCCGGCTCGAAGCCGGCCTCAGCCAGCGCTTCGTACGCGCCGATATGGTACGCGCCCAACGCGCCGCCGCCTTGCAGCGCCAGCACAACCTGTGGGCGCCCGATCATCGGCGGCAAATCATCGGCTCGCTGCCGAACAGCAACACTTTGCGGACGCTGGAATGAATGGTCGGTATGCACCGGCATAGGGTCGATCGTAACTGTCATCATTGACCTCGGGCAAGGTTGCGGCGGCAAGCAGCAGGCGGCAGGGTCCGCCCAAGTTGATGCATGTGCCTCAACACTAATGTTTGTAGCTGAACCTCCCTGCGCGCTGTAGCTTCACCCATGGTAGTGCGTGGAGTTACAGCTACGTAATCCTCTCGTAACTTCAATCTGCGCCGCAGCATCGTTTGGTGGTATGCCGGCGCAAATCCCCCCTGCAATTCCCCTCTGCCGCACTCGATCCGTTGGGTTGGTTCGCAGGAGCGCCATTGGTTGCCGCGAACCAATGATCGCCCAAGGAGTGCTTATGTCTTGTCGTCCCCAGCCGCTTGTGCTCGTCGTACTGCTGCTCGGGCTGATGCTGCCTGCAACATCCAGCATGGCCGCACCGCGCAAGCTCAATGGCCCGCTCGCACCGGGTGGTGGCGTGACGCAGGTCGCGCTCAGCCATGATGGCACCCAGGTCGTTTACCTGGCCAACCAGATCAGCGCGGCCACGGTTGAGTTGTTCAGCGCTGCGCTCGACGCCGGTGAACCGATCCGCCTGAACGCACCCCTCGCCTTCGACGGCAATGTGGCCGATTTTCAGATCAGCCCTGATGGATCGCAGGTAGTGTATCTCGCCGATCAGAACGCTGTCGAACGCTTCGAACTCTTTGTGGTGCCGATCAGCGGCGGCGCACCGGTACGCTTGAATAGTACGCTGGTGGCCGGCGGGCGCGTCCACAGCTTCCAGATCAGCCCCGACGGCCGGCATGTGATCTATCGCGCCGAGCAACATGCGCTGGGCCGGATCGATCTGTTCAGCACCGCGATCAGCGGCGGCGGCGCGCTTCGGCTGAACCCCGAACTGCCCCCAGGTGGGGCCATTCTCGACGCGCAGATCAGCCCCGACAATCAGCGCGTGGTTTATCGCACGCTCCGGAACCCTGCCGAGGGTATTGGCTTGTTCAGTTCACCGCTCATCGGCGGCAACGCAGTGCATCTTAGTAGCGCAACTGTAGCTGCCGCGCTCGGGCGCAGTGTAAGCGCGTTCCAGATCAGCCCCGATGGCACGCGGGTTGTCTACCGCGCCGATTGGGAGCTTGCCGGTATCCCCGCCCTGCGCAGCGTCTTGATCGGCGGCGGCGGTGATGTTGCCCTACACGCCACGCCCCAGAGCGGCGTCGAAGCAGACTTTCAGATCACAGCCGGCCCTACGCCGCAAGTCGTTTTCAGCGCCGATTTGCCCCCGCCGCCGGCTCCCGCATCTGCGCAATCTGCGCCATCTGCGGAGGCATCGCGCATTCCAT
>JBBRUG010000243.1:0-9501 GCA_038247995.1 Chloroflexales bacterium | reverse complement strand
GGGAGCGGGGCTTCCGACAGCATCAGGACGCCGAATCTGCGGCGGCTCCCCCTGCTCCACGTGAGGGAGCAGGGGGCTGGGGGGATGCGGGGAATAGCGCATTGGGACGCGATCCTGTAAAAACCCTACACCTGCAAGGCGGTGGGGGCCATGTCGGCGCCGATGCCGCCGGATTTTTGATCGTTCATGGTTCGTGCCGCAATGTTTTGCGCGCCAACACTGCGCGCATGGGCGGCGACGGCTTCTTTCTCGCCGGCCTGCGACCCGATTGGGTGCATGTGCCCTGTGATGCGAATCGCTTCGAGGGCAATGATGCTTCCTACAGCCCGAATATTGCCTTTGAGGCCACCTTCAGCAGCGCCAATGTGTTTGTGAACAACATCGCCCACGGCGGAAACTATGGCTTCTGGTTGGGCTTTTCTACGGCTAACCGGCTTGAAGGCAATACGATCAGCGCCAATCGTCGCGCTGGAATCGCCGTTGAGAACGGGATCGATTGCGTTGTGGAGCAGAACACGATTAGCGGCAATGCCTACGGCATACTGCTCTGGTCGAAGTATGTAGCGGCTTTTGTACAGGCTGTGCCCGCCAACGATACAAGCCGCAACTGGCTGATCGCGGCCAATCAGTTGATTGAGAATGAAGTTGCTGTCCGTATCGCCGCCGATCAGGATCACGGTGTGCGCCCCCTACCGCGCACCACACCACGTTGCCCGTTGCCGCACGCGCACACCTTGCGGGCCAATCGGTTTCACAATAATCGCGAGAACATTCAGGCGCGCGGCGTCGAACCACCACTGATCGACTGATGGGCAAGCGTAGGGGCGCTTCGCGACGCGACCCTACGCCCGTTTCCCCATAATCTCAATCAGATCGCGCAGCATCGCCTGGGTCGAGCCCATCGGCCCGTCTTCGAGGCTGGCCACTGTCGTGCGCCCGATGATGTCGCTATGGAATACAGCGCCCATCTCGCCCAGGTTCAGCCGGGCGAGCGGGTGCTCCGGGCCGAGCGTGATTGGGGCGACTCCAAGCGTATAGCGACCGTCGGGTTGGCGCACGGCTGAGCCGACGACTGAAATGCGCCCTCCGGCGTCCCATGCGGCGCGCAGTTCCGTCGCCGTCACTTCGCTGATCCCGCGCACAGTGAGATCGGCCAGGGTTGTCGGCTGTTCCAACACGGCATTGGCAAAGATCACCAGCTTATTGGCTGCGTCCCACCCATCAACATCGAGGCTCGGATCGGGTTCGACAATGCCCTGGGCCTGGGCTGCTGCCAGCGCGGCGGCGAAGCTCTGGCCGGCGGCCATCAGTTCCAGAATAACCTGGGTTGTTCCGTTCACTACCAGTTCGGCGCGCTCAATAATCGCGCCCGCCAGATCGCGGCGCGCCAGGTTAATCGTCGGCAGGGCGCCGCCTACTGCGCCCGAGAAGCGCAACGCGGGCGCCTGGGCATTGCCGCTCAAATCGCTCAAAGCCGCCAATTCCTGATAGGCCAGCACCAGCGGCCCCTTGCTGGCGAGCACGGCGTGCTTGCCGCTGCGTAGCGCGCCGCGCACAATATCGAGGCCGGGTTGACCATCATTCAGGTTTGTCGGCGTTGCTTCAAGCAAGAATTCAGCCTCGGCGGTTGCGGCCAGATCGATCGCGGTGCGCTGGGGCGCAAACTGCGGGAGCGCACTCAGCTTGCCGCCTGCGCGTTTGAGCGCCGCCACGGCCGCAATGTCAAAACCCTGCGGATCGTAGGCCACGCCTGAAGAGTCGGCCAGTCCGACACAACGCAACTGAAAACCATACCGTTGGGGTAGCAGATCGCCGCGCGAGGTGAGCACTTCTAACAATGTGCGCCCAATATTGCCGAGGCCGGTTACGATGTACCGTACAGTGGGTGTTGATGGGAAATGAGTCATGTTGACGACCTATGCTATAATAGCGAATCCAACCCTCATCCTAGCACTGGATCCTAGTGTCTGTGATTGAGGGGGCAGGGAGCACCTGGCCCTGCCTAAAGCCGACCCCATCATAACGACAATCATTCAACCAAGGGCTGGCCGGAAAAGCGCTGGCTGCGGAGCGACCCCATGAAGCAATGTTCTTATCCGTGTCCGATCATTGCTGCCGACCGCGAAAATATACAGGCACTGCGTGAGCATCTGCTGAATGGCTATCAGTGTCTGGATGCCTGGCTGGCAATGAGCAAACTGGTGCAGGATGCGCATCAGCGCAAAGACTGTTTGGAGCGCGCCGCTGTGTTGGCGCCCACCGATCCGGCGATCATGCAGGCGTACCTGGAAGCTTATCTGGTTGTGCATCCGGATGATCTCATGGCCAAACAACGCCTCTCCGAGATCCACACGCTCCAAATTTTGTCGGATGTGAAGAGCAGTCATTTTCATGATCAGCCGCGCGCACGGCTCCTCGGCGATATTTTGTTGTCGATCGATGCGATCAGTCCGGAAGATTTGCGCAAAGTGCTGCGTGCTCAGAGTACTAACAGTGTGATCGCTGCCGACCGGCGTTTGGGGCAATTGCTGCTCAAGCAAGGCATGATTACGCCGACCAAACTCGCGCGTGCCCTGATTATGCAACAGCAGGAGCGGAGCCGGTTGCGCATGGCTCCCCAGGTGTTGGGTGAATTCCTGGTTGATAAAAACTACATTTCGCCCCAACAACTCGAACTGGCGCTTGCTGAACAGTTACGCCTGGATCAAAAAAGCCACCACTTGAGCCTTGGCCAGGTGCTCGTGCGCCTGAATATGATCACCGTTCCCCAGATCGAACAGGCGGCCAAAGAACAAGAGCTCTCCTTCTGGTCGAAGTTCGGTTATTAGATCACTGAGCCGAACCGATGCGCGCCTGACGGCACTGAGCCCGGTGGCTCGCCCCGCTCGCACCTTCCTCTTTCGGCACGGGGCGCATGCAACCGCTGGCACGTCTATCTGCGGCCTGCTACCTGCCGTGTGCCTCCTGCGCCCTGGCCCCTAGGGCAGGCTGTTCGCTTCACTGGGTTGGCGTAGAGCCAACCAACGCTCCAGTGGTAGCCCCGGTAACACGGCAGCCGCCAGTACAAAAAGCATCCCCAACGCCTGCAACGGCTCGATCCGTTCCCCCAATAGCAGCACAGCGGTTGTCGTTGCAATCGGCGCTTCGACAACGACGATCAGGCTGGCGATTTGCCCTGGAATGTGGCGTAGCGCTGTCGTGAACAGAATGTAGCCGCCCAGGGTTGGCCCAACTGCCAACGCCGCAATGATCAGCCAGGGCGTTGCCCCCGGCCCAATTGCGATCAGCGCCGCCGGTGGCCCGCTGATCAGCGCCATCGCCAGCAGTGTAAGCGTGCCGAAGGTCATGGTCAGCGTCAATGAGAACCAGGGGCTGTGGCGGCTCACGGCGCGTTGGTTAAACAGAACATAACCGGCGTGTGTCGCCGCTGAGACGATACCGACCACGATTCCTACCCAATTCAGGCGCAACACTGCCAGATCGTAGGCACGCACCAGCAGCGCACTCCCAATGACAGCCAGCAGAATGGATCCAAGTTGCAGCGTGCGCAAGCGCTCCTTGAAGAAGATCCGCGCACCCAGAGTGACAAATGCCGGGTACAGGTAGATCAGCACAATCGCCAGGGCGGCGCCATTCAAGGCCACCGAGAGCACGAACAGTGCGTGGTAGATCCCGATGCTCACCGCGCCCGTAATGCCGTAAGCGCGCCACTCGGCTCCGCTGAGCCTGGGCAATGGCTCACGGCGCAGCAGATGCAGCATACTCAGCCCAATTAAGCAGGCCAGGGCAATAAAAGCGTCGCGCCAGAAGGCCAGCACCAGCGCCGGCACCTGGTAGGTTTCGATCAGGTAAGAAAGTCCAGGACTTGTGGCCGACCAGGTAATTGCGGCCAGGATACACAACAGGTAGCCGGTGCGCGTTGCGGCGGGCATAGATGTTCCTTGTTAACGGATGCCGAGGAGCCAGAAAAGGGTCGCCAGCCACGGCCGCGGCGTGGCAGATTGCCGACGGCAGCGCAACGCTCGTCCAACCATCCGCCGATCCGCAGCGCGCTGTTCAAAGGCCTGAAGTTCTTCCAGATACGTGCGACGCATAGAATCCTCCCGAATAAAGCTAAAAGACAAAGGACGAACCTATCGTGGCGGGCTTCGGTCTTTTGTCCCTGGTCTGTGGTCAATGATGGCAGACGGTCAGACTGCCTCCGGTAAGGGCAGGCGGGTCGTTTCGTGGTCCGACGATGTGGCCAATGTGGTAAATGTGCGCCGCACCATCGGGTGGCCACGTAGGTCGCCATTGACCAGTTGTTCCAGGTGCTGCGGCGTCGCCGCGCGAATTTTGATCAGGAAGCACCACTCACCAATGATCCGATGCACTTCTTGAACGCCGGGGAATGTCGCGAGATCGCGTCCAAGCGCAGTTAAATCGCATCCGGCCTCAGACTCGATGAAGGTAAATGCGGTGACTGTCAATCCTAAGGCCAGCGGATCGAGCAGTGCCGTGTAACTGCGGATGTAGCCCCGTTCTTCGAGCAGGCGTACGCGGCGCATCACGGTTGGCGCCGTAAGCCCGACGCGCTGGGCTAATTCTGCATGGGTGATCCGCCCATCCTCCTGGAGGATCTGCAAAATCTGAATATCGATAGGATCAAGTTCTGTCACTGCCATTCTCTTTGATTCAATACTAAATAAAGTATAATCGTCTTTGTTTCAAAGAGAGTCGGGCGGAAGTATGATCAGTATCAAAGAATTTTTCAAACAACCGGAATGAAGTCACTCATGGCCGTCCCAGGCGGTGTCGTCCCATTCTGCCGTTCGCGCAGCAGCGATCCGAGCGTTGCAATTGCTTCGCTCAGGCGGTCGGGATCTTCGGTGCCGTAACACAAGCGTAGGTGCGGATGCGTTTCGGGTGCGGCGCTAAAGACAGCGCCGGGGGTAAAAGCCACCCCGCGCCCAATGGCGCTGAGGTAGAGATCGGTGACATTCATGCCAACCGGGAGGCGTACCCAGCAGCTATAACCGCCGTTTGGATTGGTCCAACTCACGCCGGTCGGGAAGAAGCGCGTCATTGCGCGCAGCATGGCATCTCGGCGCTCCTGGTAATGCGGCCGCACCCGCCGCAAGTGGCTGTGCAGGGCGCCATGTTCCAGGAAGACCGCTAGAGCGCGTTGGGTGAGCAAGGGCGAGCAAATGTCGTAGGCCTGACGCAGCATCACCATGCGCTGAATAATGTCCGGCGCTGCCACGACATAGCCTAGCCGCAGGCCCGGCATCAAATTCTTGGCGAAGCTGCTCAGGTAGATCACCAGCCCGCTGCGGTCGGCGGCTTTCAGCGCCGGCGGCGGTGTACTCTCGAAGCTGATCATGCTATAAATATCGTCCTCAACGATCGGCAAGCGGTAGCGTTCGGCCAGTTCAAGCAGTGCTGCCCGCCGCGTCGGGCTCATACAGATGCCGCTAGGGTTCTGATAGGTTGGGATCGTGTAGAAGAACGCCGGGCGCTCGGTGCGGATCAGCTGTTCCAAATCGGCCAGAATAGGCCCTTCGGCATCAAGTTCAACCCCGACAGCACGGATATTGCGGGCGTGCAACACATTCAGCATGCCCAAATAGGTCGGCTGTTCGACAAGGACCGTTGCCCCTGGGCCGGCTAGCAGATCGCTTGCCAATGCCATGCCATGGTTCACGCCATTCAACACCATAATCTCGTCGGGGCCGACGGTGACGCCGCGTTCACGCATCAGTTCGGCCAGCGCCGAGCGCAACTGCTGATCGCCCTGAGCGGTGGTGTAGTTCATTAGGCTCGCGCCACCCTGGCTGAGCGCCGTATCGACCGCACGTTGCCAGGCGCGCAAAGGGAACAATTCCGCGTCGGGGTCGGCGCGGGCAAGGGCCAACAAGCCGGGCAGTTGGGCCATGCGTAGAATGTCGGCAAGCATGCCCGCCGGGGTCACCTCGCGGCCAAGTTGCGCTTCCGGCGGGGTGATCAACTGCTCGATCTGTTCGGCCACAAATGTGCCGCGGCCCACCGTGGCCTCGATCCAGCCGCCGGATTGTAGTTCAGAATAGGCGCTGTGTACGGTCAGCCGGGTAACCCCGAGCTGTTGGGCCAGTTGGCGTACCGTCGGTAGGCGGGTGCGCGGCGGTAGCGCCCCACTGCGGATGCGTTGCTGGACGCTCGACGCCAGTTGGCGATATAACGGTTCACGATTGCCGCGATCAAGTTCGATTTGCATTATCTACCTCCAATGTCTCTAATTATACCAGGACAATTTGTTCGTCAAGAGAGACAATTGGATGAGCGCTGGAGTGACAATATATAATGAAGGGACTGTCACGCTTTGCCGGGGGGTGCGTGGTATAATTGCGTTCGGATGTGGATCCACGATGCTCCCACCAGTTGCCTTCCCCACTGCTATAAACAAGCCAATCATAAGGAAGCTATTGATGAAAGTGATGATCCTCACTGCCGGCCTGGGAACGCGTTTGCGCCCACATACCTATAGCCGCCCCAAGCCGCTTTTAGACGTGGCGGGGAAACCAGTGCTCGGTCATATCATCGACGATCTCCAGGGCATCCAGATTGACGAATTGATTTGTATCACCGGGTATCTGGGCGATCAGATTGAGGCGTTTATTCGGGGAACCTACAGCTTTCCAATGCGTTTTATTGAGCAATCGGAAGCTCGTGGCCAGGCGCACGCTATTCACCTCGCCCGCGATGTTGTTGAGGGGCCGCTCCTAATTGTTTTCGGCGATGGCTTGCTTGGCTTGGATACAGCCCGCTTGAACAGCCATCCGGCCGAGGGGATCATCTACTGTCAAGAGGTGGCAGATCCGAGCCGTTTTGGAGTTGCCGTGCTCGAGGGCGATCGGATTACGCGGTTGGTTGAGAAGCCCAGCGAGCCGGTGTCGAACCTGGCGATTGTCGGCGCCTATTATTTGCCTGAGGCCCGGCGCCTCATGGATGCGATTACGTATCTCATTGAGCATAATATTCAGACCAAAGGCGAGTTCTACCTCGCCGATGCGCTGCAAGTATTGATTGATCGTGGTGAGGTATTGCACACCGATGTCGTGTCGATGTGGCGTGATTGTGGAACGGTTGACGCGATTCTCGATACGAACCGTTATCTGCTCGACAATGGCCATAGCCGCGCCGGCGCTACCCACGAGTCGGTGATCATCCCGCCGGTGCATATTGCTGAGGGCGCGCTGATCGAACAGTCGATTATCGGCCCACATGCCACGATCGGCGCAGGGGCGGTTGTGCGGCGTTCGATCGTGCAGGATTCGATTGTGTATGCCAATGCTACCCTCGAAGGGGTACAATTAACGCAGAGTCTGGTTGGGGAACAGGCCGCCTTGCGCGGCACCGCGCGAGTCGCCAATGTCGGCGCTCGCTCTGAGATATCAATCGGGTAAAATTAATGATTGCCTACAACTTCCACGCCGCAGGCAATGCCGCCGGTGGTTCGGCCGATGGGGGCCATTGGGAGTTGGTGCAGCAGCGCCTGGAAGCTGTGCGTACGCCACGCCATGCCTTCCGTGCTGCCCACGCCAGCCACGCCGAGCAGGTCGTGATCGATCGTCTGTGTGTCGCACTTGGCGACACATGTCCGCGCTCGCTCGCAGTGAGTCTCTACGTCGCCCTCAAAGCAAGCCCACTTGTCGTGATTAGTGGTCCCCCTGGAAGCGGTAAAGCGCGCCTGGTCGAGCGCTTTGCGCTGGCGCTCTTCGGCGCCCAAAGTGATCAATTCGTCACGATCGGTTCGGGCAGTTGGGCGCACCAGAGCGGTGAACGCAGCTATTATCAGAATGTCCACGAGCGCTTTGGGTCGTTGCACCTGCTGGAAATGTTGCAGGAGGCTGCCGCACCCGAGAACGCCGGCAAGGTGTTTTTGCTCTTCCTTAAAGGCCCCACCCCCGAAGACCTCGACCACTATTTTGGCGATCTGCTGCATGTTGCACCTGGCGGCGCGTTGCGCCTGGCTCTGCCTGGCCTGCCCGACGCCGGTCAGCCGGTGTTGCCGCGCAATGTGTTTGTGATGGCAACTATTCACGTACCGCAGGTGCCTTCGCCGCGCGGTCGGTTGATCGTTCAGCACGCCGCGCAGATCAACCTCGGTGTGGTGCAGATCGCTCCGACAGCGCCACCAAGGCTGCCGTCGGTTCCCGTCGGCCTGCAACGGGCGCTGCTCACTACTGCCATCCACGATGCGGCAATTGCACGCGAACGCCTGCAGGCGATCTTCGGTCGGCGCCGCTTGCACCCGCTCAAAACAAGGCCAATGGCGGCGCGCGCATTCTGGCCTGGCGGTTCGGCGGGGCGTTCTGCGCCAACGTCTGAACTGCTCCTGTTTGTTGCCAACAGTTTTGATGGCGCCGGTAACGGCTTATTCGATGCTCACGATCCGCTGCTGAATGTTCAGCTCGCTAGTGAAGCCTGGATGCTGCATCAGTTCATTTCTTGACAGGCCGGGGCCTCTGTGGTAGGATCTGATAACCACTTTTTGATAAATACATATGTAGCGTAATGCTAGTGTGGCAATGTTTGCCTCCCCCGACCAAGCCTCTGGTCATCTGTTATGTGGCTACCTGATCCGCGTAGAGGGTAAGCTTTCGTCCCGCTACCAGCCGTTTTTTGTGAGGTATCGATGGCCCCACTGCTTGAAGTACGTGATTTGGAGACGCACTTTCGTACGCAAGACGGCGTAGTGAAAGCCGTCAACAAAGTGTCGTTCCACGTTAATCGTGGCGAGACGCTCGGAATTGTCGGTGAATCGGGTTGTGGCAAGAGCGTTACTTCGCTCTCGATTATGCGCCTGATTCCAAATCCGCCCGGGAAAATCGTTGGCGGCCAGATCCTCTTCGATGGCGACGATCTGGTGCAGATGAGCGAAGAGGAGATGCGCCGTATCCGCGGCAATCGGATCGCAATGATCTTTCAGGATCCGATGACGTCGCTCAATCCGGTGCTCACAATTGGTCGCCAGATTACTGAATCGCTGGAGCTGCATATGAAGCTCTCCAAGCGTGAAGCGGCGAATCGGGCCACTGAGTTGCTTGATATGGTCGGCATTCCCAGCCCCGGTAAGCGCCTCGATAACTATCCGCACCAGTTTTCCGGCGGAATGCGTCAGCGCGTGATGATCGCTATGGCGCTGAGTTGCAACCCGGAACTCCTGATCGCCGATGAGCCGACGACAGCGCTCGACGTGACGATCCAGGCCCAGATCCTTGAGTTGATCAACCGCCTGCGCGAAGAGCTTGAGACTGCCGTGATTTTGATCACCCACGATCTCGGCGTTGTCGCCGGAATGACCGACCGGGTGACGGTGATGTATGCGGGTGGGGTGGTCGAAGCAGGGCCAACGAAAGAAATCTTCGCCAACCCGCGCATGCCATACACGATTGGTCTGTTGCGCTCGATCCCGCGCCTCGACGAGGAGCGTGGTCGCAAGCTTACGCCGATCCGGGGCCTACCGCCAAGTCTCGTCGATCT
>JBBRUG010000242.1:0-9512 GCA_038247995.1 Chloroflexales bacterium | reverse complement strand
GGAATCCTGGATCCACGAGCACATTCCGGGCCGGCATGTCGATCCGCGATGCGGGTGTGACGCGCAGCGCCGGGTGCAGCTTCCAGAGATAGTCGAGCGGCGTCGGTCCCACGTTGGTGATGCGGTGGCCGAAGCGCAGCAGCGGCTCGTCGGCCCGCAGGGTGATCCGCTTCGCGATGTTGGTATTCGTTACCACACCGGAACGCCGCATATGTAGCGCAACTGCACCGGCTTCCGTCGTCACCTCCCAGACGAACGGCATCGACCAAAGCTCGCCGTGGTCGGGGTAGGGCTCGCCCGCCACTGCTGTGGGGGCGTCGTTGGGGAACAGTTCGTCCCACCCGCCACAGAACCAGTCGTCGTAGGCGGCGCCGTAGTGGACGGGCCGTGGCGGCACGCGCGGGTTGTGCCAGAGCACCTCGCGGTCAGCGGCCTTATCGATGAGCGACCAGACCTTTGCGCCGAGTTCAGGCAAGATGACCGCTCGCAGATGGCGGTTTTCCAGCACCACGGCACGAAATCCGTGGTACGTCCAGTTGGCGTTGATCGTAAGGTTATGCTGGGTCATTCTGCCTCATATGTGGCGACAGACGATGGACGACGGACCACCGTATTCGGCCATGGATCACGCCGATGGCCGATGCGCCGCCAGATACATGGATCGCATCCGTAGGGCCGAAGCATTCGCCAAGAATGTACACGGAGAGAAGCGAGATCGTTGAGGATGAATGCTTCGGCCTTACACCACGTGGTGGATGATGGATGTCCATCCCCACGGTCATCGGTCATCCGTTGTCCGTCGTCGGTGGTCAGTCGTCGTCCGTCGGTTGCCTCCGCCGATGCGCGAACTACCCATCAACGCGCCGGATCGTGATAATCTCCGCCCCGAACTCGGGCAATTCCACCGTTATGCCATCGCTGGCGAGCGCTGCGCCGGAGCGCTCGGCGGATGTTCCGGCCAGTTCTACCTGATAGGCAGCATCTGCCAGTAAGCCGCGCGGGCGGAAGGTATGGGTCGGGGCGTCGCCCTGGGCCCGATACACCATCACGACGCTCTGGTCCTGGGTGGCCGCGACAGCCTGGATGGCGTCCCAGCCCCACCCGCCGCCCGCGATATTGGCCTGAGGCCGGCGCAGGTGAATGATCTTCCCGTCGCGGATCAGGCCGCGCAGCGCCTTGTACTCCGCAATCGCCGCCTGCGTATCCGCCATCTGCTGCTCGTCCCAGTCGCCGATGCGCTGCATCAGAATGAGCGGTCCGCCGAAGATCGAACTCCTGAGCGTGTAGGGCGTGGGGTCATCTTCCATATAGCGCACGCTGTAGCGCGGTGAGAAGGGGTACGACGCGCCGAAAACGCCCTGACGAGTTGCATAGGTGGTGATGTTGTCGACCGTGATGCTGGTGTGATAGAGCCGCGCCATCTTGTAGGTCAGCATACAGCCGCCGTCCTCACAGTTCTCCAGCACCAGGCCCGGGCGCTCGTGGCGGAGGGCGCCGATTAGCAGATCGAGGCCGAATTGCGAGTTGCTGTAGTTGCTGTCGCCGAGGGCGTGCGAGTGGTCCGCACGGCGGCACAGCTTCACCATATCCTCGCCGTCCTGAATGATATAGTCGATCCGCTCCTCGTCGATCAGGCGCAAGATTTCGCCGGTGAGCCACTCGCGGCAGGGTGTGTGGCCGAGGCAAAGGAAGCCGGCGGCGTAGTAGTCGTCGTAGGTGCTTGCGAGCCAGTCGGGGTGTTCCGTTGCTACAGGCGCGTCGGGGCTACACTGAGCGAGCGCCATATGCACGCCGAAGCGCATGTTGTAGCTGTGAGCGCGTTCGACGAGCGGGGCCAGGCCGCGCGGGAACTTCTGGGGATCCGGACGCCAGTCGCCGATCGCCCGCGCCCAACCCAGATCGACTACGACCAACTCGATGCCCAGTTCGGCGCAGCGGTCGATCACGGCGAGCTGTTGGGCCTCGTTGATCTCCTGGCCGTACTTCCAGGAGTTGTACTGCACCCAGGGGTAGCGGTCGTCGGGGCGCGGCGGGTGAACGTAAGCTTCGGCGAAGCGTTGGGTGACGTAGCCGGCCTCGTCCCAATCGCCGTGGTAGCGCCCGAGGAAGCACGCGGGCACCTCGAAGGCCGCGCCGGGATCCAGGCGATGGACAAGGTCATCGATGCTGCTCGTGAAGAAGCACGTATCGGTCGTGGCCCAGGCCTGCAAACGGCTCTTACCGTTGAACTCGATTCCGGCGACGAGGCCGGGACCTGCATGGGGCGGCGCCTCGTCGTCGTAGTCGTGGGGCGGCGGGCGCAGAGCGAACCAGGCGCAGCTCGACGGGCCGTTGTGGTGCGAAGGGAATGAACCCATACGCACCTCCAGGGGCAAGCGGTTTGGCCAGATCTGGGCCTGGTGTTCGCTGAAGAAGTCGTTTCGGTACGACCAACTGAACTGGTCGACGTGAAACAGATACAGCGGAGCCTGCGGGATAGTGAGGGTAAGGATCGCGCAATCCGTGACTGTGACGGGCGCGTCGCTCTGGTTCGTGAGTGTAGCCGACAGGCGCGCAAACGGTCGGTCGGGGAAGACCTCGATCTGCTGAAGCAGCGTGAGGCCGCTGGCGCTGTGCGCCGCAATGGTAAGCGTCTGGACGCCGGCGGGCGAAGTGTCCAGGCCGAGTTGCCGGGCGCTCGCCCAAGTCACAGGCACCCCGTCGATGCTGACAGCCGCGAGGGGGGCCGGAACGCTGTCGAGACCGGCGGAAGCGCCGACGAGACGCCAGGTGAGCGCGCCGGCGCTGAGCGCGACATGGCACACTGCGCCGCCGGCGGCCACAGACCAGGAGTGAGTCATCAGGATTGCTCCGTAGTGGGCGGACGAAAGACGATGGACGAAGGACGGATCCGCAGATTGCGCAGATGACGCAGATCGACGGACGACGGGCGGTGGTCCCCTTCGACAGGCTCAGGGTACGGTAGACCGTGACAAGGTATGTTTGGCGCGCGTTCCCGCATCCGTGATCATACCAGGATCCCGTAGGGGTGGGGCGCGACCCGCCCTTGCGCCGGGCCATGATGGGAGCGCAGGAGGACGCGGTATCGCCGCGATATCGCGCACCAAACATAAGGTGACAAGGTGACCGGGCGCACGCTCATGCCTCGTTGACGATCCCATCACCCGGTCTGTCACCCGGTCACCTTGTTCACCGCTCAGCCCTTAGCCAGCAGAGCATTGGCCTTCTGGTCGATGTCGGCCGCTGCGGCCTCGGGGGTGACGTTATTGTTCCAGACTTCAGTGAAGATCGGGTTCATGATCTCATTCACCAACTGCGCCGAACTGCCGTGGTAGAGGTCGCCGATCCGAGCGTCGGGCAGGGTGTCGAGCACCGACTTGAAGCCGCTCGGCAGCCCTTCGAGGTAGGCCGGATCCTCGCGCTCGGCGCGCCGGATGGGGATCCAGTCGCGGTTCTTCACCAGCTCCTTCTGGTACTCGGTGGCCGACCAGGTGGCCCACGCCACCGCCGCCTCGGGCGCCTTCGAGTCCCTTGCTACTACCCAGCCGCCGAACCAGAACGGCAGGGCGCGCTGGTCCTTCCACGTCGGCAGCGGCGCCATATCCCACTGGAAGGGCGAGTCCACATTGCTGGACATGTACCAGGTGCCGTCGGCCACCATCGCCAGTTTGCCGGTCTGGAAGAGCGAGACGTCCTGGGCGATGGCGGACGCCTGGGTAGCGTCGGGCGCCACCTTGTGTACATAGACCAGGTCGTTCAGCCACTGCAGCCCCTCGACATTGCGCGGGTCGCTGACCGTGAACTGCGTTGGTTCGATCACCTTGTCGAAGAAGCCGGTGCCCGCCGCCCATCCGAAGGTCTGTGCGCCCCACCAGGCGCCCAGGGCGCCCTTGTCGAAGCCCCACTGGGTCGTCTGGCCGCCTTCGGTGAGTGTGAGTTGCTGGGCCACCTCCAGCAGCTTAGCGTAGCTCCAGGTCGCGTCTGGGTAGGCCACGCCGGCTGCGTCAAAAATATCCTTGTTGTAGTAGAGGGCCATCGCCTGGATGTTCTCGGGGACGCCGAAGAGGTTGGTGCCGTCGAAGCGCCAGTAGTCGTAAAGTTCCAGCGGGTACTGATCCCCGTCTGCGAAGGCCGCCACCGAGTCGATCTCGCCCTGAAGGTTGCGCAGCAGGTCAGACTTATAGTGCGTGTATGCCTGGACATCCCACATATAGGTGTCGATCGGGTCTTTCGCGGCGTAGGCCAGATCCAGCCTGGACCAGTACTGGTCGTAAGGTAGCAGCTGCAGGTTGATCTCGTACTGGCCCTTGTGCGCCTCGTTGAACATCTGCGCACGGATCTTGAAGTTCTCATCGAGGACGGGACTGTTGAGCCACATCTGCGCGCGGATCTTCTGCGGCTCGCCCGAAGCCTGGGCAGGCGCGCTGGTGTTCGCGCTGGGTTGGCTCGCCGTAGGCTGGCTCGCCGTGCCGCAGGCGGCGAGGGCGGTGGTGGCCAGGGCTGCGGCGCCGATGGCGGCCCGACGCAAGAACTCGCGGCGGCTCAGGGCGTTCTTCGTCTGAGGATCTGTCGTCTTCGACATTGGGATGACTCCTTACGATCGAGTATCTGTAACACCGGGGATAAATAAGGGGCAGCCCCGCTGCCCTGTGCCAGGGGCGGGGCAGAAAGGACAAGGCCCTCCCTGACCCCTGCCCACTTTAGCCCTTAATACCAGACATCACGATCCCGCGCACAAAGTAGCGCTGGGCCGCCAGAAAGAGGATGAGCGGCGGCAGGATCGACACCGTGACCGCCGCCATCAGCAGGTGCATCTGCGGGCCGATCCGCGGCGAGCCCTGGAAGTAGGAGAGCGCCACGGCGATGGTGTATTTGCTCTCGTCCGCGAGATAGATCAGCGGCGTGAAGAAGTCGTTGTAGGTGCCCACGAAGGTAAACACGCCCACCGTGGCGAGCACGGGCTGGCTCAGCGGCAGCATAATGCTCCACCAGATCCGGTAGGGGTTGGCGCCGTCGATCTTCGCTGCGTCCTCCAGTTCCACCGGCAGCGTCAGGTAGAACTGCCGCAGCAGGAAGATATTGAACGCACTGCCGAAGAAGGAGGGCACAATCAGTGGCAGGAAGGTGTTCACCCAGCCGACCGAGTTGAACATCAGGTAGGTTGGCACCAGCGTCACCGCGCCCGGCAGCATCAGGGTGCCGAGCACCAGCATGAAGATAAAGTCCCTACCCGGGGCGTTCATCCGTGCGAAGCCGTACGCAGCGAAGGAGCAGGAGAGCAGCGTACCGATCATCACCAGCACCACAATGATCGTAGTGTTGAGCGCGTAAATATGGAAGGGTACGCGGGTGAGGGCCGTCCAGAAATTGATCACCTCCGGCGGGATCGGCACCCAGACCGGCGGCGAGAGGTAGACCTGGTCGGCACGCTTGAGCGCGGTGGAGAGCATCCAGAAGAAGGGCAATAAGACGACCGTCCCGCCGATGCAGAGCGTGGTGAAGATCGCGGCGGTGGCGAGCCGATCCTGGCCCCTGCGGGTGCGCCAGAACGGCAGCGCCGTGTTACGCGTAGCCATCTCAATTCCCCTTGCGCCCGGTCTCGTAGAAGACCCAGAGCGGCGATGACCTGAACACCATCAGGGTCAGCAGCATCACCAGAACAAACATAAACCAGGCAATCGCCGAGGCGTAGCCCATGTTCAGGTACAGGAATGCGTGCTGGTAGAGGTAGACCGCCAGAAACAGCGTGGCCTGGTTTGGCCCGCCGCGGGTGATCACGAAGGCGTCGGTGAAGACCTGCAGCGCGCCGATAATGCCAAGCACCAGGTTGAAGAAAGTGACGGTCGAGAGCAGCGGGAGGGTGATGCTCCGGAACTGGGTCCAGCGGCCGGCGCCGTCGATCTCGGCCGCCTCGTAGAGCTCCTCCGGGATGCCTTGCAGTCCCGCCAGGAAGATCAGCGTGGTGCCGCCCACGCTCCACATGCTGGTGATGATCAGCGCCGACAGCGCCCAGTTCTCATCGAGCAACCAGGCCGGCCCCTGGATGCCCACATTGCTGAGCAGCACGTTGATCGCGCCGAACTCGGCGTTGAAAAGCCAGCGCCAGAGCATGGCCACGCCCACACCCGAGATCACCGTGGGCAGGTAGTAGACTGAACGGAAGAACGTCATCCCGCGCATCTTGTGGTTGAGCAGCACAGCCAGCGCCAGCGCAAACCCAAGGTTCAGCGGCACGCTTACCACCGAGTAGATCGCGCTTACCCTGAGCGCCTGCCAGAAGAGCGGCTCCTGGAACAACGTGGTATAGTTCGCGATACCGATCCACTCTGGGTCGGTGATGATGTTGTACTCGGTGAAGCTCAGGAAGAGCGAGGCGATGACCGGCCCGAGGGTGAAGATCAGAATGCCCAGGATCGCCGGCAGCATAAACACGTAGGCGTGGAAAGCCTCGCTGTTCCAGCGGCTGATATGGCGATGCGACGGGGCGGCCTCGGGCACGAGCACACTCTCGGCAGATGAGGGGGACTGCACCAACGTGACTCCTCTCTGAGCACAATCGGCAGCATCGATGGGGTTAGCCACGATCGCTCGGCGCTAAGCGATGCGTGTATTCACAAATATGAAAATAGTTCGCAGATGAGAATATAAAAAGTATAACAGTTGGGCATCCACTTGTCAAACCGTAGATGGACTTTCGAAAAGCAATCCTAGCGGAGCAGCACCATTGCCGACCCCTCCGCGGGCAACTCGAAGCGCAGACCGTTGGCCATTAGGTCGGCGCCGAGCCGTTGGACAGAGCGCTCCTCGCCCAGCCAGGTGAGCGTATAGAGCCGGTCTGGATCAAGTTGCGCAAGGGCAAAAGTGCGCTCAGACGCACCGCTAGGCAGGCGGAAGGCCGCCAGCAGGTGCTCTGCACCGTCGGGCATGGCGTACTGAAAGGCGGCCCAGCGGTCGCCCGCGCCAAAGCGCTGCGGTTGGCCGGTGAGCCGGTGCATGTCTGCGCCGCCGACGAAGCGCCGCACGTGCGTCTTGTAGTCGGCGATCAGGTTGTGATAGCGCGCCACTACCCATTCCGGCAGATCCGGCAGGCGCTGCGAGAAGCCGAAGCGGCGCAGCATCGCGATGCGGGTGTAGTAGTCAATCTGAGCCGGGGTCAGGGTTGGGTCACGCGGGTCGAAGGTCTGGCAGCGATGCTCAGCGTGGCTCCACTCGCAATACCCCCAGTGGAGCAGGGCGTCCGGCGCGAGCATGAGGCTGGCTCCCCAGAAGCACTGCAGGCTGTGCTCCGGCCAGTCCGGGTCGCTGAGGAAAGCCATGTGGGTCTGCCGGGCGATCCCCAGGTCGATCCGCAGTCCGCCCGAGGAGCAGTTCTCCAGCACGACGTGCGGGTGGCGCCGGCGCACCTCGGCCAGCAGTTCATAGTAGCCGTTGTAGTGGGCAAAGAGCCCGTCGCCCGCGCCGTGCCCATGGTCGGCCCGGTCGCAGCCGGCGCCGGGATCGAGGTTAAAGTCGAGCGTGATCCAATCGCAGCGGTACTCGCTAATAATCCGATCGAGTGTCGCCAACGCCCAGGCCCGCCCGGCTGCACTCCCCAGGCAGACATACCCGAGCGGCGCGCCGTCCCGCGTCGCCACCAGTTCGGGTCGTTCGGCGGCGAGCTGGGCGTGTTTGCCGATCGCCTCGATCTCGCACCAGAGACCGAAGGCCATCCCACGCTCGTGAACATAGTCGGAAAGTGCGCGCAGCCCTGACGGGAAGCGCTGCGTATTGATCAGATCCCAATCGCCGCGCTGCTCGTACCAGTGCGTGGCGGCGTCGCTCGGCCCGAACCATCCGGCGTCTAGCGTGCAGACCTCCATCCCTAGTTCAGCGGCTACATCCACGTTGCGCCGGAAGACCGCCTCGTCGAGATCCTTGTCTTCGTAGCTCCACCAGTGGTTCCACTCTACCGGCAGGCTGTCGGCAAGGGCGTTGTGTGGATACCAGTAACGCCGCCCGATCCGTGCATACTGCGTTGCAACGGCGTCAAGCGCCTGCCCTTCCGCCAGCGCCACGACAAACGGCGGGCTTGTGATCGCCCCGCCGGGCGGTAGTTCGGCGGCGAACGCCCAATCATGCAGGCCGCCTGAGAGCCTCATGCCCGTTTCACCTGGTTCCAGACGGACAACCCAGTTACCGGACCAGGCGACTGCCCCGCCGAGCAGCGAGCGACCGTCGCGCGCGAGGGCGAACCAGGGCAAGTGGCCCTTCGAAGAGCGGCCCGCCCGGCTCTCCAGAGTGACTGGTGTGGTAAGCGGGAACGAATGCGGTTCGAACTCCAGACCCCAGTCGCCGGTAAAGCTCTGCAGGTCGTAAGCGCCGGCCGGCAGATCCAGCGCGAGAGAGTCGATCCTGGTAATGTGGAGCGCCTCTGCGCCGTCATTGCGCAGCGTGACCCACGTCTCGATCAGGGCTGTGTCGACGTAGAGCGCCACGTGGTAGTCGATGGCAAGCCCCGTCGCGGCGTGGTGCAGCGCGACGGTCAGTTCGCGGCGGCCCGGCGCGTCTTCGCACAGCGCTGTGTCGGTCACAACCAGGTCGGGCGTTCGTGCGTCGATGTGGCGTCCGTTAACTTCGACGGTGAACAGGCCGGAGGAGGGCCGCGCCCAGGGCAGGCCGGGCAGGCCGTAGGCGTCGACAGCAAAGCTGCCGGACGTGCGGAAGACACAATGGAGGGCGGTTGTGGAGAGGTCGATCAGTTCGGGCGGCACCATTGCCTCCTGGGTTAGCTTGCGCAATAGCGAGCGGAGTACGACGCGGGCCGGAGGATTGCCGGAGGAGCCGGTTTCGCTTCCCGCGTAGGACGGCTATTATATACGAGGCCGCGGTGCAAAATTGCAAAATGTTTTGGGTACGGGTATCCTATCGGAGGACAGGTCACTGATGCAGATCGACGCAGTTGATTTTTACTACCTTTCGATGCCGGAGGTGCTGGACGTCGGCGACGGCAGCCAGGACGCCCTGCTCGTGCGCGTGCAGGCCGGTGAGCACGTCGGTTGGGGCGAGTGCGAGGCGGCACCCCTCGTCTCGATTGCCAGTTTCGTTTGCCCGATGTCGCACAGCGCCTGCAAGCCCGTGCGTGACTCGGTGCTCGGCCAGTCGCTTGACGGCCCCGAGGATATCCGCCGCATTGGCGATCTGGTGCGCGCCCAGAGCCTGGATCTACTCCAGGCCGATCACACGCTCTCGGGGATCGATATTGCGCGAATTGCCGCCGATGTCGAACTGGAGTGCATGGACCTGCTGCAGGCCGCGCACACTTTCTCCGGGATCGAGATGGCGCTCTGGGACATACTTGGCCGCAAGCTTGATGCACCCGTTTACGAACTGCTTGGTCACAAGAAGGCCTACCCCAAACTGCCTTATGCATCGCAACTCTTCGGCGACACGCCGCAGGAGACGTTGCAAGGTTGCCGGTCTGCACGGGACAAGGGATTTCGCGCTGTGAAATGTGGTTGGGGTCCGTTCGGGCG
>JBBRUG010000241.1:0-9513 GCA_038247995.1 Chloroflexales bacterium | reverse complement strand
CCACCCACCCGCCCACCCACCCGCCCACCCAACCGCCCCCCCCCCCGCCCACCCACCCCGCCGCCCCGCCCCCGTACGGGCGACCCGCGTGGTCGCCCGGGGCTGCCCCTTAAGCCCGCCTACCCAACCCGCCGCCCCAACGGCGGCAGGCGCATTGGTAAAGATCCGATTAACGACAAAGGGTTGGGCGCGCTTTTCACGGTGAGTTCACGCTAAACAGGTAGGATCAGTCAGGATCGGCGCGTAACTATCACCGCCAGGATTGGCACCCCAGCGTTACGCACATGTTCAGCCGAACCATCGACGGCAAACCCCCCGGCGCGCAACACCATTTGGAAGAGGAGGAAGCGCTATGTCTGTTTCCAAGAGTCGCTCAAACCATCATCGCATGCGCAGCGCGGCCCGGATCCTGGTGCTGATCATCTTCCTTGGGGGGTTCTGCTTACCAGCTTCGCCGCACCGCGCTGTTGCTGCCCCGGATGACCCCGCGACGGCAGACGCAACGATCGCATCTGCGCTGCAACTGCTGAAAGACCATCCGAGTCTCCGTGGGCTGATCGCCAACAGCGACGAATATCTGATCGGCGGCGGCTATTTGTACTGGGCGCAATGTAATCCGGTCATTAATGTTGCCGGCGAGCCACTTGGCGATGCGACGACTGCGGCTGTGAGCGGGTATTTGCGGCGTTGGCCGCTCAGCGGCGGAATTGTGGCAACCATTTCCAGCCAGGCATTCTGCACGCTCAACAATGCCGCTGCCGATGCGAGCGGCCTCTACTACTACGCCGAGGGCCGGATCTATCGGCGGAGTGTGGCCGAGCCGATGACCGCCGTGATCGTTGAGCCGACGCCATTGGGGACGGGGCCGAACAGCCTGATCGTCGATGGCGATTATGTATACTGGATCTCTAATGAAGCCGCGCTCTACCGCATCCCAAAGAGCGCGACGTGGATTTCAGCGCCGTTTTACCTAAGCCCGCTTGAGTACCTTGGCGACGCCGCTACGAGTCCCCACAGCCTGGCGGTCGGCGGTAGCCGGTTGTACTGGTATGGCGGCGGGCGCGTCTTTTCACGCGATAAAAACTGTGTTAACAGCTTCTTCAACACTTGCCCCCGCTCCGAACTGGCAGTTGAGTATGCTACGCGGATCAGCGGCCTCCAAGTTAGCACTGCGGGGTTGGGCAGCACAACCACGCCGCTCTGGCTCACCGATGACCGCGACGGCTCAAGTTTCCCCGGCCCGACGATCCGCGGCAATCGTTGCGGGTTTGGAGTGATTGGCTTTGAGTGTAATGTCGGCACCGTGTACACCGCTCCCAGCCACAGCGGCGGGCGCGGCACGATCAGCCAACTTGCTTCTGATGGTACTTACCTGTTCTGGGTAGAAAATATCAAGATCTATATGCCGCCGAGCGGGATTTTCGGCGGCTACTGGCGCAGCACCGATCAGGGCTTGCTGATGAAGTGGAAAATGGCGGGAGGGTTTATTGACCCTGATCCCTTCATCTCGCCCCAGCCCATTGTGAGCAATTTCGGCATCAACGGCGTGCCGCGCCCCTTCGTCGGCGGCAACTGGGTTTACTTTCAGACCAGCAACGGCCTGGCCCGGATCGGCACCGGCGCGGCGCCGCTGAGTTGGGATCTGGCGCTCGATGCGCTTGAGGTAACTCAGGGCATTCAGAGCCTGGAAAACGATGTGCCGCTGGTCAACGGCAAGTCCACATACGTTCGCGTGTATGGCCATCTTGAGGCGGGAACGTCGGTGAGCGGCGTCGGCGCCTTGCTGGAAGGCCGCAACAGCGCCGGAGCCGCCCTGCCCGGCTCGCCGCTGCGACCGATCACGGGTGCCCGCAACCTGCCTGCAGGCAAGAAGACCTTTGACCGCACCGTGTTCGACGATGGCTGGCTGTTCCGGCTCCCGGAAAGCTGGACGCAAGGTGGCGAGGTGCGGCTTACCGCCCGACTGGAGGCGAACAGCGTGCGCTTCGACCCGAAACCGGCAAATAATGCGCTCGCGCCACTGAACCGTACGTTTGTCCGCAAAGCGCCGATCTGTATTGTCGGCGTTCCCGTACGCACCAACTGGCCCAGGGTGAGCACAAGCGAGCCAAACTTCCAGTTCGCCGTCGATATGTCGCGCCGCCTCCTGCCCACCTCCGACATCTGGGTTTATCATCAGAATGAAGATATTGCCGAGCTTGAAGCGCGCTTCGGTATCCCGCCCTGGCGTTACGGCCCCTACGAGATGGCGGACGATAGTTGGAAGGTGATGCTCTCGCTCTGGACCCGCGACCAATTCTCCGACGACCCCGACGCCTGTGATCGCGCCCGCGCCCGCACGCACTATGTCGGTATGGTGCATCCCGACGCCGGCGGCGCCAACGGCAGCGGTCGGCTCGGCGGCGACCAGCTCTGGTTCCGCCCGCCGCCCGCAGATTTCAGCCGTGATTTCCGTAGCGACCGTGCCGCAACCCTGGCGCATGAACTCGGCCACAATTATGGTCGGCGACACGTCAACTGCCCCGACGGCCGACCGGAAGATACGAGTTTTTATCCCTATCCGCCGTGCGCGTTGGACAACGAGGATGGGGTTGTGTACCTCGGCTTTAACTATGCAACCAGCGAAGTAATTACGCGCACCGCAGCCGGCGACCTGATGTCGTATGCGAATCCACGCTGGATCAGCGATTTTAGCTGGCGCGGCATTCTAAACGAGATCCCGAATGCAGCCGGCGTTGCGGGCGTTGCCGAAGCGCCTACGGTTCAGGCGCCAAGCAATGCGCCAAACCTGGCCGCAGCCGGCGCGATCGTCTGGGTCGGCGGCGGGGTGACGCCCAGCGCTAATCAGGGTGAACTTGGCTATGCCTATGTGTTCCCCGCCCAGGCGCTGAGCCCAGGGATGCTGACCAAGTGGCAGGCCGTAGCGGCGCCGGCGGTTGCGGCGGGAACGCTCCAAGCCGATGTATTCACGGTTCGGCTCCGCGATGCCGCAGGCGCGGTGCTGGCCACCCATGCCGTAACGCTCGCGAATGATCTCGACGATCTTGATGATCCAACCCAGGCGTTTACGCTGGCCTTCCCAGCGCCGGATGGCCAGGTAGCGCGGATCGAACTGCTCGCAGGCGCAGCCGTGATCGCCACGCGCGAAGTTGGCAGTGGCGCGCCGACGGTTGAAGTGATCACGCCGGCCGGCGGCACGACGATCGACGACACAATGACCCTTGCCTGGCGCGCAACCGACCCCGATGCGGGCGACCGGTTGCTCTTTACGGTGCAATACAGCCCCGATAACGGCCAGACATGGCGCGTGCTGCTGAGCGATTTTCCCAATCGCTCTGGTACGGATACGGTTACGCTCGATCTCAACGATTTGAGCGGGATCCCGGCCAGCACGACCGGCGGGTTGATCCGCGTGGCCGCCAGCGACGGCTACAACACCACCCTGGCGACCTCGCAGGCGTTCACCGTGGTAAACCGCGCCCCGGAGCCGCACATCCACAGCCCAGGCAGCGCAGCGCTGCCCGCAGGGCAACCGGTTGAGCTTACCGGCAGCGCCAACGATGCCGAAGACGGCGGACTGAGCGGCGAAGCCCTACAGTGGGAGCTCGACGGCAATCCGATCGGCGACGGCCAATCCCAAACGATCGCGGGTTTGGCGCCGGGCACGTACACGCTGACCCTGACGGCAACCGATAGTGCCGGCAAAGCAGGTACGGCCACAAGCACGTTTACCATCACGCCACTGGAGATCCCCAACGGCGCAACCGCACCAATGCTCGATGGCATTTGTGAAGACGCCTACGCCGGCGCAACCCCGTTGCCGATCAAGCCATATAGCGATGGACGGCAAGCCACGGCCCTGATTGTTCGCAGCAACGACGCGCTCTGGGCTTGCTTTAGCGGTATGGCCCGCACCGGCGGCACATCGCCGCGTTCCCTGGCCGTCTTGCGGATCGACGCCGACTACAGCCGTGATACGCAGCCGCAAGTGGGCGATTATGTCTTTGTGCTGGGCGAAGACGGCGTACTGACCACCTACAATGGTACGAATATCGTTACCGGGTTAGGAACTGAAGGCGGGCTCAGCGCCGGCGATACCGACTGGAGCGCCGAAATACGCATTCCAGCCGAACTGATTGGCGGATGGGACAAGGTTGTCGGCCTGGCCGTGGAGTCAGCGTGGATCAACGCCGTCGGCAATGATTATGCCTGGCCGCACGCAACAGCCTGGAACAATCCCGCTACCTGGGCGACCGCCGCCCCTGGCACGCTGCCGCAGATCACAGCGCTGGAACCGGCGCGTGCAGCGGTTGGCTCAGGAGCTACTGTAGTAACAATCCAGGGCAGTGGTTTTGCCGCTAACGCCGTAGCCCGCCTGGATGATCTTGTTCTGGCAACCACTGTGATCAGTAGTACCGAACTCCGAGCAACCATTCCTACGGCGCAACTGCGAGCGGCACAGACGATGGCGCTGACCGTAGCGAATGCCGGGCTGGAAGCTACGCCATCTGCGGCACAAACGTTTAGCGTGACCAACCCGCTGCCCGCGATCAGCCAAGCCACCCTGGCCGGCAGCACGCTGACGATCAGCGGACAACGCTTTGTTTCCGGCGCGACAGTGCAATTTAACGGCACAACCTACTACGCAACCGGTAATAATGCTCAGCTTCAGGCGACGATCAGCGCCGCCGATAGAATCGCTGGGGCCGATGCAAGCGTGGCCGTGTTTAATCCGGGGCCGGGGGGTGGTCTGTCGAATGTGGTTGAGTTGGGCGCAAGCGCTGCGCCGGGGAGTAACCGGATCTACTTGCCGGTAGTGCGCAGGTAACAGTTCGCAGTCTAACAGTTCGCAGTCTGACAGTTCGCAGTTCGCAGTCTGACAGTTCGCAGTCTGACAGTTCGCAGTCTAACAGTTCGCAGTCTAACAGTTCGCAGTCTGACAGTTCGCAGTTCATCAGCATGAAGGATTTGAACTGTAGACTGTCAGACTGTCAGACTGTTGGCCTGTCAGACTGTCTACCGCTGTAGCGCCGGCAGGTAGACCTTGAAGCTGCCGACGCCGTTACCACGGCCAGGATCGTTGGGGGCGTTGGGGTTCAGCGGGCCGGCCCAGCGCGCGAAGCCGAGTGACGGTGCGACGCCGGCCAGATCAAACTTACCGCCCAGGTATACGCCGTCGGCATTGACTGCAACAGCACTCACGCTTGTGTAGCGATCGTTGTACCAGCGCATCCCGCTGCCCAGCGTCGTCCAGGCCTTGCCGACAGTGTTGTAGCGCGCCACAAAGCGAGCTTGCGCCGTATCAACCCGCGTGAACGTCCCGCCGACAAACAGATCCGGCCCGTAGACATCCAGGGCAAATACAGCCAATTCTTCGCCGCCCAGCCCGCCGATCGCCGACCAGCTATTTGTCGGCAGGTCGTAGCGGGCCAAGTTAGTAACGCTTACGCCGCCGGCGCGATTAAACGTGCCACCCATATACAGCCCGCCGCCGACATACGCCAGTGCGTGCACATCGGTGCCGAAGCCGCTGAAGCCGTTCGTCGTGACGCCAGGGTGATAGTCGGGGCCAACCAGGTTCCAACTCCCGTCGGCGAAAGTATAGCTCACCAGATTGTGTACGGCAGTATAACTGCCGGCCTTGCCGAGCGGCGTCGTTCGGTCGTGGACGGTCTGGAAGTGGCCGCCGATGAACAGTTCGCCGTGGGCATAGACCAGCGCTCGCCGTCCCAGGCGGCGATCCCATAAAAAGATTCCTTCTTTGTAGCGCGTACGGCAGCGCCACGGCGCGGGGACTGCCTGCTTTAGCTGGCGGGGAAAGCGCCGGGCTTGGCTTCCTATTGCGGAAAACCGCGATATGTGGTACACGTATTCTTGCGTACCATTCACCGGAATACCGCCGGCGTAGTTTGCCCGCCCGCCGATGAAGACCAGGCCGTCGGCGGTGGTGGCAATTGCGCGCACTTCCGCCGGTGTATTGCCGTACTGGGCCACGCCCGCGCCGAGGCTCGCCCAACGCTCGCCCGTCCAGCGGGTGATCCCGAACACGGTCATCTCCGCATCGGCGGTGTCGATGACCCCGGCGGCGACGAAGCCGCCCTCAGGGGCACGGGCCAGCGCCCTCACTTCAAGGTAATCGGAGGCGATTTGCTTACCGGCAGCGCCTACCGCACTCCACGCCGCGCCGTTCCAGCGCGCTACGCCGCGGATCTCGCGCTCGCCGGCGCTGGTGAAATCGCCCGCCGCCAGAATGCCGTCGCCATCGCCGAGCAGGCTACGCACAACCGGTTCGAAGCGGGCATCTTCGGACATGCCGCTGCCTAACGCGCTCCAGGCGGTGCCGTTCCAGACCGCGATATGCTGCGCCGCCACCGTGCCTGCCTGATCAAAATCACCGCCGGCGTAGAGCTTACCGCCATGGAAAAGCAGTGTTGCCACCTGGGTGCCGAAGCCGGCGCTGCCGATGCCGGCGCCCAAGGCGCTCCAGGCAGTGCCGTTCCAGCGGGCGATGTTGCGCACCGCATTCGTATCGGCGCGCGAAAACTGGCCGCCAACATAGAGCGTACCGTCGGGCGCGAAGGCCAATCCGTAAACATAAGCATCAGACGGCTCGGCGCCTGCGAAATCGCTCAGATCGTAGATGCCGCCATCTACGGCATGCCAGCGTGTGCCGTCCCAGCGCGCAATACTGCGTGCAGGCACATCATCGATATAGTTAAAGTAGCCGCCGACATAGACATCGCCGTTCGGGGCGGTCGCCACAGCGTTGATCGTCTCGTCTTCCCAACCATAGTATTGGCGACGCGGGCCGACACCGCTGCCCAGGCGCGCCCAGGTTGTGCCGTCCCAGTGCGCGATCTGCTTGGCACTTACGCCACCGACACTGGTGAAATCGCCGGCGGCGTAGAGATTGGCGCCCGCAGCGGCGAGCGCACGCACACGGGCTGTCGTTGGGCGCACGCCCGAGCCGAGCGCATGCCAGCGCACGCCGTCCCAACGCGCAATGCCGATTGCGTCGGGCAGGCCGGGCAGGGCAGCGAAACTCCCGCCGACGTAGAGGTTGTTGTTGGCCATGGCCATGGCCTCAATCTGGCCGTCGTATATGCCGGGCGTGCCGAAATGCCCGTCCCAGTGCGTATCGCCGGCATTCGCCACCCCCGCCTCCTGGGCGGATGTCGGCAACGCCGCAAACATTGTCAGGATGCCAAAGATGAGCGCCAGCCGAACGAGGATGGATCGCATTGTAATGGTTCCTATCAGGTGTGGAGGCGACCATCATTTTTAGCGTTCTGCCGCTTCACCGCTACCCATATTGCCTCCCCGCTCCTCCTCGTTTACAATAGCCAGGCTTATGAACAACTCCGGCTCTATTTATGTCAACCACGCCGAGCACGCTGTGGTCGCCGAGGCACTTGGCGCTTATCTTCGGAGGGCCGGCTTTACGCAGGTTGAGCGGGCACCAACGGCGCTCAGCGGCAAGATCATGATCGCCGAGAAGCGGCTGCGCCACTTCCTGATCGCCCCCGCACAGCAGGGCTGGGTAACTGTCTGGGAAGACCCGCGCTACTTCGCCGACCGCGAACTGGCGCGTCATCTGGCCCAGCACCTGGCGACGCGCGCCGTCTGGATCGAGGTGAGCGGCAATGGGGTGAGTTGGGCGCACGGCCTCTACGCAGGCGATGCCACCCTGGAAGAGCTCTACGATGTGGTTGAAACAAACTTCTACGGCGAGTATGGCGTGGTTCATTTCGCCTTCGACATTGAACAAACGCCTGAGGATTTTATCGAACAGCTCGCCTTGCCCTACGCCGAACTGCACTACGAAGCCGTCCTGTCCGATGGACATACCTTTGATAACTTGCTGATTCATCTCGCTTATGAAAAGTAAGGCGTAACAACGCCGTAAGTACTGGCACCGCACAGCCCGGTTTTTGCGTTTTGCCGTTTGCGTTTTGCATTATGTCATATACGATTCTGATGCTCGCCTCGACGAGCTTTTTCTCCGACTATGGCAACCACGTCCGAATCTGGGAAGAAGCGCGAACGCTCCAGCGGCGCGGCCACCGGATTGTTGTTGCGACCTACCATAACGGCGATGATATGCCGGGCCTTGAGATCAGCCGCTCGTGGGACGTACCCTGGATTAAGCGCGCCGTCGTCGGCTCGTCGCGCCACAAGCTGTACCTCGATCTCGGGTTGGCCTGGCGCGCCCTGCGCGTTGCGCTGAAGATTCGCCCCGACATTATCCACGCCCACACCCACGAGGCGGCCGCGATCGGCCTGCCCTTGCAGCGCATGTTGAACGCGCCGCTGATCCTCGACTACCAGGGCAGTATGACGAGTGAGATGCTCGACCACAAGTTTCTCACCAAAACCAGCCCGCTCTACCTGCCGCTGACGCGCCTGGAGCGGATGCTCAACCAGAGCGCCGATGCGATCACCACCTCGACGCATAACGCGGCCGCGCTACTCCGCCGCGACGGTGCCGTGCCGCCCGAGCGCATTCATGCCATCGCCGACGGCGTCGATACGGAGCGCTTCCGACCGTACGACAGATCGCCGGAATGGGCGGCCCAGCGCGCCGAACTACGCGCCCAACTCGGTATCCCGCCCGAGCGGCGGATTGTCGTCTACATCGGCTTACTCGCGCCCTACCAGGGCACCAACCTGCTGATCGAGGCTGCGGCGCGTATAGTGCCCAAGCTGCCCGATGTTCACTTCTTGATTATGGGCCACCCCGACCCGGCCAGTTACCGTGCCCTCGCCGAGTCGCTGGGGATCGGCGGCCATGTAACCTTGCCGGGCCGCATTATCTACCGCGACCTGCATAGCTACCTGGCGCTGGGCGATGTAGCCGTGGCGCCCAAGATCAGCCTGACCGAAGGCAACGGCAAGATCAGCAACTACATGGCGATGGGCCTGCCTACGGTGGCCTTCGACACCCCGGTGAGCCGCGAAATCCTCGCCAACGACGGCCTGTACGCTGTGCGCGGCAGCGCCGACGACCTGGCCGCCAAGCTCACCCTGGCGCTCAACGACGGCGAACGCGCTGCGAAGTTGGGCGCTCAGGCGCGCGCACGCGCCGAAGCGCATTTCTCCTGGAACACCGCCGCCGAAAAGATCGAAGCGATTTACGCCGCAGCCCTGGAACGCCGCAGGAATGCGGAATGACGCCCGCTACGCTCAGCAGCGCATTGAGCAGAGCAGCAAGGAGTCGGATTGATGCACGCCGAACTGATCTTTCTGCATACCGCGCCGGTGCATGTTGCGACGTTTGCACAACTTGTGCGTGAACTTGCGCCCGGCACGCCGGTACGCCATCTGGTTCACGAACAACTTCTTGATGAAGCCCGCCGCACCGGGATCACCACGGCTTGCAGGTGTAGGGTTTTTACAGGATCGCGTCCCAATGCGCTATTTCCCTCATCCCCCCAGCCCCCTGCTCCCTCAAGGGGAGCAGGGGGAGCCGCCGAAGAATGGCGTCCTGATGCGGTCGGAAACCCCTCTCCCGCT
>JBBRUG010000240.1:0-9545 GCA_038247995.1 Chloroflexales bacterium | reverse complement strand
CGTGCGCGCAGGGTTGCCGCAATGTGGCGCAGCACCTCGGCCACATAGGCGCCGGTGCCGGTGCAGGGGTCGAGCACAAACACATGCGGATCGGCCAGGCCGTCGGCGATGCCCAGTTCCTCGCGCAGTGCCTGATCAACCCGCGCCACCATATAGCGCACCACCTCGGGCGGCGTATACCAGACACCCAGCTCGCGACGCAGCTCCGGGTCGAACGCCTCCAGAAACGGCTCGTAGAAATACTGCACCGCGTGGCCGGTATCGAAGCGGGCGAAGAACGCCGCACGCTCGACGCGGTTCAGGGCTGCGCCGGTCCACTCCAGCACCTCCATCAATCCCAGCGGCCTGAGGCGCTGCGGCGCCGCCACCTGGTTGAAGAGCGCCTGCAAGACGGGAACGTGCAAGTAATACTGCGCGAGCCGCCAATCGAACGGATCGGTGCGCTCGGGGTCTTCGTGGTGCCAGAGCACCCAGGCCGAAAAGACACCGTAGAACAGGGTCTGGATCAGGGTCGAGCGAAAGAAATGATCGCCGCGCTGCTGGTCGAAGCTAATGCCCAGCGCCTCTTCGAGCGCCTTCCGGATCTGCTTCAAGGCGGGCAGATCCGAGCGTTCAATCCGCACCCGTGCATCGCGCGCATACGAAGCGAGGAACCAGGCCACATCGGCGGGATTGGTGAGCGGCGCAGCGGCGAGCATCACCCGCTTGAGATACTCGGCGAAGCGCTCGGCGTGCGTCTCGGCAAAGGCCGCCGGATCGCTCACCTGACGCCAGAAATCCGCCTCGTTCGCGGCCAGCGTATAGCGCTCCTGGGGCAAGGGGCGGCCGTGGGCATCGCGCCCGACGAGCAAGAAATCGCGGTAATTCGTCACCAGCACCTGGCCGTAGCCAGCGAGATATTTTTGCACCTGAGGGCTTTTGGCAATGGCGTCAACGGCATCGCCCGATCCCTTCACCTCCAGCACACCGCGGGCGGGAAGCGGGGCGGGGAACGCGTCGGAAGGGGCGGCGCGGCCGATCTGATCAGCGGTGAAGAGTCCGCCGTCGGGGATGCCGACGCCGCGATTCTTCAGCGTGAGACTGCAGCGCACGCGGGGGCGCAACTCAGCGCCGATTGCATTGAGCAGCGTGGAAAGCGCCGGGTAGTACGACGTTTCTTTGACCGCTGAGCCGGAACCGCGAATATCGCGCAGATCGCGCAGGTAGATGCTGACGGCGTGCATGGATAGCCCACGGCGCCCTGCGCTGCCGAGCCTTGCGGAATCGAGCCGGCAATGCTACAATCGGCAACGCAACGCACACAAAAAACAGATTCCGTACGAGGCCCACCTGATGCTTGGCGGCGCGGGTGGGCTTTGTATTGCCCGGATTATAGCATGCCAAAACGGCATGTGCAGTAATCTTTCATTCTAGTAATGAATCATCCGGCGATCGATCCGCTCAGGCATGAACAGATCAGAAGCACATGTACCTTACAGCGGCTGATTGTTCAGCCAGCGCCGGGCGCATTAGCGCAAGGGGGTGGGGGAGGGTGCAGCAATCGCAACGCTTCGACCGACGGCGGGGACGCTCACAAACCATGAGGATGGGTCAAAAAACACGGTCGCGATTTTGGCGGGTGGGAAGGAGGCTGTGGCGATCTGGATTGGTATGGAGTTCTTGCTACAACCTTGCGTAGGATGGCTCAGACGCCTGCAGTGCGGTGAGAGCGAAGCGCGCGCCCCGTCTCAGTGGATCAGCGACTCAATCGTGCTACTCAGTGTTTTAGGAAGGCGAAACCGGTCGGCGCGAACGCAGCAACGGCACGAAGCGCTCCAGGCGGCGGATAAGGAGTCGCCGCGTCTTCTGTATGAGGCGGAAAGAACCAGTGGCCATCAGGGCATCGCGCCCGGTGCGGGGTGGCCGCTCTTCAAGCGCCAGAAACGCTTCGGCGTACGGGTCTTCGTCTAGTGGGAGCGTCTCAAGCAAGGAGCGGGCCAAAAACGGCAGTAATGCGCGTACACGCCCCGGTCGCTCTGGAGCGATGATCGATAAGTGACCCGCGCACACGGCCCACAGCGCCACTGCTGGGCATGGTGAAACAAGACGCCCCGGCGACCCGCACAATACCGGGCAGATCAGCCACCAGCGTCGTCCGCCGCCGGGCTGAGGCGTCGCCTGTAATGCAAGGAGGCGCAGTGGACTGCGCCTGAGCGTCGATCTGCAAGAGCAGCGCGTCAGGGTGCTGATAGCGCAGTTCGCCGGTTTGGGTAATGGTAGTGCCTGGTGAAACCCGCCAGGTCAACGCCACTTCCGCCCGCGGCCATCCATGATTGATCCGCTGGAGCGACGGACGCAATGACCGCACCCGCAAGGCAAGCAATTCTTCAGCTACCGGCCGTGTGCGCTGACGGCCCGATCCGTAACTGCCCATCTGACCCTCACGTTAGCAAAATCGTTATTCATCGTGACCTCAACCCAGGAGAACAGCAATGCAGACCGGTCACTCACTCGACACCAATCGTTCAGGATTCCTTCCGTGGATGCTCGTCATCCTATTTGTGCTTGGCATTGGCGGCTTTGTCGTACGCGAACCGCTGGCTCGGATGATCGCCCCACCGGCAGCGCCGGCGGCGGCGAACCCCGGCCCAGGGTTGACCGGCGGCGGCGTTCTGCTCAGCATCCAGGAACTGAGCAATCTGGAAAGTGTCGCGTTCCATTTCAAACCGTTATTCGCGAAACAAAGAACGAGGACAGTCGATTTGCCATCTTCAGGAAGCAAGAAGGGCTCTTTGTCGCGGATGGCGTTGTAACGGCTGGCGTTGAGCTCAGCAAACTGCGTGCCTCGGATATCAAGGTCTCGGAAGATGGTCGGATTGTTCAGATCATGCTGCCGGCGGCTAATCTGCTGAGTATCAATGTAACCGACATCGAGACCTATTCGATCAAGACCGGCCTGTTTGGTGCTATGCGAGTCGACCCGGATCTGCACGACGCCGCACTCAACACGGCTCAGGAGCAGATTACCACCCTGGCCTGCAACTCGCAGATCCTGGAGATCGCCGCTCAGAACGCCGAGCGCTCGATCGAAGGCCTCTTCGCACTGATGGACGGTGTGCAGGTGATCGTCACCTCGCGCGCGCCCGGTAGCTGCGCGCCGGCTTCCCCGTAGTAACGCCGCTCCACACAAACAACGCCCCAGGGCCGACGCCGCTGCGCCGGCCCTTTTTCGTGCCGAAATAGGCCATTATTTAGGAAAATCGGGGGGGTGTGGAGGCGCATAGGCTTTAGTTTTCGGTGCTGACAGGCGGTTCGCGAACGATTCCTTGCGCCTGTTTGGAGCGGCTTCGAGGCGGCTGACTTCAGCATTGTCGGCAGCGTCTGCCTGGCGTTACGCCCAGCGAGTGCTCCAGCAGTGCGCTGACTAAGCATCAGTCTGCACATAGTGCGATCTCCTGCTGCGCCTTACGGGCGCGGAGGCGGGCAATCAGGCCGGCGGCGCCGCCGGGTGGGCCTTCGAGCACGGCCGGTGCTGTGCTGGGTGGGATGGGAGCGACACACCCCGCCGGTTCCACCCTGCGCTCGCCGATCGCCACCTAGCTGCGCAGTCCCGTGCCAACGTCCGGCCCGGCGCCGGTGTGCCGATCCGCAAGTCGCCAGAGTTCCAACTGACGCCGGCGGTAGGCTTCCTCGTCGAATTCCAGGTCGGCGCCGTTGCGCGCAAGGCGTTCGGCGCGTTCACGTTGCGCGGCTTTGCGCACTTCCCGGCTCTGCTTCGGACGGCGTGGCTTCGGCAGATCAACCAGTTTCAGGCTACGGCGGTGCATCTCGCCTTCGGCCATCGACAGGAGTGTGGCCCAGTAACCGAGTCGTGGGCTGTCGACTCGGCGTGCGCGTTCAAGGCGGCGGCCGTAAGTGCGCACGGCCCCCAACAAATCGTCATCGGTCAGGCCGGTAATCCGTTCGCGTTCACGGCCCCAGGAATCGCGGTACAACGCCCATCCAGCGGCGATCTGCGCCTCGGTGAGTTCTGGCCGGTTCGCCTGAATGAGCGCGGTAACGGCCTTCAGCGTCGGACGTAGGCGGTAGGTGACGATCTCGCCGGTTGCCCGGTCGAGTCGCTCCTTCACCGTTGCCCGAATAGTGCCGGCGGCGTCTTCAACCAGGCGCAGGAGTGCAGCGCGGCTGATGCTATTGGCGGACGCATCTGGAGCAACAGTTGGGGAAGAGCGGGGGGTGTGTTCTCTATGCATGACAGCTACATCGCTGCTTTTGGTCGTTGTAATGCGGCATTCGAGTGATTCAGACTCGCAGCGATTTCCGCTCTGAGCGATCATCTGTTCGGGTACTTCGGCGGAGCGTTCGATCAGCGCTTCGGATTTAATTTCCGCTCTCGTTATACGCAATCCGTAGCGCGTTCGGGCAGTTTCGAGCACCCCGGCGATGCGCAGATCGGAAAGATATTCGCGCACCATCCGATCCGTCACGCCGAGTTCCCTGGCCAGATCGCCGGTAGTCACTTCTTGCCCAACCCGTCCGGCGAGCATTGTCAGGAGCCGATCGGCTTGCTCGTTGCGCTGGCCAGCAGGCCGCCCCCTGTGGCGCGGTTCTTCCAGCGAGCGCAGCATCGGCGCAGGTCGGTCGTTCGTAGCGCTCGTGGTCGCTTCAGGCACATAGCCGACGGGGCGATATTCGGCGATGATGCGATCAACGTCCGCGCAGTAGGCGGCGTAGCCGGGGCGCAGCGTGTCGCGCCAGTACAGCGCCACGGCGCGAACCTCATGTTCGGGAGGCGCCCCCAAACCAGGCACAATGCGCCCGTCTGGGCCAGGGCGTCCGGTTGTGAGCAAATTGGATATGAGCACCGCAACCTGCTCACTATCCGAATCCTTAATCGCCACGCTGCGCAGCGCAACGACCAGCCGATAGCCCTGGCGGATGAGCCGTGCGACCCGCTGGGCCGCTGAGGGATTGCGCAAGACGAGCTCGGCATACTGCGTTTCGAGCTGCTGATGCGAACGCTGCCCGCCGTGCCGACCGTAATTGGCGGCATTCTCACGCGTGAACCGTGCCATTGGTGTGCCCTTCCGATAAGCTTCTGAAACCTGGTTACACCGAACCAGCCGCGCCGGCGGCTGGTAGACTCCTGGGCTCCAGCGGCCAGCACAACGGGCAGTCACATGTACGAGATGGTCACGCGGGGTATTGCGGAGCCGCAGTGTAGGGAAGCACCGTGAAGAGCAGCCGTCAGCGTTTTCTGTTCATGTGCCGTCCATGACGATCTTCCCTGGCCCCGCTTTGCCCTGGCACCACGGGTGACCGTGACCGCCAGATGCGTCAGCGTCTGCTGGTCACCTGGAACCTTTGCGCGTTGAGCTGGGACTCTCATGTAGGTGCGGTTAACCGGAAGGCTGGGATACGGTGCAAGCGACGATAGAAGAATTGGTTGTTGCCGCCCAGAAGGGCGATTTAGACGCCTTCGGGCACCTGGTGATGCGCTTTCAACGGCTCGCCTGCGCGGTGGCGTACGCGGTTGTCGGCGATGTGCATCTGGCGGAGGACGCGGCGCAGGAGGCGTTTATCGAGGCGTATCAGGAGCTCAGTCGCCTCCGCGAGCCCGCAGCCTTCCCGACCTGGTTCCGGTCGATCGTGCATAAGCGGGCCGATCGGCTCGTGCGCGGCAAGCACCTGCCCCTCCTGCCCCTCGCCGCTGCCGCCCAGCTTCAGGCGCGGCACGCCGAACCAGCGCACCTCACCGAAGTACACGCGCTCCGCGTTGCCGTGCGCACCGCGGTTGCGTCGCTCCCGGAGCCCGACCGTCTGCTGGTGAGCCTCTTTCATCTCGGCGGCTATTCCCAGCGGGAGGTTGCGGCAATTGCGGATCTCCCGGTGCCGGTCGTCAAGAAGCGTCTGTTTCGGGCGCGCCAGACCCTGCGCCGCTTATTGGAGGAAGCCATGACGGAAGATTTTGCCCAACAACTGTCTGCGCCGGAAGCGTTTGCGCAGGCCGTTCAGTTCTTCATCGCCATTCGGGTCGGGGACGGCCCCGCCGTGCAGCGGATGCTCGACGCGGCACCGCAGCTGGTTCACGAGCGGGAGCGCTGGGATGCGGAGTTGTCGCGCCAGAGTCGCATGCCGGCCGTCGGGTCGTTTACGGCCCTTCATCGGGCGGTCTACCATGGCGATGTCGCGCTTGGCGACCTGCTGCTCGCCCGCGGTGCCGACCCCAACGCCACGACTCCTATTGGCCAGACGCCGCTCCATGTGGCGGTGCTCGTCGATCAGCCGGCGCTGGTCGAGCGACTGCTCGCCGCCGGCGCGAACCCGAACCTGACGACGGATCGCGGACAAACCCCGCTGCATTGGGCGGTCATCCGCGCTCGTGCGTGGCATGTGCAGCGGCTCCTCGCGGGGGGCGCTGACCCCAATGTCGCTGACGCCGAAGGCAGAACGCCGCGCGATTGGGCCGCGTTGCGAGGAAATCAAGCGGTGCTGCATCGTATGGAGGCAACCTCATGACGAATACACAACGTCTGGTCGGTGATGGGCTGCTCGGTCGCGTGATCGACGCAAGCGGGATGCCGTTCGATGGACGGGGCGACCTCAAAGACGTTCATCCTGCGGCATGGGCCGCGCCACAACGCGTTTCGCCACGGACGCCGGTGCTGTGGGAGACCGGCATCAAGGTGATAGATGTCTATGCGCCATTAGCGCTCGGCGGCACCGTGGCCCTCCTGGCTCAACCGGGTGTCGGGCTGATGGTATTCGTCCACGAGCTGATCCACCGGCTGGCAACGCAGCGGGGTGGCTGCGCCGTGATGACCAAGCTGGATCATGCGCGCAATGCGGTGCAGGAAGTGGCGGGAGAACTTCGCGCGAGTGGAGTGGAGCAGCACACCGTCCTGGTGGCGGGACGATCGGAGGCAGCGCCGGCGGAGCGTCGTCAGGTGATTGCGACCGCACTGGCCGCAGCGGAGGACTTCGTTGCGCGAGGACGTGATGTCCTGCTGATCGTGGATGATGGCCTCGCGATCCCTGAGACGGTCGATCTGCTGACCGAGCACGCTCGGTCCGCCGATCACGGCACCCTGACGGTGCTTTGCTGTTTCTGGCGCCATACGGAGCCGGAGCCGCCAGTCGCGCCGGAGGTTCTTCCGCTGGTGCGTGACGCGCACGCACGGCTGGTGTTTCGCCGCGAGCTGGCGCTCCACGCCATTTGGCCGGCGATCGACGCGCTTCAGTCCCAATCAACGCTGCTCGACCCGGCGCACGTTTCGGTCGCGCACTTGAGCGTGGTCGCCGCCGCTCGTGCCCTGCTGAATCGTGGCGCACAGAGTACGACTGCGGTGGAGCGGGAACGCGCCGAGAAGCTGTTGCTGTTCCAAGCGCAACCCTTCTTTGTTGCCGAGCCGTTTACGGCGCTCCCGGCTGAGGTTGTGCCGCGTGAGACGAGTATTCGTGACTTCCAAGCGATCCTTGATGGCGCCTATGATGCCATCGCGAGCGAGGCACTGCGCTTTATTGGGGGTGCTCGCCGACCGACCCTCAGCTGAGCGCTCACGGAGCCGCTGCCGGCGGCCTGAACAACGTGTCGTCGTCTCCAGATGGCAAGGGGCGCCGAACGATTGGCGCCCCGCCCCGCATGGGCGCCGGTGATGAACCGATGCGATCAGAACAGCGCGAACTGCTCGACCACGGCCGCACCAGCCGGCTCAGGTGATGGCGCTGGTGCCCTGGTGCCACGCCTGGGCCTGGGAGCGGCGTGATCGCCGAAGCGCACGTGAGCTTTGGTTTTGCACACGGTACAGGCCGACGCTTGCAGGCGCTTCGAACTGGCCTACGGCGCGCTCGTCCGCACACGAACCGGGAGCCGGCGCAGAGGCTGGCTCCCGGCGCTCCAGTTCAGCCGCCATATGCGCGAGCGACTCTGGCGCCAGCGGGATGACCGCCGGGAGAGTATGCCAGGCGTCGCTCGCGTGGTCCTGCCGGGCAAGAGCGAGGAGAATATCGGCGAGGCTTTCATCGCTCGGCGCTTCCTCTTCTGCGGACGGCGCGCCAGCGTTGGAGTACAACTTGGCGTATGCCCGAAGGTAGAGGTCCTGGTTGAACAGAAGCCGGTACACCCGTTCGAGTGGTAATCCTCGACTACGCAAGGTTACTTGGATGTCCCCAGTACACTCCTTCCAGTACCGGCTCTCTGCGAGAGCGATAGCCATATGCGTTTAGCGGCGCACCACCTCGGGGAAGGGATTGCCCTGGCGGAGGATGCGGCCGTGGCGCTCGCACCATGCGCAGCGCCAGCGAGCGCGCCCCGAGCCAGTTGCGCCGCAGGTAGGCCAGCTTGCGTGGGGCGATCACCAGCTCCAGGAAGAAGTCGAGCTACAAACAGCGCCCAGATCACGTTGCTGACGATCTGTAGCAGCGGGCTGAGCCCCGCCGTAAAGTCGATGATCAGCAGGCCGAGCCAGACGAACGACAGCGCGATCATCGGCCGCTCGGTCAGCTCATTGACCTGCTCCAGCAGTTCCCAGCGGGCCGTGTGGAGCTCGTGGTTGTGCTCGGGGTACTCGCGTGTTGCCATAGTTCCACTGCGGGCCAGCCGGCCCGTCGTCAATCGTGTGCTCGTCGCTCATCACTGCCGCCCGACGGCTCGCGCCGGCGACAGGCCGCAGGCTCTCGCGGTCGCCGCTCATCGGCCATCCTCGCGCCCAACAGGCGTGGTCGCCTGCTCAGGAGAGCCTGCGGCCGGCGAGGTCTGCCGGTGGCCGTCGTCGGATTCGGCGTGGCCCTCGTCGGCGAGGGCCGCGGCCACCTCGCCGACCCGTTCGCTGTAGATCTGCTCAGAGAGCGCCCCGCCGCCGTGCAACTCGGTCAGGGTCGTGCGCTCGGCGCGCAGCGCCTCGCGGCGGGCGTCGTCGAGCTCCTCGGCGCGCAGCGCCGGCTGCTCACGCAGGAGCGCCTGCTGAGCCTCCAGGTGAGCGCGGGCACGCCCGCCGAGCTCCTCGTCCAGGCGCGTCCAGGTCGCCGCCGAGATCATGCCCTCGCGGTGCAGGTCGGCCACCCGCTCGTGGGCGGCCCGCGCCGCCATCAGCCGGCCGTGGCGGCGCTCGTACTCCAGCTGGGCTTCCTCGCGCTGCACCAGCCCCAGGTGCTTGAGCAGGGCGTTCATCGTCGTGCCCTGGATGAGCAAGGTGAACAGCACCACGCCGAAGGTCATCACCAGCACCACGTTGCGGTCGGCGAACGAGGCCGGCAGGCTCAGGGCCAGGGCCAGGCTGATCGCCCCGCGCAGCCCGCCCCAGAACTGCACGTGCTGGTAGCTCAGCGGGATGCGTCCGCGCCAGCGGTTGCTCAGCCAGATCAGGCCGTAGACCACCAGCACGCGGCTCAGGACCACGGCAGCCACGGCCACCATGATCGGCCCGAGCTGGGCGAGCAGGTCCGGCAGGTTGATGTCGAGGCCGATCAGCAGGAAGACCAGGGAGTTGGCGATGAAGGCGGCGTACTCCCAGAAGTTAAACAGCACGATGCGGGTGGTGGGCGACATGCCCTTCAGCCCGAGGGTG
>JBBRUG010000239.1:0-9579 GCA_038247995.1 Chloroflexales bacterium | reverse complement strand
GGGAGCGGGGCTTCCGACAGCATCAGGACGCCGAATCTGCGGCGGCTCCCCCTGCTCCACGTGAGGGAGCAGGGGGCTGGGGGGATGCGGGGAATAGCGCATTGGGACGCGATCCTGTAAAAACCCTACACCTGCAAGGCCCCCCTCCCCCTTGCGGCACTCCAACAAGCTGCCGGCGGCTATCGCTTGGGCGTAACGCTGTTCGCACTTGTGCCCCTTGCGTGCTTTACAATGTTGCTGGCGTTTCGGCCACCGATGAGGAACATAAGAACATAAGAACAATACATCATGTTGTTCCTTTGTTCCTCAGTTCCCTTGTTCCTCGGTTCCCTACATCCTCCGCCCTACGGCATTGGCTACGGCAGCGATTTGCGGCATCAGCGCAGCGAAGTTGGCCGGGTTGAGCGACTGGCCGCCATCGGAGCGCGCCCGATCAGGATCGGGGTGTACTTCGAGGATCAGGCCGTCGGCACCGGCAGCGATTGAAGCGAGGGCCAGCGGCGGCACGAGGTACCACTTGCCGGTGCCGTGGCTCGGGTCGGCAATCACCGGCAAGTGCGTGCGACGCTTGGCCAGCGCGACGGCATTCAGATCCATCGTGTTGCGCGTGGCCGTCTCGAAAGTGCGAATCCCGCGCTCGCAAAGGATCACATTCGGGTTGCCCTGAGCCACTACGTACTCGGCGGAAAGTAGCCACTCCTCGATCGTCGCCGAGAGGCCGCGCTTGAGCAGCACCGGCTTGCCGGTACGGCCAACTTCCTCAAGCAACTGGTAGTTCTGCATATTGCGCGCGCCGATCTGGAGCATGTCGGCGTAACGGGCCACCAGATCAACATCGTTCGGGGTCATCACCTCAGTGACGATCGGCAGCCCGGTCTCCTCACGGGCCTGAGCCAGCAATTTGAGCCCGGCCTCACCCATGCCGCGGAAGGTGTAGGGCGACGAACGCGGCTTGAAGGCGCCGCCGCGCAGCATACTCGCGCCGGCCTCGCGCACGGCCCGCGCCGACTCCATAATCTGCTCTTCGCTCTCCACAGCGCACGGCCCGGCGATCACCACTGCGCGCCCACCGCCGACCAGTACCCCGCCCACATCAACCACCGTATCGGCGGGGCGCAACTCACGCGAGACAAGCTTGTAGGGCTGCGTGATCCGTACGGTCTCCTTCACCCCGGTGAAGTGCTCAAGCTCCTCGCGCAGGGTCGGCGGAATAGCCGCGCCCACCACACCGATCACGATTCGCTCGGCGCCGTGAACCAGGTGGCCCTGGAGCTGATGTTCACCCAAACGTTCCAACACGGCATCGATCTGATTGGGAGTTGAACCGGACTGCATTACGACAATCATGGCCTCGATCTCCTTCACGCTCGGATTCGTTAACGCAATAACGGGCAATGGCGCCGGCCAGCGCACAGGGCGCAGATCCGGGCGGATCGTAGTCGGGTTGGGGCTCACTGGGCGCCGCCTTCTTCCACTTGGGCCGTGCGGAAGGCTATGGTCATCGCGGCACGCTCAGGGCGCAATTGTTTGGCGCCGCGAATATAGACGTGAACAACTTCATTAGCACGGCGTTCAGTGTTCCAGTGGACGAGGACGCGGATGCAGCGCTGGAGGCTACCGGGCACGTACATTTCGTGGCCACAGAGCAGGGCGGTGTCGAGCCAGCCGAGTTCGCGGGCGGCTACGGCGGGAAACTCGGCGTTGAGATCGGGCGTGGTGGTAAAGATCGCACTGGCGATATCGTCGGGATGGATTCCATTCGCCTCGATCAGTAGGCTCACGAGTTCACGGGTAGCCTCTAAGATCGCGTCGCGGGAGTTTTCGTCGCAGGTAGTGGCGCCACGGACGCCTCGGCAGCGGACTTGCATTGGTTCTGCTCCTCTCTAACGCCGAAAAAACAGAGAGGGCGTGAAGCTGGTTCGCTTCACGCCCTCTGGAAACTTGTCTACTGACAGGAGTTTTCTAAACAGTGCGAAACGACCAGGCCATATGGTGGCTGGTAAAATAAAAGCCGTAATAAAAACTGTTGTGCAAATGCTGCATAACGTGAGTTTGGCTTTCAGTCGCTTCCTGTGGCGAACTATAGCATACGGCGGAAAGGGCGTCAAGCACCCAGCCCAACCGCAATCCGCGCTGCACTCCGCAGATCATGAAGCAAGGCCGTATCAAGCCCCACGGCGGTCGCTCCGACATCCAGCAGCGCCTGAGCATCTTGCACTGTTGTAACGCCGCCCATACCGATCACCGGAACGTCTACGGCAGCGCAGATGGCAGCCACAGCGCGCAAGGCCAGCGGACGCACCGCCGGGCCACTCAGCCGTCCTTCGTAGAGTACGCCGCCCGGCCCCGGCGCAGCGGCGCGCGAACCGGCACCCACCACCAGCGCGTCGGCGCCCGCTGCTGCCACAGCCTGCGCAAAGCGCACCAGGTCGGCAACGTCGATCGGCAGGTTTACCAGCAACGGCAGCATCACTGCTCGCCGCACAGCGCGCACCAGGGTTGTCGCAGCGGTTACGTCCAGGGCATTACAAAGCGCCAAAGACAACTCGATACCGGCTACGCCACCTGTTTCGATCAACTCCAGCGCGCCGGCAAGTTCAGCCGCTTCACGCGCATCGCCACCGGCAACACTCACAATTACGGGCAACTGCTTCCAGGTGGCCCAGATCGGCGCAAAACGCTCCTGGATCGCCCGTAGGCCGAGATTGTGCTCCAGGCCAATCTGCAAAAGGCCGCCGGGCGTCTCAAGCAGGGCCGGTAATGGACGGGCGCGCTGGGCGCGTTGCGTGGTTGTCCGGGTGATAATCGCACCCAGGCCGTGTGCAGCGCCCGGCTGCGTCAACCCAAGCTGGCGCGCTACCTCAACGCCATAACCAAGCGCACCGGCAGCAGCTACAATCGGTGTGGCCAGCGTGAGCGTGTAGGGATTATTGGGCGCAAGTTCTACCATGGGCACACTGAAAAGCGCTGAATACAATGAGACGGGCGGCGCACTAAAACGCTGCAGGCCTTGAATGCCTGCGACGAACGCGCCCCACTCCTGACTCCTGACTCCTGACCATCATACTTCAATCCGCTGCCAACGACCTGAGTTGAAGCGATGCAGGGCCAGAATGGCCTGGAACGTGAAATCGGTACACATTGCCAGCCAGATCCCGCCCAGACCCATGTCCAGGTACACCACCAGCAGAATCGTCAGCGGAAGGCGAACGCCCCAGGTCGTGAGCATCCGACTGTAGAGCGGCCAACGGGTATCGCCGGCGCCGCGCAACGCACCAAGCATGATAAAACTTACGGCCAGAGCCGGCTGCACGAGGCCGGCGGCACGGAGCGGCGCCGCGGCGGCTTGAATGACCGCCGGATCGTTGACGAAGATCGCCGTTAAGGTTTGCGGGAAGAATACCATTGTCGAGCCAATCAGCGCCATCATCAGGCCGCCCTGGAGCAACGCCTCGTAGGTGTATGCTTCGGCCTGGCGCGGATTACGGGCGCCCAACGCCTGCCCAACCAGCGCGCTGGTCGCAGCGGCATAGCCCAGGCCCGGCAGGAACGAGAGCGACTCAATACTGATCGAGACCGTATGTGCGGCGTAGGCAGCCGTCCCCAGACCATTCACGAAGCGAATAAAGATCAGCAGCGCACCCTGGAAGAGCAATTGCTCGCCGGCTGTCGGCAGGCCGATCCGCACCAACCGGCGCAATGTTTCGCGATCAGGCCGCGGATCCCAACTGAGCCGCAGCCCAGAATGACCGCGCACCAGCAACCCAATCAGCACCAGGCCGCCGAGGCCACGCGCAACCGCTGTGCCGATCGCCGCGCCGTCGACGCCCATGGCCGGCAGGCCGAACTGACCATTGACGAGCAACCAGGTAATGCCAATATTCACGATATTGATGCCGAGCATCACATAGAGTGGCGTGCGGGTATCACCGGCGCCGCGCAGCATAGCTGTGCCAACCAGCAATAGCGCTGTGGGGAAGAAGGCCAGCGCATTTATATGCACATAGCCTGTGGCCAGCGGCAGCACCTCGGCGGGCGTGCCCAGGAGGCGCAGGAATGGCTCAGCAAAGAGCAACCCGCCGACGAGGGCGATCAGGCCAACGACGATGGCCAACACAATTGACTGACGCACAATCCGCGCAAGGATCGGCGTGTCGCGTGCCCCAATGGCGCGCGCGGTGAGCGCTGTGCTGCCGATGCCGACGGCCATAAACAGCACCATTACGAGCCAGGTAAACTGGTTGCCCAGGCCGGTGGCGTTTAGCGCAGTGGCACTCGTATAACCAAGAGTAGTGGCGGCGACAAGCGTGAGATTGCCGACCATATAGACATCGGCCAGGCCGACAAGTGTATTCAGCAGTTGCTCAAAAACGGCCGGCAGCGCCAAGCTGAACACCCGGCGCCGCGTGGAAGGTTCGGCGGGAAGCGCCCGCCGCGCGCTGATTGAAGCCATAGAATTTCAAGACATCTGGGTGGTAGCATGCGGCTACGCCACCTGCCACCACCCAGTGAACAATCGTCAAATCACTATTTGACTAGACAAACACTAGACTCAGTATACCCTGCATTCATGGGCGCGCAGGTACACCTTTCGGCGGAATAAGCTCATCGCTCCATCACCCTGCGCGATAACCCATTTCCGCCAGGAGTGCCCGCGCTACGCCGGCTTCGTCCCAGGGTTCGCTGCCATGAGCATAGATAATGTTACCTTCGTGGCCTTTGCCGAGCAGCAAAACCAGATCGCCGGGTTGGGCAGCAGCAAAGGCAACCCGGATGGCTTCGCGCCGATCGGGGATGCACAGGTAGCCTTCACCTTCACGCTTACCGACGCTTGCCACACCCTCGGCGATCTGAGCGATGATCGCCTCCCGATCTTCGCCGCGCGGATCTTCGTCGGTGAGCACACTGAGCGCACAGTAGCGCCCGGCGATCGCGCCCTGGATCGCGCGCTTGGCCAGATCACGTTCGCCTGCACTGCCGAACACAGCGATCATTCGGCCTGGAGTAAGCGGCTGAAGCAGCCAAAAAACCTGCTCAAACGAGTCGGGGTTGTGTGCGTAATCCACGATCACGCTGAAGGGTTGGCCTGCACGGACAGCCTGCATCCGGCCGCGCGGGGCGCGCGCCGAGCCGAGGGCGGCTACAACTGCATCAAGCGACGCGCCCTGCGTTAGCGCCACGCATAGCGTCGCCAGCGCATTAGCAACGTTAAACGGCCCCGGTAGGCTAATCCGCGCTTCAGCGTTGCCCCACGGTGTCCGCACCTGAAAGGTCGCGCCGTCTGGGGTTGCCTGTAGAAGATTGCCCTGTACATCCGCAGGGGCGTGCAGGCCAAACGTAAGCCGGCGGGCCGTAGCCGGCGCAGCTTCAAGAAAGTAAGTGCAACTCGGATCATCGGCATTCGCAATGGCCCAGGCCCGCGCAGGTGCCGCACCTGTTTCCAGCATTGCAAAGAGACGCGCTTTGTCGGCGCGATACTGCTCAAAGCTGCCGTGATAATCGAGGTGTTCGTGGGTGATGTTGAGGAACACCGCCAGATCAAAGGCGCAGCCGCCCAGACGATTCCAACGCGCCGAAAGGGCGTGCGAGGTCGCTTCAACCACGGCGTGGGTACAATTTGCCGCAACCATCTCACGCAGCAATGCCTGCACTTCAGGCGCCTCGGGTGTGCTTTGACGCGTGCTGTTCGCCCAGCGCCGCAGGCCAACTTTGAAGTCCACCGTGCTGATCAGGCCCGTAGTATGCCCCAGGCCATCGAGCACCTGGCTGATCAAGTCGGTCGTGGTGCTTTTACCCTTTGTGCCGGTCACGCCAACGACGGTCAGTTCGCGGCCCGGATGCGCGTACCAGGCCGCAGCAAGCGGCGCGAGCGCCACGCGGCTACCGGGCACAACAATCAGTGTTGCCCCGGCAGGCACATCACCCGACCAATGGCGCGCATCAACCACCACGGCGGCTGCGCCCCGGGCGACAGCCTGCGCGACATAGGCGTGGCCATCGACGTGATAGCCGCGAATCGCGACAAACAGCCCACCCGGCGTTACCTGACGCGAATCGTAGGCCAGGCCGGCGATTGGGCGATCAAGATCGCCAATGATCTGGACGGTCGTTATGTTAGTAAGCAGATCGCGGAGAAAAGGATTCATAGCAATAATCGGATCAGTAGGGGAGCTTCGCGATGCTCCCGGATCATCAAGCAATGCCGTCCGCGTACACAATGACAGATGTGGTCAATTTTATCCGTCGATCCGGCGCACCGCGAGGCGATACAGGGGTGGGATGAGCGGCAGATCGTAGGCGGGCAGATAACGCACCACAGCGCCGCCGAAGCCCTTCTTGAAACGATAAACGCCGATCAGCGGATCGGCCTGCGCTGCCGCTTCGAGCGCTTCGCGTTCGGCAGACGTGGCAGCAGCGGCGGCCTGACCAAACGCATCGGGGATGCCCCAGAGGTCGTAGGTATGGCAGCCCTGATCACGCGCCCAGCGGATAGCATGCCATGCGAGTAGGTGATTGGCGCCGGCGCGCAAGCCCTCGTCCAGGGCGCCGCTGTAGAGGTAGGCGCCCATCTGGGCATCAGCGCAGACTAGTTGGGCGGCAACGAGTACGCCATTCAATTCAGCTAAAAATAGGCGGGCGCGCGGCCCGTGCAGCGCCCAGACGCTCTGATAGTAGGCTGCACTATGCACGCCAAAACCGGCCCGCGCTCCGGTTGCAACCATAATCGCGTGGAAGGCCGGCAGGTCGGCGGCGGCGCCGACGCGCACCTGAACACCCTGGCGCTCAGCGCGGCGGATATCGGCCCGATGGCCCTTGGAGCAGGCGGCAAAGATTGCCTCTTCGGAACGGCGCAGATCAACATGGACGCTACTGCGCGGTTGAATACTCGCCACGGGGCGTAAGCCTTGGAGCAGCATCCAGCTATGCAACTGGTCGGACTGAGGATGGGTTTCGCGGCAATTCGGTTCCAGGCGCAGCAACACGGCCCGCGCCCGGCGGGCGGAACGTGCGATTGCGCTCAGCAACACCCGATCAACATGCGCCGTTCCACTCAACAGCGGACCACGCGGCGTGTAGGCGACACTAAGGCCGTACCGTCTGCGGAAGAGCACCTGAGCGCCGGCAACAATAACCCCTGCCGCGTCGCTTACGGCGATCCGGCGGGCCTGCCAGCCAAACTGCGCCTTAAGATCGCCCCAGGCAGCGCCTTGCAGCAAGTTGCCTTGTGGATGCGCATCAACAAATGCCTGCCAGACCTCGTGGGCCGGTTCAATAATGGCAAGCGCCAAGTCTATTTCAGATCGCATAAGCACACTGATCCGCACCCCTGAGCGAGTGACGGCACTGCATTCGGATGGCGCACAAAGCGCGCCAGCGTGTGGAGGAGTGCAATCGTTCCATCCGCCCCTTTTTGGCCCTGATCCACACCCCTGAGCGGGTGACGGCACTGCATTCGGACGGCGCACAAAGCGCGCCGGCGTGTGGAGGAGTGCAATCGTTCCATCCGCCCCTTTTTGGCCCTGATCCGCACCCCTGAGCGGGTGACGGCACTGCATTCGGATGGCGCACAAAGCGCGCCGGCGTGTGGAGGAGTGCAATCGTTCTGCTCATCGTTATTGCGCTACATCAATGGCGTAGGGCTAGCGACGCACCCAGATCCGTTCGCCATAGGTACTGCTATCAGGGCGCAGGCCCTCGGCGTACTCGCGGATTGTGCGTTCCATAGCGGTACTACTGCCGAAAAGCGTACCGATCTGGCTGGCATACGCTTCAATTGCGCTGATCTTGCGCGCCAAGGTGGGGTCAATCGCCATAACCGTAGGCAAGAACAGATCGGCGCCGCCGATCTGACTAAGACGCCGTTCGAGTGCTCCCCGCACAGCCGTATAGGGCAAATCCTCGTAGCAAGCGACCGTATAACCTTGCTTGGCCAGCGCCATCGCTGCATGGTAGGTCGCCTGGTGATCGACGTGATTGCCGACACCGAGAGGAGCGTAGATAATCGCGCCGGGGAAACGCGCCACCAACGGCTGTAAATGGCTCAGCAGGGTTTTAGCCAGGCTGTCGTCGGAAGCAATTGTGCCGAAAAGGGTTGGATCATTCACATAGTCGGCAGGACAACGATAGATCGCATCGAGCAGATCCAGTTGATAGCTATCAACACCGAGGGTTTCAAGCGCCTCGATATCCTCGTGGAGCCGCTGCTGAACAGCTTCAGCCGGCGGTAGCCCCCACTGAGCGTGCATCTGCTGCGCGAAGGCGCTCAGCGCCTGGCCGACAGGTGGGCTAGCGCTACAGATATTCACCACCAGAACCGCATCGCCGGAAGCGACGAAGCGCGCGATGCTGCCACCACAAGAAATAGCAGCATCGTCGAGGTGCGGCGAGAGATAAATATGAGCGTACGGAGCGTGCAGATCGGCGAGGTTCGTGTAATGAATGGGCATACACTGCCTACCTAAAGCTGATCAAGCGCAAATTCATCAAGCGCATCCTGTGCAGCCTGACGCCGTCCGTCATCGCGTGAACGCACCAGACGTTCAAGAATGCGGCGGGCATTGGGGCCACCAATCTGGCCCAGCGACCAGATCGCCGTGGCGGCGATCTCAATATCATCATCATCAACGAGCGGAAGCAGCGCCGGAAGCATTGGACGGCCCTCTTCCCCGAACTCGCCAACCGCGCGCGCCGCTTCATAGCGCATCGCGGGTGACGGACTCTGGAGTTCGCGCTGGACGTAGGGCATCCATGTTTCGCGCATCGAACGGCCCATGGCGAGCACCGCACTCTCACGCATAGCTAATTCCGGATGGGCATATGCACGCCCAATCTCGGCCTGAGCTTCACGCGAATTCGCGAAGTAGCCCAAGCCTTCGATCGCCCGCCGGCGCACATCGAGCGGCTCTTCGGGATCGGTGGCGGTGCGCAACAGCGCGGCATACACGCGCTGCGCGGCAGGGGCAGACAATTCTTCGACTTCGGCGCGATAGGCAAAGGCGGCCAGAGCGACAACCGCCGCCACCCGCACCTCGCCTGCTTCATCACCGATGAGCCGGATCAGGCGATCCATTGTCGCCTCAGTTTCGTCTTCCCACAAGCCTGCCACCGCAGCAGCGCGCACAGCGGGATCGGAGTCGCGCAGGCAGGCGCGTAAAACGGGCCGATAATCGAGGTCGATATTATCTTCAGCCAGGCTATCAATCGTCTGAATAATCGCGAGCCGGCGTTCGGGCGGAAACGTCTGCCAGACGGGCCAAAAATCGGCGAGTCCGGCCTGTTCCAGGTTGGCAATCACCTTCAATTCAGCCTGAGCAAGCGGGCGACCGACATCGCCCAAGCGGACGATTTGCTCCTCAAGCGACATAAACTAATCCTCTCTCATTCACACCGCAAAACGAACGGCCACGCAGCGCCAACGCACGTGGGCGCTGAGCAGCAGCGTGGCCGCACAATCTACTGCGGTCTATTCGTCATCGTCGAGGATGCGCCCGGAACGGCGCCGGGTTGGTTGCACCTCAGCGAATTCGTCGTCCTCATCAGTTGCATCATCTACATCACGCGCAGCGGGCGTGTAGAAAT
>JBBRUG010000238.1:0-9632 GCA_038247995.1 Chloroflexales bacterium | reverse complement strand
CTTATTTTTTTGGGCGCTAAATGAAATTCTCTCCCCACTTGCACGCGAAAAACCGGCTCAAATCGAGAGCAACCCCCCACTTTGGCGTACACGAAATCGGAATGTGTAAAGCGTTTCGGCCAGATTAGCCATCAAGTGGGGTAGTAAGCCTTCCAAGGAGCCAATTTTCGCCTGCTGGTGGGGCAATTTCACGAACCGACTCCGAAAATAAGCGAACGCCAAGTCATCCGTGACGACGTGCTGATCGAGGACTACGATCTGCGCATGAGCGCGCCGCTTGCCCACCAGATCGCCAACGGCGTTCGCGTTGAGCTGCGAAGGAAGCTCCACCGGCGCGGCCCGTACGTTGAAACACTGATCAATTTGGGCGCCGACTATGCGCCGGCGCTGGCCTTGGCGCTCCAAGACAGCGCCGTTCTCGCGGATCTCGGCAGCATTGTCCACACCAGCGGCGGCATTGGTGTGCGCCTGGGGCAACTCAAACGCTGGATATATCAGCCAAACAGCGCGGGCTGAGTGAAGAACTGCCATAGGAACAATTCCAGTATGCAAACGCGCCCCGGCGGTCATTCGTCGGGGCGCGTTGCTGTGTCGGGCGTTGATATAGGTGCCGGAAATAGGTTTGGTCGATTTGCCCCGGCGTTTATCTCTACCTCGTCAGGAAGCCCTAAACCTAAACTGACCAAACCTGTTTCCGCCTGCTATAACGCTGAGGTAAAGAAATTTACCTTAAGGTTCGCACAAAGGCCCGATTAACCGCATAAACTCGTTCGAACCTTCGCGTAACATACCGCTACGTTTACCTGATCTTGGCCGAGGCAACGGCGAAGCTGTTGCCTCGGCCCGCCGGTTTAGCGCCGCTCCGGGCCGGCAAAGTAGGCCCGATCGATCTCAGCGGCGGTAAGGGCGCGATCATAGATCGCTGCGAGATGATATGTACCTTTCCAGCCGTGGTTGGTGCGATCGGCTTCGCCGCCGAGTACCAGCGGATAGGTGCTATTCCAGTTATTCAGTGTGCCGACGCTTGTGCCGGCGGCCACTTCCACGCCGTTGACATAGATTTGCGTGGTGCCGCTGCTGTCGCGCGTGTAGACGATGTGGGCGAGCTCCCCTGCGCGCAGCGCGCCGGCAGGGGTGAGTAGCGCCGGCCCCCCGCTACCACTGGCAGTGGTGCGCAGGCGGGTATGGATTAACCACGGCTCCCGCAGCTCAAATGAGCCTTGCTGTAACGTCAGGTTGCGCTGGCTTGGGTTGGACGAGATGGTCAGTAGGCGCGCTGAACTGGCGCTACCGGTAGCCGGCGTCACCCACAGTTCGATGCTGAACGCGCCGCTTGCCGCCAGCGCGGTGTTGATCTTCGTCGCCGTGCCGGTCGAGCGGATCACGCTGGGCCAGCCGAGCGTATAGCCGCCCGTCGTCCACGCCCCCCCGCCGCCGGTGATTGTGAGATCGAGTGGCTCGTTATAGCCTGACACATCGGGGACGAGCGCGCCGCTGCCCGCATTGAAGTCGTAGACGGCGATCGCGCCCTGTTCAACGTACACTCCGCAGCGCGCATTTGCGGGCGTGAAGTAGCTGTGTTCGTCGGCGGCGAGCGTAGCGACTTCGCCGGTACTACGTACCAACTGGACGAAGAATTCCAGGTTGGGATTGCTGGGTACGGCGGCCGTCAACAGGCCGTTATCGTTCGCCAAAGCCACGCGCTCCCAGCTCCCGGCGCCGGTGGTGTAGACTGCTTGGCCGCTCACCACATCGGCGTCGGCGGCGACGCTAACGGCAATATTGGTTTGCCCACCGACAACGCACGCGCCGACCTGGGCGGAAGGCACCCAGTCGGCCCCGGTGTCCGGACCGTAGACGACCTCCAACTGCGGGGCGCGCAGCAAGCGCTCATAGCCTGCGCCGGCGAACTCACCGTACTGGCCCAGCCAGAGCCGAACGTGCAGGCGACCATCGCTCAGCGGTATAGTTTCGAGCAAAGCCGTGTCTTCCCAGCCGTTCAGCGGAGCAAGGGCCGGTTCGTGAATGGCGGCAGGCGCCTGACTGAGCGGCAGCGCCGCTACGACAAAGGGATCAAAGGGCGCGTAGATGTCGTAGGCCGCGCCGGTAAACAGCACACCCTGTGGCACGAGGAGGACGCCATCAGGCCCAACGTGCGGCTCCAGAATGGCCTGCCAGTAGGGTTGGCGGGTGCTGCCTTCACCGCGGCGACCTACGGCATCAGCGTTACGGCCGTAGTTAGGCAGCCCGCTGGTAGGCCAGTTTTCGCGCGGCGACGGGTCGAGCGTGTAGGTCGGAGAGATGGGCGGGGTTAACGTAAGGCGGAACGTGCCGTCGGCGGCGGGCGTCGGCGCTGTGGCGGCCGGCGCAGCCTGCGTTTGCGGCACGAGCATAGTCGTGGTATTGCTCACCGTCTGCATCGGCAGGCCGTATAGGGCCAGGCCCCAGATCACTTTCCAGTCCAGCGGCTTCATCTGCTCCGCGCCGCCGCGCTCGGCTACGTAGCGCTGCTTCACTTCGTGCACGATTGCGCCGATGGTTTTGCCGTGGAAGTTCCGATCGTCCAGCACCTCCTGGAAGATCAGCGCCAGACGCTCGTTGTACTCGATCGTATCGACGGCGGCGTAGGCATAGGGAATGCTGCCGATGTAGGCGCCGCCGGCCTTGCGGTCGTCCTTATCGCCGCTTGGGGCAGTGCTGATCACCACCTGCGGCAGGCTCGGGCCGCCGAAGATGCTCAGGCCGGTATGGCAACTTACCGTCCAGACCAGGGGCATGCTTGGTTGCAGCATACGCCGCAGGCGATCGATCAGAATATCGCCAATCGCGTTAATGTGGCCGTGACCGCCGAGGATGGCGACATTAAGCGGCGGGCCATTGTAGTTGCTGCCGCGTGCCAGCTTAATCGCCTCAGGCCAGAGCGAACCGCTCTTGTTCCACTGATCTTCTGTGAGCAGCGGCGCATAGCCGATGATGCCGCGTTGAGATGGAAGAGGCATGTTGCGCAGACCCGCATCCTGGGTGTAGTTTTCCAACTGGCTATGGATGTGGGTGGAGCGCTCGGCGAGGCGGGCCACCGGGAAAGCAGGCAGGGTCGGTTCGGCGACGAAGTCGTGATCGGGCGCGATTCCGTAGATGTCGTCAGCTGGGTAGTAGTTCGCCAGTAGCGCGGCATGAACCGGGCTGCGGCGGAATGCGGCCATGTCGCTGATCTCACGGGCGTCCTGGGCGAAGGCGCGCTCGGCCAGATTATCGCCGGTGCTGCGTACATCGAGCGGCACGATGCCGTAGGGAATCACCCGGTCGCCACCGACGATAACCACGCTCTGCAAGTATGCCAGATCAGGATCATTGTTGGCGATCCATTCAAAAATCGCCTTGCGCACCGTCATATTCACGTCCATCGTCAGTTCAGCAATCTGGTCATAGTCGTTCGGGTCGTCGTTCCGCAGCAGCCTGTCGATTGCATCCAGGTCGGCGTTGATCTGCGGGCCGACATCCAGTTGCGCCGCCGATACGCCACTGTCGGCGAGGAAGTTGCGCACGGCGTAACGAGCGCGCTCGTTAGGTCGGCTGCCGCCTTCCAACGCTTCCAGGCGGCTCAGGTTGGTAAGCAGCAGGTAGGCTGGTCGAGCGCCAGGATCGACGCGCAGTGTAGCTGTATTGTTGTCGTCCAGCCGATCGGCGCTCTGCGTGGTCAACGTCGCCGTGAGTGTAAACACATCGCTGTTCGTCAGCGGCGCATTCGCCTCGACCCACACCGTCCGGCGGCAGTTCGTGCACGACCACCCTGACCCGCTGCCGGGCAGGCGACTGATGGTGAAGGCGGCGGGCGTGAGCGTCACGCCTTGCAGATCGCCGCTCAGCGTCACCTGTACTTGCTCGGCGTCGAGTTCGCCCATATTATCGATGAGCACGCTGACGGGGAAGCTGGTCATGCCGGGACGCACGGTGTCGAGCAGTTGGAGCGCGATGCTCGGATCGGGGGCTTTAGCTGGCAGCGACTCGATGATTTCACTGGCGCTGTTGTTCCCCGGTTGGTCGCCGATGAGTGCCGGCGTAGCGCTGATGGTAGCCGTGAGTTGGGGCGACGAGCTCCAGATCAGCGCGGGTGGCGACGGCGGGAGCATCCGCACTGTGAAGGCGATTGTGCGCGTTTGGCCGGGCTGCAGGTCCAACGGGCTCAGGCTCCAACTGGCGTCGCTGATCGCGTTGCCGTCCACGTTCACAAACTCCAGGCCGAACGGAAGCGCCAGCGTTGCGGTAAGGCCGGGGGCCGGGGCGCCGCCGATGTTGCGCAGGGTGAGCGTGCCGGCGACCTCTTCATCGGGACGCGCCGCCAGCGTGCCCAGGCTGAGTTGCACATCGACTTCGGGGTCGACATTGGTGTAGATCCAGACGCCGTCATTCAGGCTGCCGAGCCAGATTCGGCTTGAGGCCTGATTGGTGGGTTGCACAGCCATCGCAAGCAGATTACGTGGGCCGTCGAAATTATTGGCGCGGCGCTGCCAGGTTGAACCGAGCAGTTGATAGAGACCACCGGCCCCAGCAGCGAAAAGCGTGCCGGCAGCGCCCAGCCCGCGCGCAACCCCCAGCGCGCTGATAAAGCTCAGCGGCGGGGCGGAAAGATTTGTCCAGGTAGGCGCGCCAGCGCAGGTCGTTTCATAGATCGCCCCGGCAGCCGCCGCGTAGAGCGTACAGCTTCCCGCCGCTTCGTTCACGGCTAGGGCACTGACGCGCAGATTGGCAGAGGCAGGGTCGGGATTAAAGGCTTCCCACGCAGCCCCGGCGTCGGTTGAGCGGAACATCCCGGTGCCCTCGGTGGCGGCGAAGAGCGCTCCGCCGCCCTGGGCCAGCGCGCTCACCGGCCGGTCGCCCAGCGTTGCAGAGCTCAGCAACCCGCCGCCGCCGCAGTTCGCATAGCGCCGGATCTGTTCGCTGCTGGTGCCTCGCCCGATGATCAGCGTATCGCCCACTACGAGCAATGCGCGCCCGTTGAAGCCGACGGTTTCGGGCAGCACTTCCTCCCAGGTAACTACATTTTCCGTTTCCGCCAAGCGATACAGCCCGCCGGCACTGAGCGCGAGCAGTTGGCCGTTGCATTCGGCCACAACCCGCCCCGGCGCGGGCAGCGGATTACCGAGCGGCGTAAAATCACGGCGGCTCTGTAGGTCGCGATACACCTGCGCGTCGGCGATGGCGATCGTGCCGAAGGCGGACGTATGGTTCAGGTGGGTTACTGCGCCGAGCGCGACGCTGTCGTCCACAGTGGCCCATTCAGGCGTCAGTTCCAGGTTGACCAGCTTAGCAATGCTCGAGCCACGAAGATTACCCACATTCAGCCGTAGCTGCGCGGCATACTCCTCCTGGTAGACATTGACCAGGATTTCCTCGGTAGTATCTGCACCTTCAAGCAGATCAGCCAGGTTGAGCGCAGCGTTGAACTGTGGTGCCAGGATCGGCGGATCATCCTGATCGAGCAGCGGCAACGCCGCAGTGGTGGCAGTGATCGACTCTGCTCCACGGCTCGCCACAACCGTCGCGCCGGTCGCCGGCTCACCGTCGCGGGTGACCATCAGCGCCAGGCAGAAGCGCTCCGGCAGTCCCTTCGCCGAGCGTCCTGGAATGGTGTAATCACAATCCCAGCCCAGGTGCAGGTCGATCAGCGCCGCCTCGCCCTCCCAGGTGAAGGTGCGCACGACGCGCAACGTCGGTGAGAGCGGATCGCTGGCGGCGAGGGTAATGGTTGTACCGGCGGGAATATTCTGCGCAAAGCTATAGATGGGCTGACCGAAGATGGGATCGAGGCCGGTAGTCGTTGTGAAGGTCAACGCTTGCGTTGTTCCCGGCGGCGTGTACTGCAGGGCGACGTCTTGACCGATGCGCGCTGCAGGTTCGCCAGCGGCATACACCCGCCCGAAGATCACCGACTGCGTCCCGCCTTCGGTGAATAGATCAACCTGCTGAACGAGCGCCACCGGATCGGGGCTGAGCAGGAAGCGCTGGCGCACCTCCCGACCATCCACCGTCGCTGTAAGCGTGATCGGCTTGCCGACAAGCTCTTTGAGCGGCGTCTCGGAAGTCAGCGGAATGGTGAAACCATATTCGCCGACCGGGTCGATCGGGCGCTGGCGGGTGGTGTCGGTGAGTGTCAGCGTCTGATTGCCCTCGCGCCAGCTTGCGGTGACCTCGATGCCGGCGAGCGAGCCGGCGGCGGAGCGCACCTGCCCGTAGATGCACACGGCTTGCGGGGCGATCAGCGCGCCGTAGCCGCAAGGGTAGTGCAGTACATCGACGACGGGCGGCGCGGGCTGGTTCGCCTGAGCGGCCTGAAGCGGGCGCGCCGGAGCCACGGCGCCGATCAGTACGATCAGGGTGAGCACAAAGCGGAAGAGGCGCATTAGACGCCTCCTTCTTCGCGCACGCTACAGCTCTCGCCGAGGCGTAGCGTCAACAATAGCAGGTCGTCGATCGTCACGGCGCCGTCGCCGGTGAGATCGGCATGGGGCGGCGGAGGCGTTTCGGTTCCGTCGATCCAGCGTTCGAGTTGATCGTAATCTGTGTCATCAATCAGCCCATCGCGATTAAAATCGCCCTGGTGGAAGGTGCGCACGGTGAGCGAAGTAGTGGCCGCGTTGCCCACCGCATCGGCGGCGACAATCGTGTACGCCGTTTCGCTGCACATGCCGGGGTTAAGCGGCGCTTCCGCCGCCGTCGTCGGCTCGGTGAGCGCACTGCCCGCGCCATCCTGCAACTGATACGTGCCCATCCCCGCTTCGCCATCGGTAGCTTCCGGCCAGGCCACCGTCTGTGGCGCGCCGGTGTAGTCGAGCGCAACGGGCGTTACGGTCGGCAACACGGGTGGGGTGAAGTCGGCGTTGATGCGGATGTAGTGAACGCTATAGTCGGTAGTTGGCCGATTGATATCGCATCGCCATTCTTCACCAAAGGAAGTGAAAGGAATGATCCTTTCACGAATTGAATTGTTGTTTTCCACAAAGGAGTGCATATAAAAGCTGAGTTGACCAGGATCGGAAATAAGGCCGGGGGCGAGGCTTTCAACAGGCTGACTGGCAGCGATAATCCCGCCCAGACAGGGAACTGTCGTATCATTCAGCGCAATAAAGACCAGATCGCCTTCGCGTACCAGCGATCGATCGCTAAGCCTGCTCCAGCCCGCAGGAAAGATCGGCGGATTGAATGACGGGATCATCTGCGACCAGGCTGCGATTGCATTCGCCGTACTCGTTGGTGTATCGACTGTACAGGTTTGCCGACCGTTCCACGGAGCCCCACTATCCAGCGCTGTAATCCCCGCCGCATTCAGCGCACATGCAACGAATACTGCACTTGTAGCACCCCCGCCTGGAATCACATACTGCTGCGCATATGCGCTGGCTAAACGTGGATTGTAGGGCAGATATACAGGCCCTTGCTGCAACGTTGCAGCGGCATCGGCGGGCGGCACGAGCGTGGCGCGCAGAACAGGCACACCAACGGCGAGTAGCACGAACGTCAGGCTGAGCAGCAGCACCCGCTGCGTACGACTGAAGGTGACCATACCGGCTCCTTATGGGCTCTAGCAAATCACTCAAGCGCCGCCATCCGACGCCTGAAAGGCATGACGCAACCGTCTAAAAACGCGAGCCGTCTCGACCACTACTAAACCCAACCGACCACGAATACACCACGAAGTACGAATGCGGCAGGCATTCGTACCTCGTGCATTCGCCGCCTCCCTGAACCTGTCGCAGGGTGGTTGATCCGCCGTATGTGAAAGGTATTGAGTCTGGTTCGCCGTAGCGTACTACATATTATCGTCACTCAGATGAAAAACAAATAAGCAAACTATTACAAAATCGTTATTGTTTCAATTATTGTTTTGTCTCTTATTTCCAGATCAACGAAAAGCACTGTGCGGTAGCGCCGCACGGTGTAGAAGGTATCTACCTGGTGGTGCTTATGGCGAAAGCGGCTCGGTGGCGCCGGTGAGCAGGAAGGGTGCCCAGAGGGCCGGGTGGCTAAGGGCGGGGTCGGCGAGCAAGGAGCGTTGGGCCAGGGCCAGAGCTGTAGCGCGGTTGGGATGCGGCGCGGCTGTAAGCGCCGTGTAGAAGCGGCGCATCAGTTCGTAGGTTGCTCGGTCGTCGGCAGGCCAGAGCGCCGCTAGTACGCTGCGCGCACCGGCAGCCAGGAAGCCGCCGACCATACCAAGCGTCGCCTGCGGCTCGCGTCCGACGTCGCAGGCGCTTAGTACAACCAATTCGGCGTGCAGCGGCGTGGCGAAACAATCGTGGGCAAACAGGTACGTATTGGGGCCGATAGTGAGCAGCGCAAAACGCGCATCGGTGCCGACGCGCCCGTGGCAACTCAGGTGGATCAGATCGGCACGGTGCATGGCGACGGCCAACTCTTCCGCCCGCAACGGCCCCATCTGCGCCGTTGTGTGCAGGGCAGCGGCGACAGCGTGCAGTTCCGGCTTTAAGTGGGGCAGATCGGGGCCGTAGCCGGCCACCAGCGCCTGCTGCACCGGGCGCGCTGGTGTGTTGCAGCAACGCGCATAAACAGTTGCGCTGGGAGTATAACTCACACTCTGTCGCTCGATTAGGTAATGCGTACCGTCGAAGGCCGCACCGAGCGGTAATTGGAGATCGGGCGTGTCGTCGGGCAGGGCGACCACAAGGTGGTCGAACGGCGCAAGCTGCGAGGCGAGCGGCGCGACAAAACAGCGATGTAATTCGGCCAGGGCTGGGCGCGGATCGCCGGTACGGTCGTGGAGGGGTGTGCGGGCGAGGGCGGCGCGCAGACGTACAAGGTCATCGGAGGAGGCTAACGGGCCGACAACATGCAGATCCGTTTTCGTCACCAGAACCGCCCATAGGTCGCGCACCCAGCGGCCGGGCTGCCGGGCAGGCCGGCTCACCAGGGTGTAGTTGAGCAGCGCGGTAGCGGCGGGAAGGGCAGCCTGCACCTCGGCGAGCGAACTGATCGCGCCGCTCTGCCAGGCGGCCTGGTGTGGATCGCGCCGGCGCAATTCCCCGAGCAGGGCGTTGATCTGTTGCTCCAGGTCGCGGATCGCCGCAACATTGGCCTGCTCTTGCGGTGCGCTGCGCATGTGCTGAAAACGCTCGCTTACCCGGTCGGTCTGTGCGGCGTAGCGCAAACGCAGTTGGGTGTGCAAGCGCTCCAGCGCGGCCCAACCAGGATCGCTGGGCGGTGTAACACCGCCGCCGGCATTCTGCAGCCAGTCGCGCAGGGCGGCGGCGCGCGGCTCTTCAAGCACCCGCCAGAGCAATTCCTGATCAGCGGTGGTGGCGGCGAGAGCGAGCAAGCGTTCGTAGGGCCGCCGGCGTTGCCCCAGAAACGCCGCCGTTTGCGCGCCATGGCGGATCTCGCCGCGTAGCGTTGCCAGGATTGCAATCGCTTCCAGATAGGCATCGCGCGCCGCTTGCGGATGCGCCTGCTGTTCCTCGACTTCACCGATCGCCTGGAGCAGTTCGGCGTACTCCAGCGGCGCGCTCTGCGCCGTCAGTTCGGCGGCGCAAGCCCGCAGCGCGGCAAGATCACGCGGCTCCGCAGCCAAGGCGCGCCCGGCGCGACAGATCGCCGCCATGCGCGCACCGCCAAGCTGCGTG